>JARQZL010000099.1 GCA_029984855.1 Archaeoglobales archaeon | reverse complement strand
TCGTCAGAGAGCAGAGGTGGCGGAGGGAAACGATGAAGGCGGTTGACAGGGCAGTAAGAATTGTCGCGAGACAGAACGGCGTGGAACTGCCAGGGGATATTCCCGTCTCCCAGGCACTCATTGAGGAACTCGAGGAGAGGGGATTCGAAGTCAAAGTCAAAGTCAAGGCATAACTGCCTGCAATTCCCCTTTCAATCCCACAACTTTCAATCCCACAATAGCCTGATTTTGACGCGTTTCTTCAGCGAGCTGTTTTAGGATTTAAGTTTTCCGGGCTTTTTTCAGCCCGTGGTGTGGGTTGTTGTACCTCAATTTTAAAAGGAGGGTGATGCTCTTGAGTTCTGACCTTGAAAAATTCATCGAGCTTGTTGCATGGGGTGGCTGCTCAGCTATTCGTTGCCCAGAGTACTCCATCGTAGGTCACACTCATAGAGACCACATTCCAAAGAGGTTGGACATAGTTGTTGTAGGCCCGGTGGCATTTCTAAAGCGAGATGAGAAATATAAGCTAGTTGTAGATCCTGATGGGAACAGAGCGACGATCACCGTTGACGGCATCGAGGCCAAGATTTACGTTTTTGGTAAAAGAACTCTGAGCAGTTATGGCATCGATAGGAAACTCCACACATACCCTGTTATGGTAATCGTCGGTAACGAATGTGCATTATACATTGACGACTTCGATATAGGCGATATAGAGGATATAAAGAAGTTGATTACGGCTCTGAAGAGCTCCGCGAAATCTACTCTCAAAAAGTTCCTGATGCCCGTTTATGGCGGTGTTTCTGGACATGGTGCAGAGGACCCAAAGGAGTTGTCGGAGGCTTCCAAGGAACTCATGTTATTCGCCATGGCTGAAGGATTAGAAGTCGTTGCCCTTGCCCACAAAATTATCCCCAGCTGGGTTCCGCAGTCAGTAACCAGATTCTACAAGACTATTGAGACATTTAGATAACTGAGATCTTCCACCTGCTGACAACTGCTCTTTTTCCTTCAATCTCCGCAATAATTACTCCCCCAAATTCTAGAGCCTCAAGAGCGATTTCAGCATCCAGCTCGCCACCATTAATGTCTGACAGCCCCTCAGCCCTCTCTAACAGAGATCCCAGAAAGTTCTTGGAGAACTCCCCAAAAATCGGGCGGTATATCCCAGCACCTTCAACATAGGACAGGGTGAAGCTGTTTCCATCAAGCCTTACTGCCAGCTCATCCCTTAAAAGTCCTAGATAGACTCTCAGAGCTTCATTGGCAATTCTCGACTGGTCTCCCTTCACTCTTCTCAGCTTTTTGATCTCATCCCACACCTCTTTCATCAACCTCAGTTTTACCTCCACGATCTCACCTAGAAAATGCAAAAACAAAAGTAAAAAAGTCAAAACACGGTGATATCTATCCATCTCTGGGGGTCGATTGTCAGAAATCCTATTCTGTTATCGATTAGCATTCTGATGCCGACCCGATAGCCGGCCAGAGCAAAGTTCACGAGTTTTTCAGCATCCCTTTCTCTTACATACTGCGGAACGTTCGGTTTTTCCGGACTTCTGACACTTATAGCGGGGCTACTTTCCGGAAGCTCACCATCCTCGTCAACGTATTTCAGCGCCAGTTCCACGAACTTCTTGATGATCTCCAAAGAGATTTCGCCGAAAATTGGGTAGATTTCCACGAGATCATCTGACCCTTTGATGAACTGCCTGATGTCTTCAATCTCGTCTATTCTCACAATCTCTCTAGCGTCTGGCCTTTTTACGGCAACCGCAAGACCTTTTGTGATGCCAGCGTAAATCTTCAGGGCTCTGTTAACGTGATGCTTGACGTCTCCTTTTTTTCCACACAGATTCTTCAGCTGGTTCCACAGCTTTTCGTCAACACCTACCTTAACCACCACATCGGTGGCCGCACTCATATAAGTCACCTATCTAATTTTATAGGCTACATTATTTAAAGTTTTCCCTCAATCCTACATTAGACTGATTTCAGCCCGTAATTTTCTCTCGAATGGTAATTTAGAAGTTTCTGAAGGCGTAGCTTTGGTTTTTGATTGTTTTGGTTGTTTTTTGGTTTTTTGAGTTTGAAAGGAGGTGTTGTGGTATGCCCAGGTTCCCCAAGTCCCGAATTGCGAAGATAAACGCCGCCAGAAAGGCGGCCAAGGTGGGTGTGAGAAGGAATGGTGTGAGAAAGGCTGGTGTAAGGAAGAAGAAAGTCGTTGAAAAGGACAAAACCGGCACCAGAAGTATCAGCACTGCCGTTGCAGAGATTCCCGTCAACGGATACACGATCCACCACTTCCCCAACCTCGGACTCTTCGTAAAGGCAAAGTACGAAACGTGGCTCACCGCAAAAGGTTTTCAGCCCAGCAGGGAGTCGCTGATACCCCTTAGCAAGGAATTCGTTTCGAGAGTTTTGGCGGCGAAAATCAGGGGTGAGCTGTGATGGCTGAGCTTGCAGTTGCCGCGTGGTTCGTTCTGGCAGCGACCTTCTGGCTGCCAATAGCCATCAGGAGGCTTCTGGCGTGAACTTTTGTGTGAACCCGCTGGTTCTGATTTACCTTTTTACCACTGCGATGCTTGCATTCGTACTGGCTTTCGAGTTTCACGTAATGAGGTCTTTTTGAGGTGTTGCTATGCGGACTGAAGATAATCTCTGCGATAACTGCCTTCTTGAGATTCAAAAACCTGTCGTCCGTGGCCCATTCGTATTCTGCAGCGAGAAGTGTATGCAGGACTTTCTGGAATTTTATTCAGACTTTGCGTTTTTGAGTTTTTGAGTTTTGATTTGGGTGCTAGTTTGAGGGGGTGATGGTATGGAGTTTAACGTTAGGGAGTTTGAATCTGGAATTTATACCGGAAAAGTTCTGGAGTTTGAGCTTCAAGGCCCAATCAGCCCTGAAGACCTTGCCGATGTGGAGAAGAAACTCCCAAAGGTCAGCGGTACAGGTGTCCTGGTCATCTCGGGCAGGGGTCCAATTTGGTTTTACGGAGTCATCCTGCACAGGTACATGCACACCTGTCCCGCCGTGGCAGTTTACGATCCTAAAGTCGGTGGAGCGGTGGTTGTCGTTTCGCACGTTAAGAGCATAGCCGTCGGAACAGTCATCCCTCTCAGCCTGTAAGCGTAAACGCAACCCCCTGGCCCGGGAGGGGAAAATCCCGGGCCTGCTTCGGGTTCCCTGGCCCGGGGCGGTTTTTGGCATTTTTTGGTTTTTCCCTCTGGCGAGTGCTAGGGGCCTTGGGCCGTTTTTGGGTGAATTGACCCGGGAGGTGATGGTATGGAGCGAGCAAAAGTGGATGGAAAAGAGATAGCGTTTCTGGACAGGCATGAAGGAGATGTGCTGGGATACGCAATCTGGTACACCTTCAGCAGGTTCGTCAAGCACAAAGACATCGTGAAGAGCTGGTTTGAAAAGCACGGGCTTTCGGAGTTCACGCCTGACGATCCGAACCACAGAGATGCGTTCAAGCGGATATGCTCTGAGTACAGAGAAAAGCACCTCAGGAAGGAGAAAGAGGGTGAGGGTAACACCGAAGCTGAAGTCTGCCTGCTGGTCAGACCAGTGGACAAAGCCGGAAACGTAAGAAAGCTCGTCCTGGAGCGGAGGGTCGGAGGAAAGAGACTCGACTACAGCGTCGTGGGCGAGATAGCGTTCGTCAAAGATAAAGATAAAACAGAGAAGGTCGAATACAATCTCGATACAGCAGACAAAGACGTGAGGAAGACTGTGGAGGAGATCGTGGAGAGATGGGAAAAGGAGAAAGACTGCTATACCGACGAACACCTCCGCAGAACCCTGCTGGAAATCGTGGACAAGAGTGGTAAAATCAAGCTGAAGCCGTCTGGCAGCGTTTACTTCGTCCCGCTCAAGGACTTCCACTACATCGAAAAGTTCGCGAAGGTCGTGGAGGAGATAAAAGCAGAGGATCCGGATAGCAGGACGGAAATCTGGTTTGCACCGATCATGAACACTGATCAGTTCAGGGGTATGATCGGAACGAAGGTAGAGGACACGGTTCAGGAAACGCTGGATTCGGTAATCAGGAGACTCGTTGAGCTCGGTGAAAACGAAGAGATTGATAAGAAGGAGAAAGCGAGGAAGATTAAGGATCTCACGGCAACAATAGATAATGCAGCGCGAATAGCGGAGAGGTACACGAAGATGCTAAGAGTCTCTCTCAACAGGGCTGAGAGCCTCGTTCAAGAGGCTCGAGAAGTGCTTGCGAAGAT
>JARQZL010000098.1 GCA_029984855.1 Archaeoglobales archaeon | reverse complement strand
TCGAGGGAAATGCTAAAAGCACAGCGGAAAGGCTTATGAAGGAGAGGAAGCACAGCTATATGAGAGGCTGGATTGAGAAGTTTGGTGAGTGCATTGGAATAGTGCAGGAGTTGGTAGAATGACTATAATTCCCGAGGAGTAGTCCCACTACAAAAACTATGACCAATAATGCTAAAGTTGTATACCACCTCATATACACCTTTAGTGCTCTTTTTAGACTTAATGATTTCTCAAACCATTTAATCTACTTAAAAAGCTAATAGCTTAAATCTCTTGACATTAAACGCTAAATTAAGCCAGCAGGATTAAAAATGATTTTGGGACCCAATCTTAGTGAGTAAGAGGTGTAAAAAATGGTATATCTATGCAGAGACTATGGTCAAAAGTTCAAAAACGGATTATCAGTCTCAAATAGACAAACACCTCATGAAGAAAAAGCACAGAAAATTTTGTGCCCAATATGTTTCTCAGAAGATGTAATCGAGTTAAGATAGTTTCAGAATCCTGTATTAATGTAAATGCTTTTACTTTCACGTTAGAGTAAAAACATAATACTTAGAAGTATAAACTTCTAAATGACGGTGTATGTAATAGAGGATTTGGAGTTCTTCAAGGAGTGTGCAAGGACTGCGAGGCTTAAGCTGTGGCGGGAGCGCCAGACAGATAAAGGTATAGAGATAAAAATGCGTGCTGGTTCGATTGGGTTTAGAAAGGAGTTTGAAAAGGAGGGCCCAGAACTCAAAAAAGTCAAAGAATTCATAAATCTTGAGGGATTCGTTCAGATAATCGATGTTGAGAGTGATGATACCTTCTTTGCTTGAGTATGGAGTTAATATTATTTTTTACGGCAATTTACGGCAAACAAAAATCTTAGAGGCTTCCTAAAAGATCAAGGTGACGAGAAGGAAGTTTTCTGTAAGAAGATGAAAGAGAAAACAAAGACCGGAGCAGACAAATACGTGTGCTTTATTGTCGATAGCAAAATGAGAAAAATTGGAACGATTGTGATCGGTGGGAGTTGTAGGACAATGAGGATAGGTACATCAGATGGGAAGACCATTGGTAAGGGATACTTTGAAGAAACAAAGCTAGATGTTGTAAAATTTAAATCAAAGAGGGGGAAATAGAAACTCTAGAATTCTAATTACAACCACTTTATTCTTGATATAATGGTGGATGTTAGATATCCTCTTCTATCATGCCTACTTTTCGTAGCTCTTTTAAAGTTGCGTATAAATGATTTGCATAAGGATTGCTTGACTTTTGTTTGAGAATTTTCTCTTTCATTCCTCTGAGATCAAATACTTCTACGATGAACTTTTCCTTTTTGCGACTTATAAGACCTCCAGAAAGCTCAGGAAGTTTACTTCTAACAAGTTCTTCTATTTCCTTCTTATCCTCATCGGGCAATGAATCGAAGGTTAGCACACCAACGTGGAGATGTACTTTAAGCCCCAATTCACGTGTCTTTAAAAATTTGGCATAATCATTAATAAGAGTGCTGAGAGTTTCAATAAAGTCTCCAACCTTTTTCATCAAGTTTTTTTTACTACTCCTCTGTACAATGGCTGCATACATTTTAGGTTCTGCAAAACTTATTGATATAAGATCTGAGGGACTCTTTCTATTATTGTAAACTTTTGTGAACGGTATTAGCTCACCTGGCAGAAGTTCTGGCCATTGTTCAACACGATGAAGATAAATAGCTGCAAGCATTTCAAATAACCGCCCTACTGCCTGTTGAGAGGCATGTGATGCAGTTGAAGCCAGATTTGCTGGATTGAGCTGTGAAATACTTTGCTGTAGAATAAGCTTTAGTGTGGCTGAAGACTTCTTTAAATAATCAATAATGTTTCTTAAACCCTCTTCATCCAATATTGGTTTTATTAGCTGCATTGGTGGTAGTGGTAGTAGCGGTGTTTTGGGCAATAATTTGATTATTCGCGCTATAGGTCCCGATAGATTAAAATCGTCAACGAATTCTCTTAATAGTTCTCTGAATCTCTGGACATCTTCTTTCCCTGCTTCGTTGTCTATTATCTTTAGTAGAATTGATGATGCCTCTTCAAGCTTAGATATTCTATTGAGAAGTTCTGTAATATCTAATATTGGGGCTTCATTGATCGAAGGCTTTCCCATAGTGTACACTAAGCCATAATCATTCAAAGGTTTTTCTTGTTGTCTATAGCTCGCGAGTTCCCTTGAAAGTACTTATGTTTTTACATGGATGTAAGAGTAAAACTTAAATACTTGAACGTAAATATGATTACAGGTTAGTTGAGGAATGTGTGAAGACTCAAGTAAATGTATTGTCCAACTTGCCCGCCAAGTGCGGGCGAAAAGCCGCCCAGGTGGCGATTTCCGGCCAGGCGCCGGAGTGTAAGCCAGCCAGGTGCTGGCATCAACCCACCAAGTGTGGGCTAAGTTGAAAACCAGAGTAGATAGTCTAAACATACCTGCAGAAGTATACCTAGATAAGTATACCGAGAAGTATAAAGGAAAAATACAAGCCGAAATAAGCAATAAGTTGGATCCCTGTCTGTCTCGGATTGTAGGCGGGAGGAACTGTTAAATTCAATTGTTAGTGTCAACTATCGTTCTTATACTAGTCTAGAATATCTATAGTTTTGTTCAAATACAATGTAAAAATAAAATGGGGTGATGATATTATGGGCAAGTTTGTGTATGAGATCAGGAGGTTTGAAGCTGGAGTTTTTGATGGGCTGATTTTTGAATTTGAGCTGAAAGAACCTACCAGCCCGGATGAAGTATCAAAAATTGAAAAACAGCTGCCAGATCTCCAAGGAAGAACTCTTATAATAAGCGGTAAAGGGCCAGATTGGCTCTACTGCATAATTATGCGGAAATATTTGTGTAGATTCCCAGTAATTGCTGTGTACGATCCAGAATTGCAGGCTGCGGTTATAGTGAGCAGTCACCTGATGAGCTTCAAAATGGGGGATCTAATACAATTAAGGCTTTGAAATGTCTTTAAACTTGATCAAGTTAGTAATAGTGTCGAGGTGTTCAAAAATGGAAGTTCTAAGACAATTTTTAAAAAGATTAATCCTAAAATGGATAACATGAAATTAGCAATACAGCGAATTCCAGAGAACAAGCGAAGGGCTTTGGAATCATTTGTTAGAGTCTTAAAGGAAAAATATGGTGATAGGATATATAAGATTATTCTGTTCGGATCTACTGCAAGGGGGGAGGCTGAGGAGGAGAGCGATATCGATGTTCTCATTATAGCTGACGGGGTAACCCAAAAAGAGGTTTCAAAGATAGCATTTCAAATACTCTTAAATGGGGAGGTTATATCTTCAATCGTTGAGGATAAACTGCAGTTTGAGAAGTATAAGGACTACTCCTTCCATAGGAATATTTTAAAAGAGGGTGTTGAAATTGGATAACACTGAGTGGTTGTTATGAGCTATCCTATAAAGGAAATATCAGAACAGAAAAAGAAGCTTGAGAAAATACTTTTGAAATACGGTGTAAAGGATCTGGAGGAAATAGAAGGAAAAATTGAAAGAGGAGAATTACCTGAGCATCCAACATATGAGGATTTCTTGTCGGCCCTAGCGCTGAAAAACTACTTAGAGAGAAAATCAGTAGATAAGAAGACAAATCAACCATAGTCGTTGTTTAAACTGAGGAAAGACATCCTCGCCTTGCTTACACGCAAGAGGCTTTGCAAGCAACAGCGTGGTAAACTTGAAGATTCGATTCAGTAATCATGCATTGCAAGATATGAGGATTAGTTATGATAGAGATGCGGATATACTCATGATTGAAATTTCAGATGAAGATGTAGATTACGCTGAGGAAGCTGGGCCCATGATAATCCATTTCAGCAAGAATGGGAAACCCGTACTTATCGAAATTTTGGACGCTAGCGAATTTTTAGCTGAAATTACGAAAATTTCAATGAAAGCAAAGAATAAAGAGCTTATAGAAGCTCAAATTTGATTTGCGATGAAAACAAATTTTTCCTCATATTCTGGAAGAGCTAATTGTTATGCATACTTTAAAAAATAGGGAGGTTGGAGTTATTATGATGCTATCTGAGGAAGAGTTGAAGAAGCACATCATCAATCTGCTGGAGAGGGATAAAGAATTTAGATATACTGTAGCTGGACTTATAGGCTTAAAGGAGATTTTAGATGAGTTGAGAAGCCTCAGAGAAGAGATGGCAAAGAGGTTTGAAGAACACGATAGGAAATTTAACGAGATTATTGTAAGATTGGATGAGCACAGTGAAACTCTCAAACTTTACGGAAAGGAAATAAAATTGCTGAGGGACGATTTTCTGGTATTTCAGAAGAAATTAGACCATTTTGAGGAAACTCAAATAACCTTCAAACATCACTTAGATGCTCTTGGTGCAAGATGGAGTCTAATGAGTGAGGAAGCGTTCAGAGAAGGTTTAAGGGGTGTTGTTGAGAGGTACTTCGGTGGAAAGGTCGAAAAATGGGTTTATGAGGATAAGGAAGGTTTTGTCTTCGGACATCCATCCGTTGTTGATGTAGATGTTGTTGTTAGAGATGGTGAGTATGTACTCATTGAGGTAAAATCGAACGTTGATAAAAGTGATGTCAGCATTCTCTTAAGAAAGGGACAGCTTTACGAAAAAGTGAAAGGTGTTAAACCAAAACTGGCAATAGTATCACCGTATGTTGATGATAAAGCTATGGAATTTGCGAAAGAAGTAGGGATAGAGGTTTACACAGGGTAGCATGAGGAAGATTCTGTACGATAAGGATGCGGATGCATTAATAGTAATCGTATCAGACAAGAGGCTGGAATATGAAGAAAAGACAGATAACCTAATAGTCGGATTCTCCAAGGATAACGAGCCAATATGGATTGAGATACTCGATTTTAGAAAGAGGTTCCTACCAGAAGTCATAAACAAAATCGTAGAAAGTGGAGTCCAGATGAAGCTGATTCAGGGCTGATGAGACCATACAAATGCGATTTGTGTAATGGAAAATTACAGAAAGGTAAAACGGAGTTTGTTGCAAAAGTTGGAGACAAAGTAGTAGTAATTAAAGGTATTCCAGTTTACATTTGTGAGGAGTGTGGAGAAGCGTACTTCATGCCAGAGATTTCTAGGAAAATAGACAAGATTATGAGAGAATTCCACGAAGGAAAATTACTAATGCGTCCAATTGCTGCGGGAGAGATTGAACTCGGAATCTGATTAAAGTTGTAGCTTTAGTATTTTTACTAATCTCCATCCATTGAACAGTTTTTCCTATTTTTAGCCTTCTAAGTTTTTAAAATTAGCCGTTTCCGGGCTTAGAACTTACTTTATTTGATTGTATGGGGCGGTTTCTCCGGGCTGAAACACGCCCGCCGCCCCTGGGGTGTTCTGCATGAGTAGGTTGGGAATAGAGGTATATAAGCCTTTTGTCGACTCCAGCGAGGTCGCCCGAAAGGGCTTGAAGCCATTGCCTGCGTTTGTTAGGAGGGCTGTGGGTTGGGTTGACAGATTGCTTACGCCGAAGATTGCTGCCTACAGCATAAACTTCCCGGCAGTGAACAGATTTACGCACGAGGTAGAAGTCAGGGATTTTGCAGTGGAAAACCTTAGCTGGCCTAAAAGAGCTGTCAGAGCTTACCAGATTACCCAGATTGCAATGCTGAGCGTTGCGGGCATTGCTGGCGCATTTGCTCCTGATACAGCCAACGATACAATTGCCAGCTTTGCTGAAATGCTGACGAACGCGATTGCATTGGTTGGAAAGCACATGCTAAAGGTCTTCGGAGGTGTCTGAATGCTCCAGCTTGACGTTTGGAGGTCTCCATCCACGATTACACCATTTCTAACAATCATAAGCCACAGCCACGCCGATCACATTCCGAAGAATACTGCTGATATAGTGGTCATCCACAAGTACTGGGCCGACAGACCGAACGTCAAGCACGTCAAGCCAGTAATAGCGGACGGAAAGCCGATCATCTTCAAACCGAGCAGGAATGCAAAGATAATAGTCAAGGCTCTAACGCCAAGGGAAGTGGGCAGGATTGCCGGCAGGCAGATTAACAGACTTCACAGCACCTGGTGGCTAATCAGCTACGATAACCAGACGATCCTCTTCATCGGAGATCTTGATGCTGGTGAGACCACAATCGTGAAAGACTTCATCGAAGGACTTGAAAGATCCGGAACCAGAATTACAAAGCTTGCAATACCGTCCTATAACGGAGTTAACGGGCACAACTCAGAGGGTATGCAGCTCGCCAAGGAAGTTGCAGATTTGACGATGTATGCTAAAGCCAAGGGTATAACAACCATCGCCTTGCCGCATCCGGTTTTAGGGCCGGGAAGCTGGGACGAGGTCTGGATTCGCTCTTCCTAGTTTTGCTATTTCAATTTTTATTGCCAGAAGAGGTGGTATTATGCAGGATCAGGCTGAGAAGAGTGTATTTGATGAAATTGTTGAGTCTGTTAGGAAGGATTTTGAAGCCGGGAAAGAACCTTTTCCGCATGCAATCCTTCTCGATGGAGACGAGCCGCGAGCAGTCGTAGGATTGGGGTTCATTGACGATTTAACAAAGCAGTTCACATTCACCTTCCTGCTACCGCAGATAATCAAAATGCACAGACCTACAGCCTGCATTGTCGTTCTTCCATGCAGAATTAGACGTTTGGCAAAAGATGTCCCATTCTTGGAATCTGATGTCGAAGACATTGTAATGATTCACGAGATAGATGCGGTAAAGCTTCAGAGTGTCATGATCGTCAAAAGAAAGGGAAAGGCGGAAGTCATAGAGCTTGATGAGGAAAAGATGCAGACACCTTTGCTTGATCCTGTCAGAGATATGCTTAAGGAGATATGGTCTGATATGATTTAGTGAAGGATTACACGAATTAACCGAGGTGAAATAGATGATAGATCGAGAAGAAATTATTGCAAAAATAAGATCCTTACCAGATGATCTGTTAAAGGAAGTTGCGGAGTTCATAAGACGTTTAGAAGAAGAGAGGCGCAAGAAAGATGTACTATCTGATGTAATAGGAATTTGTGAAGGGCCGCCAGATTTAGCAGAGAGGCACGATAAATATGTCTACGGTTAAGTTTATTTTCGTGGATAGTAGGCTTGGCTTGCTTTAGCTACGACAAGGAAACATTAGATGATTTAGCATAAAAATATAAGATGATGAAAAGCTAAAAGGTGTTTAGTATGAAAGTTTACACTTTAAATGACATCCAGAAAAAGGAGATAATAGACGAATTAACTAGATTGCTTAAAGAGAGGGAAGAGATAGTTTTTGCATATCTTCACGGCTCGTTCCTCACTCACGATTTTAGAGACATAGATGTCGCGATCTATCTAAAGGAAGATGAAGATGTCTTGTATGAAGTTGAACTGGGAGTTGAACTCGAGAAAATTCTCAAATTTCCTGTCGATGTGAGGGTGCTGAATTCTGCTCCGCTCACTTTCAGATTTAAAGTGATTAAGGATGGGTTGCTGCTTTTCAGTAGAGATGAGAGAATAAGAAGCGATTTCGAAGCTCTAACTATCTCGGAATACCACGACTTCAGCTATTTCAGAAAGAGGTATAGGAGGGAGGTTCTTGGAATTTGATGAGGAGAAAATAACTAAGCTATCATCCGAGCTTTTTAACGCATTGAGAAGGTTGAAAGAGCTAGCTGACTTGCCCAAAGATGAATTTCTATCCAATCCCCATTTTATTGCTAGTGCGAAATATTTCCTTATTGTTGCTATTGAGGCTGCGATTGACATGTGTAATCACGTGATTTCGAGGAACAGGCTAAGAGTTCCCGAAGATTACGCAGATACATTTAGAGTAATGGGGGAAGTTGGGTTCTTCGATGAAGAATTTGTGGACAGATTAGTACAGATGGCTAGATTCAGAAACAGACTAGTTCATTTGTACTGGAACGTCGACGATGAAATAGTCTACGAAATACTCCAAAAGGACATTCAGGATTTAGAAGAATTCGTCAAAAGATTTATGGAAGGTTTAAAGCAAAAGTGATATGGCCGAATTAAGAATCGAGATTCCAGAAGATTTGAAGAAAAAGATGGAAAGGTTCAGAATCGATTGGTCACAAGCTATAAGAAGAATGATTGAAAGAGAAATTCAGAATTTAGAGAGGCTTGAAGAGATTGTATCTAGAAGCCAAATGACTGAGAAAGATGTTTTTGAGCTTGGTGAAAAAGTAAGCAAATCGATTGCTGAAAAGTTTAGAAGGTATACAAATCACTAATTTTTAATTTTTATTTATTTATTAAATTTTAAAATTTTCTCAGTTAGTATTTTTAGTTATTCTCTAAGTTTTGGAGGTGACCGGATTGTCTGAGGCAGTTTTAGCGGATTTAGTTGGGAGTATCTGCTTAGAAAGGGTAAAGATTGTAAGGGATAGGATAAAAGTCAAACACCGCGTGCCACCGATTGAGTTCAGAGTTATTGCTACTGGCGGCTCATACAGTATATACTATTTTGAAAATCTCGATCTGTACGTGAAAGCCAAACCTGAGTACACCGAGCCAGGAATCCAGCCGTCCCGCAGTTCTCTAATGAAAGTCTCAAAAGATTTTGTGAGCAGAGTTTTTGAAGCCTTCAAAGTATTCTAACTCCTTTTCTGGAAAAATACTTGGAGAAGTATACCTGTACAAGTATACTCAAAAGGTAGATAAAATACCCGAAAAAGTAAGTTGGTGAGAGTATGAAGATCTGTTATCTTAATCTTGATGTGGTTGATTGTACTGCGGATCCTCACATTCTTGAGTACGATGCCGTTGAAAAGATGCTGGAAGACGTGCTGAAGGTTTGCGAGAGCGATGTTGTTAGAGCGATAAACGTTGTGAGGCTCTCGATAGGTAAAGAATACGAGGTCATAGAAGACAGGGGAAGTATAGTTCTTAGCGAAGAAGAGTATGAATCGGACTATTACACTGTTCCAATCACAAAAGAAGAGCACAGGAAGGTTGCAAAAGGCCCTTACGCGAAGAAGCACAAGGTGGAGGGCTTGGTTTTCAAGTACGATTCTCCATACGAGAAAAAGACCGTAAAAGTTTGCACAACTGTAAACGGCGAGAAAGTTAAAATTGTACGAGGGAGGCTCCCAGTTGGACTTACTGGGGTGAGAAAGGCCATTGAGATGATTCGAGAAAGGCTGAAAAGTGATCCATCGTTCAGAGACTTCGTACTGGAAATTGGAGTAGTGTGGGACGAGTTCGGAGATCACAACTGCAGTGATTACATAATAGCTGATGGTAGAAGCATGACAGTCGATTATTCAAATCAGGACTGGTATAGAGACGATGCAAGTATGAGAGAGAACTACAGAAGACATTTACAGAGGCTTGCTAAAGTGCTCGGAGTTAAACCAGAAGATCTTATCGATGAGTGGTAATATGATTGCCAAAATCCCTGAAAAACAGCTTGAGAAGTGTCCAGCAGTTGTTCACATCTCGATAACCAAAAAGTGCAATCTGAACTGTAAAGAATGCTACTATAAAGGTG
>JARQZL010000097.1 GCA_029984855.1 Archaeoglobales archaeon | reverse complement strand
GGCAGACTGACTGTCTCGTTTTCAATGTCCACCTGCTTGACCGCCCCAAAAACGCTTATTGCATACGAGGGGAGAGATACAATTGCGTAGCAAGGCTCGGCCAGGTAAGCCGTCGAAACTCTTCCCGACTCGTGTAGCGAATACATTCTGACGATTCTGTACGTGGTATAATCCATCAGCCCTGTCACAACAGGTTTTCCGCTACAGTCAGCAACGTACGCAACGTCTCTTGAGGGAAAAACCCAGTGCTCCACCGGCACCCCATCACGCATGAGGGAGTAAATTCTGCTCACTTCTGGCTTTTTAACGTGAATCACGTCTTCAACCGTGAGGGTGTGCTTGTGGTACTTCGTGTATGTCACGACATACGTGTGACAGTGGGTTTCACAATTCCCCTCTTTGTCGCATGTTGTGTGGCAGGATGTGTGGAGTTCCTTTACAACCTCTCTAACGATAACCTTTACCTCTGCCACCGCTCTCACGTCGCCGTGCACGTCGATAGTGAAGGTATCTCTTTTAGACGAACTCTCTTTAACGCTGTCACCTGAAGAAACCCGTACGTTAACACCGGAGCTTTGCAGGTAGTAGTAGTGCTTCGGGTAGCCATCTGTCCTGTCGGGAGGAAGCTGAACCCTGTAGTCACACACGTATCCGATGGCAGCTGTTCTGTCTGCCATGTACTGCCCGGTGTTGATGTTGAGATTGGTGTCTGGTAGCCTGATGAAGCCCTTAACGGGCACTAAAAGCACGTACGCGTCTTTTATTACTCCTCCACTTTCAGTTTCAGTTTTTACCCCTTCTGGAACGGCCGAAGCCCAGTCATCTGTCGAGGGAAAGCAGTCAATGAACCTTCTGTTTTGTTCAGCAATCTCTCGTGGCGGTTTTGGAAACACGAAGTCCATGTACTCCGCAGCCGTAGCGACAGTCTGGTTTGCCGGGGGTGTGCCGGCCTTATCCACATCGTCGGACTGGTAAACTCTCGAGAGGTCTGCTTTTGCCAATGCGGGAAGAAACAGCAGTGATAGAAGAAATGCTGTAAAACACAGTTCGAGGATTTTGAAGTGTTTTATTTTTAGAGTGTGTTTTATTTTTATTTTTAGATCCTCTCGTGCCTCAGCCATAACAAAATCGCCTCTTTCAGACTCTTTTTCATGCTCATTCTTCTCTCTCAACTATTATATCCTATATCGGGCTCATCGGGCCCAGTTGAAGGAACAGAGCGCTGACAGCAAACGCTGATGCGAGCACAATCGAAAGGCTCGCTGCCAGGCGGCGGAAGTCCCCTCTCGTCGCAGCCACACCAACAGCAGCTCCAGCTCCGACGATGTAGCAGGCGTGGCGAAGCACAGTCCTCGCCCGGTCTATGACCACGGGGCTGACGGCAAAACGGGCAGCGCCAACAGACGATGATACAGTGTGTGCTTCAGAGATTTTCTCGAACTCCCCGAGAAGCATGGTGGACAGAGCCGCTGCTATACCGAAGAACATGAACGCCGCCATAAGCATTATCCCACCGTACATCTTTGCACTCGAGTACCTTTCCTTCCTGAACGCGTTAATCCTTGCCAGCTCACTACTGAGAGCGAGCAAAACCTCTATCAGCCTTCCGCTGACGTTAACAGTTTTGGAGAGCACTCTCGACGCGAGTTTGAGGTCGCTTGAGGGTGTGGCGTTGAACAGCCACCCGAACGCCTTATCTCTCGAGATGCCTTTGTCCAGCATTTCTGCAAACGTTCTTACGTACCTCCTCAGCGGCTCATCCTGTTCGGAAGCGGCGACGCGAAACGCCACGCTAACATCCTTTCCAGCTTCCACAAGACTTATCACTCTGTTGAAGTACTGCGGAATCTGTGTGGAGAGCTTCTCGTCGTCCTTTATCTTTTTCCTCAGCAGCAAAGCTGTGATTATGGAGCCAAACGTCACTGCCGCAACCGCCGAGAACTCGGGATTGACCGGCGTCACCAGCCCGATTGCGAGTCCTGCAACGAGAGACAGCGGGACGATTGTGAGGTAGTTTATTCCGGGTCTTTCGACGCCTTTTTCTGGAGACGAAGCGTGAAGGATGAGCACGAGGATGGCAGACGAGATCGGCATGAACCCGTATATCAACCCGTATGTCGATGCTATGTCGCCCTGCCCGGCGACGCTCTTGGCCACGCTCATCGATATAACCATTACAGGTATCGCGAGGCTGATTGTGAGGTACAGTTCTGCTGCAAGGTCGAGCTTTTTCAGGTATTCGCTGAACAGAACTTTCCTCTCGACTTCCGTAGCTCTCAACGCATCCTCCACATACCTCGCAAGGTTTCCTCCCGCTTCTAGCACACCGACGATGCCTCTGAGCAGCTCTGCGAGTTTCTCGGAGGGGGTTGTGGATGCTACATCAAGCATCGCAGCCCTGAGAGTCTTGCCGGAATACCTCATCGCGTAGTATGCTCTTGCAAACTCTCTGGAGATTTCCCCGAGGTTTAACGTGGCTACTTCCCTCACTATGTCGTTGGGGTGTAGCTTTGCCTTCGCGAATCCGAGGAGCACGACGTACAGGGCGTGCAGGTTCATATCTATGGCTTCCTTTCTTGCCGAAATTTTCCCGCTGAGAGCCATTGAAACGAACAGGTTGAAGATAATGCCTGGCATGGTCAGATACGCGAGCAGAGCGTATACGAATGGCCTGTACTGCTGGGGAATCGGGTTTGAAATCGTGCTTGCCGGTATGCTGAACTTGACGAATTGCGGGGCAAAGTACGCGAAGATCGTTAGAGCGAGAGTTACGGCAAAAGCAACGAGGCTGAGCTGCCGGAGCCACTTCTGTGGTTCGAGGATGTAAGCTTTCTTGAATTCAGCTCTTTCCCTTTTTTCCTCGAGGATTTTTCTGGGGTACTGTCCTGGAATGTAAACTCTCAACGCATCTTTAAGACCTTCGAATGTCGTCACGAGAACACCTCCTTACCTGACGTAGAACACGACGTCGAAAGTCGAGCCATCAGGTCTTGTGATGCTCGCCTTCACGCTGCCTGAGCCAGAACTCGCTATAACTGCTGCAATTCCACCGCAATTTGACCTTACTGTGAGAGCAGAGCCCGTATTCGCCCCGTCCGTGAGAGTTACGCTCCCACCAATAACCTCGAACGTCACGTTTATGCCGGGGACAGGGTTGTTGAAGTCGTCCCTCACTTCGACGGCGAGAGTTGCCGGGGTCGTGCTGTTTGGTGTGAGGCGATACAGGTAGTGCTGAGGCGCTTTTTCGGGCACCAGTGCTGCGGCACCGCCCACGAGGTAGTACGTTATCCCTCTGCTGAGCGTAATCACGACGTATCCGCTGAACTCGTTAACGGAGGTAACGTACGGCGAATTGAGCGAGTTGAAGTAGTCTTTCCAGAACTCCAGCGGCAGACTCGTCTTTAACTCAATCGTAATCGGGTTTCCATTGTCCGTTATCGCTATTCCCCTCCCCCCACCGCTGTAGGGAGACAGCGATAAAGTCGTTGAAGCGCCACTTTCCGAGATGTTTCCGCGGAGCAGAGGTACTCGTATTTCTTTTCCGTCAATAATCTTGAAACTCGAAACGGCGCTGAAGTTGAGCTTACCCACGGCCACTACTCCGTACTCCCACCTGGCCTGCTGAGATGGGCCGTATATTGCTACGGGCTCGTAAAGCAGCGAAGCACCCTTCCACACGGGGTTGTTTACGCCGTCCCACACCTCTCTGACGTCAGAATCTATCGCTATGGCGTTGAGTATTCTCACCTCTGCATCGTAGCTCGTAAGGGATCCAGCGAAGCCCGGTGGTGTGGAGAAGAACGGTATTTCCGGGTACGACCCTCCTAATTCCGCTGCCTGACTCTGCCCATTTCCCGTTCTGACAACTTCCTCGACTTTAGCAGTCAGATCGCACAACTCGTCTACTACTTTGGAGAAGTGCTTGATCTCATACGCGGCACAGGTCTGCGGAACGCCGTAGACCTGGAAGTACGAGTAGGCCGCCGTGATGACCATCAGAAGGATTGCAAACCCCGCAAGACTGGACAGTGCCCTGTCGTCATCACTAATTGACGTTCTATTGATTCCATCCCTTCTCCACCTCCACCTGTCCCTGTTTCTGTTCCTATTTCTGTCCCTGTCACTGTTTCTGTTCCTGCTATCCCCTCCACTTCCTCCGCTATTTGTGGATTGACCGGCTGTGGATGTAGATTGACCGACACCTGTCACGATTGACCGGGTAATCATTGACAAGGTAATCAAACCTATCCCTCCTGCACCTTTCCCGCATTTTTGACTGAGTACCTGCAAACTTCTCTGACAAACTCGTCGTAGCTTGCTCCTGCTTCGACAATCTTCCTGAGCAAATCCACACGCGCAAAAACACTCTGCTCGAGTTCCGGGATGCTCTTTCCAGTCCTTTTCGAAAGAGTTTCAAAGAGTTTTTCGATCCCTCTCTTTCTCTCGTGGTGGTCTTTTGCCGGATTCCACTCGAACACGGGATGGACTTCGCAACCCTCGCCGACGTGCCAGATTCCGGAGCATCTCCTCACGATTTTGTCGCCAATCCTGTACCTGCCAACCACGACAACCAAGTCAAGGTTCTGAATGAGTGCCTCAGGTATTGAGTATGGCGGACTCATCAGTCTGTCGAGGACTCCTTCCGCGCTGTTGCCGTGTACCGTTGAAAGACAGGTGTGGCCCAGTGACATCGCCTGAAACATTATCTCCGCCTCCTTACCTCTCACTTCACCAACTATTACGTACTCCGGCCTCTGCCTCAGAGCTGTTTTGAGGAGGTCGAACATCGTCACCCTGTCGTTCGCAACTCCGGGAATCCAGTTTTTGTGAGGGAGCACGACTTCTCTCGTGTCCTCTATCGAGACGACTTTGGCGTGGAGGGGGACGAAAAGCGCGGTAGCATTCATAGCTGTCGTCTTTCCTGCAGCAGTACCTCCGACGAAGAGCGTGCTTCCGTTGCAGTCGATGCTGAGCCAGAGCGTTGCCATTTCCAGCGCCGAGAAGGAGTTCCAGCGGATGAGGTCGATCGGCGTAATTGGCGTTTTCTTCACCTTTCTGATTGTAAACGTGGAGCCGTGATCCGTCACCTCCTTCCGAAACGTCAGGTTTACTCTGCTTCCGTCGAAAAGAGTGGTGTCTGCAATGGGGTTTGCGACGCTTATCTCTACACCACTCCTCTGAGCGATTGCGAGCACGAAGTCGTCGAGTTCCTCCTGATCCATCACAACGTTCGTAGGCATGCTTTCGTAGTTCTTGTGATACACGTATACTGGCATGTTGTAGCCGCCAGAGGAAATATCTTCAACGAACGAATCTTTCAGCAGTGGAGTGATCCTGCCAGCGTAGAAGCAGTCTCTTTCGAGGTAGTACCAGAGCCTGGCAATCGTGTTTATGTCCAGACCCATACCTGTAACGACGTCTTTGAAGGACTCGAAAAGCGTGGCCCTGTCATCCTCAGACGCGTGCAGAGGGACCCTTTCCATGACTTTTACGGTCAGGTTCTTCAGCAGCTCCTTTTCCTCGCTGCTGAGCTGCGGTTCGAGAAGGCAGTAGAAGTACTCGTCCCCGTTAGATTGTATCGACGCCCTTGCGTAGGGCACTTCGAGCCAGTAGCTTTCCACCTCGTTAAAGCCTTCAGGAGCTTCACCTGAGAGGCTGAGTTCCGTAGCCGTCAGATCCTCGAGAGTGAGGTCAACCTTCTTTTTTCTCCTGAACCTGAGCCTGAGTTTCGGAGTTTTTGAAGAATGCATATTATTAGTTTTCAGAGAGTGCATATAATCAGTTACGCATGGAATATATTAGCTTTGCGTAGTGTAGTAAATCCTGCCATAGGTATGATAGTAAATATTATATGCAATCAAGTACAGTTTTAATTGGGTCATCAGGTAGAGGGGTGAAAGAAAAAATGAAGAAATCGTCAGCGGTCTTAATTGGCGTCGCTTTGGTAGCGATAGGAGTGCTGGTTTTACCCTCGACAGTCTCAATGTTCGCAGGACAGCACTACTGGTACAATCTCAGCGGGACTGGTAACAACGTGCCGTGCGAGAAATGTCATGCTGATGTCTTTGAAGAGCTGAGCCAGAGCAACTTCCACATACACTGGGGCAATACTGCGGCTGCGGATAGAGAAGATTGTGCAGCGTGCCACAGGAGCAACAGCTCGATTCAGTACGCCCTCGTAAGCGGCAATTACACCACCTACCAGCCTGGCAGAGAAGCTCACGCCGCAAGCGTTGTTGCGTGTATGATGTGCCACCAGTACAACGCCACTTACGCAACTTCTGCTCCAGGATACTATGCGGGAGGCTTCAATATAAGTGGATTTGGTGTTAGCTCACCTTACAACTACTCAAACGCAACATACAACGGAAAGTATGAGGCACACAACGCGTTCGTTGCAAGAGCAATACAGAACGGTACACTGCAGGATTCTAATGAAGCATGTATTGCATGTCACACCCATGTTGCAGTGAAGATCAAGTGGCAGCATGCTAGGAGCTTAGAGTTCAACGTCAGTCTTGGCAACCCGGTTACGACTGTAAACGGCCCGCACAACTGGACTGTCACTGACTGGGCATACAACGGTACTGCTACAGCGTACTCCTGGGGTAACACTACTGGAAACGGAAGCACGACTTACAACTCGACAGTGTGGCCAGGCAGTGTTCCCGGCGTGAACTATCAGTAAGATGAGGCAGGATGAGACACACCTACATCCATCCTTTTTCTTTCCTTTATTTTGTTTTTGTTTTTCCGTTTTTTGTTTTTCCACAAAGCGGAGGTGTAGCCGGTGAGGGCATTATTCCTTAAAATTGCAGTAATTGTAATTGTTTTCTTCTCACTCGGCATTCTCGTACTCCCATCTACTGTATCTCTCTTTGCCGGGCAGCATCTATGGTACAATCTCAGCGGGACTGGCAATAACGTGCCATGCGGGAAGTGCCATGCAGACGTTTATGATGAGCTGACAGCGAATTCCACAGCCCCTCATTCAAACATGAGGTGTGAGAGCTGTCACAGGGCAAACCTCAGCGTGCAGTACGCCAGCGTTACCTCATCTTACACATCCGCAACCCCGGGAAAGCAGGCTCATGCAGCAACTGTCGTAGCATGCATGCTATGTCACCAGATAAACGCATCACAGGCCTCCGCAACTCCTGGCCCTTATGCTGGAGGCTTCAACGTCACGATGATGGGCGTTAGCTCACCTTACAACTACTCAAACGCAACTTACAGCGGAAAGTATGAAGCACACAACGCGTTCGTTGCGAGGGCTGTTGCAGGTGCTGCAAACAGCAGCATGCTCCTCGATTCGAACGAGGCATGCGTTGCCTGCCACATGAAAGTTAACACAACGATGCACTTCAACGTCACTTACTCGATTAGCATGACGGTGAATGAGGTAATCGCCGGTCCCTATGCTACGGGATTCAACGAGTCGTACCTCAACGTAAGCTCCTCTTCCTACTCTTTTACCAACGTCACGGAGGTGAAGGGATGAAATCTGGAGCGATGAGATCTGGAGCTTTGGCCGTCCTGCTCCTCGCTGCTTTTACGGCCATGCTGCTGTACAGCACCCCCGTCATCACGCTCTTCACTGGCTCTCATTCCGCAATACCCCTTCTCCACAACGACACCACGGGCATTATAACCGCAGGAGGCAATGAGTACTGCAGGCAGTGCCATTCCAGGGTTTGGAATGAGCTGTATTCAAATCCAAATGCCCCCCACTACGATCTGAGCTGCGAAACGTGTCACCGCTTTAACGGGACTGGCATAACCTTTGCCGTTCACAACTCGACTGGAGTTTATCCGGGAAAGCAGGCGCACGCAGCCTACGTACCAAGGTGTCTGGACTGTCACGGGAACGGTGTTTACGTTGTGAACAGGTTTGGAAGTGTGGTTTACGCTCCTCCGGCGAGAGCTTTTAACCTGTCACCAATTCCATACGCTGCAGCCCACAAAAAGCTGATTGAATATGCAAACAACACGCTTGGAGATATGAATGTCGGGTGTCTTGCGTGTCACGCGAACTACTCTTCAACCATCGACTTCTCGTACCACTACAACCTGAACTACACCCTGTCCGCCTGGACTTTCTGGTCCTTTGCACCGAACGGAACCCGTAACTACTTAGTATCAGTCAGCAAAGCACACATATTCAGCGGGAAGCACGGGTTCGTCCCGGTTCAGAATATTACCTGCTCAAAGTGTCACGAAAATGTGTATGAGGCCCTCGTCAATGGTACTGGCAGCTACTACTTCACCCACGCCCCCGTGGAGATCCCCGACAACCTCGGGCTCACCGCTTGGGGAACGACGAACCTCTGGGGAGACCCGAGGTACCACTATGTGCCACCCGCGTACAGGGCCGCATGGGTCAACAATACTTACTGCAACAAGTGCCACAACAACCCGGGTGTCAACTCGACTGCAGCTTACAGGGATGAAGTACACTGTGCAGAGAAAGTTTCCTGCTTAACGTGTCACGGATATGAAAAACCCTACGACCCGTATTACGTCATCGGGACTGGCAGCAGGTCGTCTGATGCTGCCGGGCACAGGACACTGCTGAACGCAACCGCAGACTACGCCAGGATGTACCACGGCGATGTGTGTATGGGCTGCCACGAAGCAGCCGTACACCCGCTCAGCGGGAGTTGCAGCTCGTGCCACCAGCAGGGCAGTGTGTCCGTGTACATAGAGTCCGAACCGTCTGGTTATGCGACGAACTCGTAAAAAATGCGGTGATCTTCCGGTGATCTTCTATTCTATTCTATTTGTATTTGTAACTGTATTTACAAAAAATATATAAATATACAGTAATCTAAATCTAAAACTAATATATGTTTGTTATCGGCTGGTGCGGTGGTAGTGGCTGTGGTGGCATTACATAGACGGGTGGCATTACACAGACGGTTACGCTATCTTCAGCTCCGTGTCCAGCGTTATCGTACGCTACAGCGGTTATCGTGTGCCTGCCCGGTGATATGTGCGTCAATTTCTCGTAGCAGTTTCCGTAGTGCCAGTTTGCAGGGCCGATGCTCTTACCGTCCACAAAGAATTCCACTTTTGTGACTCTCCCGTCGTCCTTGGCGAAGACCTTGATGAACTGAGTCCTCGCATCAGGCAGGCACTGTCCGTCTCGCGGGTGCAGAATCTTTACGACTGGTGGTTTGTCGGCAATCCTCTCAACAACAACTCTCACGCTGTCCTGACCGAGGAACCTGTGGTTTCTGTCGAAGGCTTTCACGGTTATCGTGTGCCTGCCCGGTTTATCGATCGTGATGAGTGCCCTGGCAATCGCTCTGAACCACACTTGCTTAAAGGTCGTCTTTGCAACGAGCTTACCGTCGAGGTAGACTTCTGCTATTTTAGCAGGGTTCCAGTTCCAGTAAGGTGGCATCGATTTGTCTCTGATCGGCATGATTTTTGGTACTGCCATCGTTGCGACAGGAACCTTACCGGGCTTGAGGTGCTGTCCATCGTGCGGGTGCAGAATCTTTACGTCGACGATTGGTCTGGGTGGTGCTGTTTTGACAACAACTCTCACGCTGTCCTGACCGAGGAACCTGTGGTTTCTGTCAAACGCCTTTACAGTTATCGTGTGCACACCAGGACTCTTGATGTCTACTTCTGTCTTGGCAACTGTCGGAGAACTTGGCATCCTGAAGATCGGTTTAAACGGTGCTTTTGCAACGAGCTTACCGTCAATGTACACTTCTGCAATTGCAGTCGGGTTCTCAACGGCACTCCCAACTGGAATGTGCTTCAGCGCTGCCATCGCTGCGACAGGAACCTTGCCGGGCTTGAGGTGCTGTCCGTTGTGTGGCTGTACGATCTTTACCTTTACTGTATGTGGTGGCAGAGGTATCCCTGGAGTTGTGTGTGGTGGCAGAGGTATCCCGGTCCACACTGCAGTTGCTGTTATAGCTGGTGTCACTGATGCACATGCTGGCACTACGAAAAGCAAGGCCAGCAAAAACACCAGTCCAATCTTTACAGTCTTCATAACAAAAAAATTTGCTTTTCAATATATATCTATTTCGGAAAGAATATAAAACAAGTTATACACTTTAAAAGAATATAAAACAAGTTATACACTTTCGGCGGACTGGCGAAACGTATATATGATATTATACACTATTAGTTGTATGCTTTGCATTGATGGTAGTATATGCAATGAAAGTAAGTGCTGTGAGCCACACAACGTTCCAGTTGAAGCGAATGCTCTGTGCCCGGAGTGCGGTGGCGAGATAATCTCTGACGGGCGAGAGTACTTCTGCTCCGCCTGCGGGCTAGTATGTGAGCCCGTGCTCTTTCCAGAGAGGTGTGTAAAAGACAAGGGTGGCAAACTGAAAATCGAGAGCGGGAGAGCTTACGGCCCTCCCACAACTGCCAGGCTGCACGATGGTGGACTTACAACCACAGCTTCAGGCTGGTTCGGGTGGATGCAGAAAAAGTACACACGAAGCAAGGTCGCAGAGGGGCTTGGACTCGTGGAGTTATACTGCGACCTGTTAAACCTGCCGCCTTACGCGAGAGAAACTGCGGCTCGCCTGTACCGCTCCGCAAAGCTTAGATGTGGGAGGGGGAGGCAAAAAGGTGGGTTGAGAAACGACACGAGACTTCTCGCAGGAGCTGCAGCGTACCTTTCCAGTAAAGTGCATCATATCGTCAGACTGCCCCTGGACTTTTCCAATGCCGGCATAGACAGCGCCATCCTCAGAGAGGCGAGAAGGGTCAAAAAGCTGCTAGGAATTAATACGGATGTACCGTCTGCAGTGGACTACGTTCCTGCGATATGCGGCAGGCTCAACATATACGACGTGTGTGACGAGGCTACGGCCATAGCTGCAAGAGCACCCTGCGGGAAACACCCTGCCGCAGTTGCAGCCACAGCCGTGTACATTGCTGCGAGGGGAAAAGTGACGCAGAAGCAGGTTGCAGAGATTACTGGAATGACCGACTCGACGATTCGTAACGTTTTGAGGTTCCTGGAGGAAAAGGTTCTGTAAGGAGGTGTTTCTTACGAACGTGAAACATCTTTTGGAGAATGTTGTAAATGCAATTCCTCCAGAGTTCGTCGATGAGAAAGTCAAAAAAGAGGCGGAGGCCAGATTGAAGCTTTTGGTGGAAGAGTTCAGAGTTCCCGAGGAAGAGGCAGTCAGAACTGTGATAAAGTATATCGCGAAAGAAAAGGGAGTGCCTGACGGGGCTGTTGCATTCGTGCAGGCCCCAGTAATCAAGGTCTCGTCGCTCAGGCCGCGAGAGTGGGCCTCGCTGAAGGTGAAACTCGTGAAGCTCTGGGACTCGAAGAGCGAAGTGGTTGTTCACAGCGGGCTCGTGGGTGACGAGACTGGTGTGGTGAAGTTCGTCATCTGGAGTGACAGCCCGGAGTTGGAGCTGAAAGAAGGTGGAAACTACCTGTTCGAAAACGTCTTCGTTCAGGAGTACAACGGAAAGCTCGAAGTAAGCGTAACGAGGAGGAGCAGAATCAGAGAAATCGACGAAGAAGTTGGACTGCCTGAAAGAGAACTTGCCGGGGCAATCGTTGCGATACACAAAGGCAGCGGGCTGATTCAGCGCTGTCCGGAATGCAGAGGCGTGATAAAGGGCGTTTGCCCGACCCACGGGAAGGTCGACGCAGTTGACGATCTGAGGGCAAAAGTCGTGGTTGACGACGGTGTCAGCGTTTACAGCGTAGTAATGGGTGAAGAGGTCGTTAAAGCTCTGACGGGTATCGGGCTGAAAGAGGCCAGAGAAATCGCTGCCAAAGCACTCGACAGAGATGCCGTTCGAAGCGAGCTGATCAGGCGTTTGTTTGGAAGGTACATCAGGATCAGGATCAGCGTCAGAGGCGGTGGTAAAGGTAAAGGTGATGGTAAAGGGAGGTATTACGTTGCGGATGAAGCTGAATTCGCGTGATTTTTGAGGGGTTTGAGGGGTGATTTGATTGACCGGTTTAAATAAGGAGAATGGATTAAAATCAAAAAATAGCGAGAATGGTGCAAGCATAAAGCGAAAAAGAGAGCCTGCAAAGAGGGTTCTGGCGGCAGAAATTCGTAAAAGCACCCATGCAGTTGACGTTGACGGAATGAAAAGAGTCCTTCTCCCCACTGGTGAGCTGTGCAGCAGAGTCTTCTTTGTTGGGGCTCTGCTCGACAGGTCACGTACAGAAGGTGGAGTGTGGAAGCTCAGGCTTGCCGATCCTACGGGAGCCTTCTACGCATTCGCGGGGAAGTTTCAGCCGTCCGTCGTCGAAGCGATTCAGGAAATTGATGTACCATCAATCGTCGCAGTGGCCGGAAAGCTCAGGGTTTTTGATTTTGAGGGGGAGAGGGGAAAGCTTCCGTACGTCAGACCCGAGTTCATCGCTGCAGTAGACGTCAGAACGAGGGACCTGTGGCTCGGAGAAGCTGTAAACAGGACTCTGGAAAGGTTGAGCAGACTAGAAAGCGGACTCGAAAACGGCAATCCGGAATGCAGGCTTGCAAAGGAAGTGTACGGCGACATCGAAGACGTCAGAAAAGCTGTGGAAGCTGCGAAGGCCGCACTTGGGCCAAAAGACGTAAAAGCACTGGAGCCGGGAGATGTAAAAAAGGAGAAGGAGAAGGAGATGGGTGAGTCGGGAAAAGAGTCAGAGTCTGAGACGGCTGAGAAAGTTATAGAAGGGGGCGAGAGTGAGAGAAAAAAGGAAAAAGAGGAGGAAGAAAATGACATTAAAGGGAACATTGGAGGGGATGCCGAAGGCGTCGAGGATTTTGAAGATGAAGATGCTGAAGATGTTAACGTCGAGGATTTTGAAGATGAAGATGTTAACGATCTTCTCGACGAATTCGAGGAACTCGAAAAAGATGATGACTGGGACCTCTCAGAAGTTTTGGGTTGAGCAGAGCTAAGGTCAACCACTTCTGGATGAATCAGTTACCATCACTTCAGGCGGGCATCCTTGCGGGGTGATTTTGTGAAGGAAGCTGAAATTCCGGTAAAACCAGTTCCGGTAAAACCAGTCCGATACGTGCAACCTCGTCCGAGACCAAGGATAGTAGCTGGTAAAACGATAAAAACGGAAACTGGATGCGGTACACTATACGTAACGATCAACGAGGACGAGCACGGGATCGCCGAAGTATTCGTCAGGCTTGGAAAAAGTGGTGGCTGCTCTGCAGCTCAGACGGAAGCCATCGGCAGGCTGATTTCTCTGGCCTTGAGAAGCTTTGTCGATCCAGGAGAAATCGTAAGGCAGCTCAAGGGGATCAGGTGCTCCACCACTCGTATTTGCGAAGGGGAAGTAGTAACCTCGTGCGCCGACGCGGTGGCGAAGGTGCTCGAGAAGTACATTAAAGGGGAATTCTCCCAGAAGTTCAGAGTGGAGGGGATCATCCCGCTCTCCGAATTTCTCAAAGAGTATGAGGAAAAAGGGGGTGAAGAAAAGGAAAAAGAGAATGAAGAAAGGGAAAAGGAGGATAGAGAAGATAAAGATAGAGAAGGAGAAGACGAAGATAGAGAAAATTCCGAACCGGATGGTAAGCATGAACGGTGAGAGGTGATTTAAGTTGATAGATGTTGTAGTAACGGGGGATATTCTGAAGGCTGTTACAAAGGCTATGGTCGCTCTCGTGAGTGAGGCTCGATTCCACTTCAACAGTGATGGGTTGCGTTCGAGAGCTGTAGATCCTGCAAATGTGGCAATGGTCATAGCTAATGTGCTGAAGGACAGCTTCGATGTTTACAAGGTTGACGAGGAAAAAACGATAGGTGTTGACGTTAACAGAGTTTACGACGTATCAAAAGCCATTAAAGGCGGAGAACTCGTGGAGATGGAAATTGAGGATGAAACAACTCTTAAAGTAAAATTTGGTAGCGTTAACTACAGCGTTGCCCTCATAGACCCGTCAGCAATAAGGAAAGAGCCAAAAGTTCCAAATCTGGAGCTCCCGGCAAAAATAGTTCTTGATGCAGGAGAGTTCAAGAAGGCGATAAACGCCGCAGACAAGATAAGCGACCACGTGGTTTTCAGAAGCGACGAGACGGGTTTTTACATCGAGGCAGAGGGTGACGTTGACAGGATAGAGTTCCACATGACCGAAGCCGAGCTGATAGAGTTCAACAAGGGAGAGGCAAGGAGCATGTTCTCAATCGAGTACCTGAAGGAGTTCGTCAAGACTGCGGGAAGCGGCGACATACTCACGATATACCTCGGCAACAACTACCCCGTGAGGCTCATTTTCGAGGTTGCGGACGGCAAGGCGAGGGTGGAGTACATACTAGCGCCGCGCATAGAGGCAGAGTAATTCGTGCGTCAAGAATGGTAGAGGATAATAAGATGTGTAGATGCGATAAATTTGTGCAAAAGGAGGTGTTGGTATGGGATATCTGGTATTTGATCTGAAAGCAACAACGCTCTCCCCCATGTACAGCGGAGAAATCAAGCTAGATAGAAGGAGCGATGTGAAGCTGGTGAGAATTACTGGAGATGGTAGAGTTGCATTCCCCATATACGGTGCTTTGAGAGGGTATCTCGAAAGAATTCTGAGGGAGAACGGAGAGAACATATGCGATACTGGAGCAAAAGATGCGAAACCGTGCGGGAGATGTGTTCTCTGCGATTTGTTCGGATCGCTGAGCAAGAAGGGAAGGGCAATCATAGATGACATGGTGTCGGAAAGGCCGTACAAGGAGATCGTTCACCCCCATCTTCACCGATGAAATACTTGTCATCAATCTCTCCAATCAACACCGTAACGTTCCCCCATCAGCGTCTTCTTACTTCCCGCATCTTTTTCCCACCCGCTGTACGCTATGACTGGTGCTCTTTCAGCGTACAGAAATGCTTTCTCTCTCAATTTCAAATCATCTGGCTTTATCCTGTGGTTTCTTCCATTTCTCCTGCTTTTTCTTCCGCTTTTGGTTTTGGTCGTTCTGGCTACTTGTTTACTCACGATAACACCTCCTGAAAACGAAAATCGAAAATCAAAAGGAGTGCAACTCAGAACGCGTCGGATAGGTCTTCAAAAGCTCGATTTCGTCGTTTTTCTTCGAGAATGTATAAATTAACCATGGCTAGCAAGTGTCTTTTGAGACTTGAAAAACCATAATCCATGTCTTCGGCAATTGCCTCCAGTTCTTTCGAGTTGTAAACAAAAGAATACAAAGCGTAAGCAGAGTGCTGTCTTAATTCGATTTCCTCTTTTAACGCCTCAAAGTCGATTTTTGACCTTGCCAACAGGTTATACCTGCTGAAGGTTTTAAACCTGATATTTCTCTGAATTGCCGCGGCCCACCTATCATACTTCTGCAGCGTTTCTAATTCCGGATCGTCTATGTCTTCGTGATGTTTCTCACAGAGCCATCTGATTCTGTCATCCTCGATTTCGACATCGAAGTATATCTTGCTTTGATGCTTCGTGTTTGACACGAAGTCATGAAGGAGCATTGCTCGAACGAGCCTTTCCTGCTCGTCCGAAAGCTTTGGCAAACACTTCGCAATCTTTATTCTTTTCCAAGGTGTGGATGGTTTAACGTTTTCGTCCACCCTGAACCACCTGACTATCCCTGCCCCCTCGCTCTGGAACCTGCCAATAGCGTCTAAGGCAAGAACTTTATCCAACTGATTAGTATAGTACTCTACAGTTCCGTAGAATGCTTTGTACGCGTTCGGATACATCTTAACACCTCTTTTAACTTTCCCCCAGAATCTCTGAACCCCGTTGAGTACAACTAACCCGTAATCGTGCCCGATCCACCTGTCTCTTGCCACAACGGGTGTTACAGTTTTCCCGATGACCCTATACATTGATAACCCTCACATTCTCCTCGTACACCACTTTATAGCCATCTTCGGTTTTAACGAGCTTTCTGATATCTTCAACATCCTCCACTACGATTTCTTTGAGTCTAACGACTCCATAGCCAGCGCTAACACCTCCACCAAGTGTATCTATGTAGAGAAGAGACTCGAGAATAAACCGGATCTCTTCCTCGTCCAGCTTTGTCACATCCACGAAGAACGTAAACTCACCGCTCAAATAACCCTCTCTAAAATCCTGAATTGCTCTGCCATCGTACGAAAGAGCAATCCTGTTCTCGGTGGCGACATGCATGTTGTTCAATGGGTGCTCTGATTCAAATTCAGCGTGCTTGATATTTGCTACTGGCAAGCTCCAGACTTTGATTTTCGACGGAACGTGAATAGAACCGAATATTCTATGGATTATGCACTCATTGTCTGGGTAGCAGCTACAAAGCGGGTGAAAACCATCTGGAATCAACTCGTTTCCGCTCTTATCAGTAGTCTTGTCAGAGGTGTGGCAAACTTCCAAACCTTTGGTTCGGGCACACTCCATGGCTGCGTGCCTCAGCACCCCTTTTAGACCTTTAATGTAGTAAGCTTCGACTTTGTGCTCTTTCCCGTTGTTTTTATAAGTGATCGGGGACAGTTTGAGGAGGACTTTAGCCTTCTGAACTGTCCCGTTCGAAGGTTTGGCAATTGTAGTATATGCTACAACTTTGATCCTCCTGTATCTTTTACTTATCTCCATACTTATCATTACTAAGGAAAATTATATAAACTTTGCTGTGTAGTAATTTGCAGGTGGCATAGCATGGTTAAGGAAGGTGTAGGAAGCATTGTCAGAATCGGTAGGGGTAATACTAGATATATCACAGTTCCTGCAGACGTTGCCAAGGACGATCGTTTTCCGTTTGAAGATAAGGAAAAGGTAAAGGTTGTGATCGATGTAGAAAATAGACGGTTGATCGTGGAAAAGATAGAGTAGTGAGTAATTGATAAGCGTAA
>JARQZL010000096.1 GCA_029984855.1 Archaeoglobales archaeon | reverse complement strand
CTTCGAGAACTGCAGGATCCTTTTGGCGAGGTGCCAGGTGTTGCCTGGGAGTCTGTAGGACTTCTGTAGCTGTATGTACTCCCTGGCCTCAGTGTAATCCCAGAATAAGGCGGGATCCCCGCCCATGAAACCATAGATAGCTTGGTTCGGGTCTCCTGCTATTATGACGATCGGGATTTTTTCAGCCCACTTGGCTATGATCGTGTGCATTGCTGGTGTGAGGTCCTGAGCCTCGTCTACGAACAGCAGCTTTACAGGAGGTGTTTCGTCGGTGTGGAGGGCAACTTCAATAAGGTCCTCGTAATCCCAATAGCCATGCTGATCTTTGAATTGCTCGTATTCTTCGAGGATTTTGAGGTAAAGTACTTTACTACCGCCTTTTTGTTTGAAATCCACCGCCATTGGGGCTTTGGCCCAGTCTTTCTTAGGGTCATGGAGAGTGTGGATGCACCATGCTCGAATTGCTAAAATCAGGTTGCCAAGTTTGTCAGGCAAGGTATCTTCGTCGTCCGTTTCTACATACGGGAGGCCTACAGACTGGAAAAACTCTCGAATAGGTTGCTTGCCATCTTCTTTTTCGTAAACACAAAGTCTCGAGGGCCAGTCGAGTACTCTGCGAATCACACCATGAATTGTTGCAACATAGGGCAGCTCTTCCTCGCTGCTTGCAAAGCCCGCATCTATCAGGGCGTTGATGAGATCCTTCGCCATTATGCGCCGGAATGTGATCGCTGCAACTTCGTCCGGCCTCAAACCGTAGCGCTGTATCAGTTCGATTCCTTTCGTCGTTTTTCCGCAGCCAGGCGGGCCCCAGATCTTCATCGTGGCGTGGAGTTTTGGCAGTTGGATTAGCTGCATGAGGACCTCCTTAAGAATAACAGCGAAGTTGTCACGCATGTCACGGGTATATACCTCCCAAACGCCGATCTTGTGTGACAAATTAAACTCTGATATGGTGTATTATTTTGCTGAAAAACGCTCTGTGCTGTGAGTTTTGTTTTTCTTGTCACGCTTGTCACGCATGTCACGGGTACTTTCTGACCCACCGGTACGAGAAATATTCGAAAATTCGCTATAATATGTGTGACAGGTTTTTTAGCATTTTTATAATTCATTGCCAATAACCTCCTTTAAGTCAATCTCCAGCTTTTCTGGGTCGAAAAACCAGCAACGAATTCTCGTTTGGCTGTCAATTCTTATTACATCGCTGTTTTTCTTTAAATAAGGACTCAGAATCTCTCGAATCTTTCTCATGCTAAGCTTGAGACCCATGTCACGGATTGTGTCGAGCACTATCTTACCCGGAACAACTACCGCAAGACCATCATACCATGCGAAGTTTTCGAAGGAAAGATCCTGCTTGTCCGTGCTGATCTCCAGCGAGCGTACCTTGTTTAAGATGGCTTCAGCAATGTAATTCACTTCCGTATCTTCAAAATCCTGGAATTCTACGTTTCCTTGGCTATACATCCAGTTCAACACTTCTATAACCCAATTGTCCGCAGTGATTTTCACAAGCTCTTCAGGAACAACGCCATACGTTTTTAGAAAAGCCTCCTGAACCCTGTCGAGTTTGCGGACTGAATTCGTCGTGAGGTGCAGTACTTCTTGCCGATCGAGATATTCAACGTAAAGTTTTACCGGAGATTCTTGCTCTCTATCCTCGAGCCTGTAAATAACTGCCTTCTTGATGTACTCTCTTAGTTGGCTGACTTCTGTCGTTACGCCTTCTTTCTTGAACTTCTCGTACTCTTCAGAACTCTGAAGAGCTTTGAGAAATGGTTTCCAGACTTTTTCCCTGAATTCGCTGCTATCTGGTTTTACACCGACAGCACGGCCATAGGCATTGAGCAGCCATGCGTATCCTCCAGCTCTCGCCTTGAGGCTATACTCGCCGATGGGCTTTGGGAGAAGTTCCAGATCTGATCCTGTCGCCCATGAGAAGTGGTGGAGGTAGCCATTAGCAGCCTTTTTGATCGTGAGAGCCCCAACGGGCGTTTCTGAATTTTTAATTTCGATCGTCAAAACACCAGCCTCAGCGTCGAAATTGACTTTCATAAACCTCCCTCCCTCAGACAGGCAGCCAAATCTGAGAAGTTATCTCGAACAAAACGGCATCCTTTAATCCCGTCAAGCGGACAAATGACCTCTAATAAGCCGAAACAACCCGCTACGCTGTCATAGTCGCTGGAAATGCAAAAGTTTAAATAATTACGAATCGTAATCTCTGTAACCATTGGGATTACCTCTTGTAATTTTTTTGAATTCTCTCAACAGTTCCCCCCCGCTCATTTCATCTAAAATCGTCAGAGCTGCAGCTCTTGCTGTCGGTGAGCCGTATAATGCGAGCTTTTTGAGTATCTCAAC
>JARQZL010000095.1 GCA_029984855.1 Archaeoglobales archaeon | reverse complement strand
TGAACGCGAGCTCCTTTTCTTTTTCACATCTGTCAACATCTGTAAGGGCTGCGGTGTGCATTATGACGTCGGGCTTGACATCCTTTATTGTTTCGGGAATTGATGCTGGGTTGGAGAGGTCAATTTTTACGGGTTTGCCTGTCGATGGCTTGTTGTGGCAGTAGCCCGAGTAAACTTCGTAACCCTTCTCAAGTGCAATTCCAGCAATCCTTGATCCAAGCAAACCACTTCCACCTGTGATGAAAATCCTCATGCTACCACTTCAGCTTCCATGGTGTGGGGTGAAGAACTCTTTCGTCGGCTAAAGGCCTCCACCACCACTCGTTTTCCAGATACCACTCCACTGTCTCCTTTATCCCTTCCTTAAAGCTGTGTTTTGGTTTCCAGCCAAGCTTTCTGATCTTGGAGGAGTCGAGACTGTACCTGATGTCGTGCCCAGGCCTGTCTTCGACGAATTCTATCAGGTCTTCGTCCTTGCCCATGATGCTGAGGATTCTGGTTACGACTTCGAGGTTCGTCTTTTCCTCCCCGCTGGATACGTTGTATATTCCGCCCTTCTCTCCCTTCCGCATAACTGTATCGATAGCTTCGCAGTGATCCAGAACGTATATCCAGTCCCTGACGTTCCTGCCAGTGCCGTAGACGGGAATCTTCATGTCTATCGATGCCCTGATGATGGTTTTTGGTATGAGTTTCTCTGGAAATTGATACGGCCCGTAGTTGTTCGTACATCTGGTGATCATCGCATGCAAGCCGTAGGTTCTCGCGTAAGATAGGACGAACATGTCAGCTGCTGCCTTGCTTGCAGAGTATGGGGAGGATGGTTTTAGTGTGTCGTTTTCGGTAAAGGAGCCCTGCAGGATATCGCCGTAGACTTCATCCGTTGATATGTGGACGAGTTTGGCGTTGGGATTGCATTTTCTCATGGCTTCGAGAATCGTGAAGACTCCTACGACGTTGCTTTGAAGGAAGGAGTGCGGGTTGGAAATGCTCCTGTCGACGTGAGTCTCTGCGGCGAAGTTTACGATGGCATCGACGTTCTTGATTGGGTTTGACATCAGGTTGTAGTCGGATATGTCGCCCTTGATGAAGGTATATCTGTCGTCGTTTTTTACGTCTTTCAGGTTGTTTGGGTTGGAGCCGTATTTTAAGGCGTCAACGTTGATCACTTCCACATCGGAATAGCTGTGCAAAATATATCGAGTGAAGTTGCTGCCAATGAAGCCAAGGCCACCTGTTACCAGTAACTTCATACTATCACAGCACTACCTCTGAGTTGTCTCCAACCACAAATCTGTGCCCTCTCGGTTTCAAATCGTTTTCCCTGATTCTAACACCCCTGCCTATCAGACTCTCAACGATTTTACCCGCATTAGTCACCTTACTCCCTTCCATCACGACGCTATCCTCAATCTCTGTTTCCACGATTCCACAGTTGTTGCCTATTGACGTGTATGGGCCAATGTAGGAGTTGGATATAATACAGTTCTTACCAATAATGCACGGTCCTTTGATTACTGAATTCCTTATTTCTGTTCCAGCCTCAATGACCACTCTTCCCATGATTTTAGACGATTCGTCTACTGTACCTTCGTTTCTTGGCTGGATATCATCCAGAACGAGTCTGTTTGCTTCGAGTATGTCCTCCGGCTTGCCTGTATCCTTCCACCATCCTTTTACGATGGATGCCTCAACTCTGTAGCCATTATCAATCAGCCATTGGATTGCATCTGTAATCTCAAGCTCGTTACGCCATGATGGTTTTATGTTCTTGCACGCTTCGATTATCACAGGCTTGAAGAAGTAAATGCCGACCAAAGCATAATTGGATGGTGGAATACGGGGTTTCTCTATTAGCCTTTTTACTCTACCATTTTCATCGAGTTCTGCAACACCAAATTGCTGAGGGTTTTCAACCTCTGTAAGGAGAATTAAGGACTCCGGATTGAGTTTTCGGAGCTTTTTTGCATGTTCAACAATCCCATCCCTGAGTATGTTATCGCCTAAGTACATAACGAAGTCTTCATCCCCGAGAAAATCCTTTGCCACTAAGATTGCATGGGCCAAGCCCTTAGGTTCAGCCTGGTAGATAAACTCTATATCGGCATCCCATTCAACCGAGTTGACGGTTTCCATGACTTGCTCCTTATTGGGTCCAACGATTATCCCAATTTCTCCTACTCCAGCTTCTATCACGTCTTCGATTGCATAAAATAATACTGGTTTGTTTGCAACTGGAATGAGCTGTTTTTGCTGAGAATATGTCAGAGGGCGCAGTCGAGTACCATAACCGCCAGAGAGAATAAGGGCCTTCATTTCTTTTCACCACCAATTTTACAATTGCTATATTTTTTATTTGGCTTATCCCCTAGGTTCAAGACTAGTAAACTCCTCATACCACTCCCTCAACTGATTTCTCAACTTTTTTCTAAACACGGAAAAGTCAAACTGCTTTGCAAACTCCCTAATCTTTTCGGGATCATATTCCTTGCTTTCAACGACTTCTATCGCCTTGGCTATGTTGTCCGGATTTGAGCAGTCCGTAACAACTCCTCTCTCTTCATTAACAACAAGCGGTGGGAAGCCATCGTTCGAACATATTACTGGCTTCCCGGATGCAAAAGCCTCTATTGGAACTATTCCAAAATCTTCAGCAACGCAAGGGTAGATCACTGCCTTGCAACGGGAGAGCAAGTCTATTTTCTCCTCTTCTGAGACGAAGCCACGTATGTCGATTAGCGGACTGTTTCCATATTTCTTCTTGAGTTCATTTTCAAGATAGCCCGATCCTATAACTACCAGCCTTTTCCCAGCTTTTATACATGCCTTAATTGCCTCCTCTGGCCTCTTTTCATGCCAAAACCTTCCAACAAACAGGTAAAAATCTTCGGGTGACTTCGATTTATACTTCTCGAACTCGATGGGTGGATAAAGCACTACTGAATCTCTCTTCAGGTATTTCCATAGCCTTTTCTTTGTGATAGGTGAATTCGAAAAGTAGTAGTCTACCCTTTTATCTACAGCTTCATCCCAAATCCTGAAGAACTCAGATGCCAAAGGCAGCAGAAAATTCTGCTTAATCCACCCCTTGCTTTTTCTCCGGTAGTGCCATAAATCATAGAGCCATCTGGCGGGGGAGTGATTGTAATGAACGTGCATGACATCCTCAGGAGTTATTAACGCTCTTGCCGTAAGCCCCGACGTTATAACCACATCATAGTCCCCAAAATCTTTAATATCAACGTTGCTCCACGTGAGGTAGTCGAAACTTCTAAACTTTCGGAGGATTTTGGCTACGAGTGGTAACTTGGGAGATATATCTATGAAATCCAACGTGTTGAGTTTTTCATCTCTAACCACTGAGTAGACTTTTGTGTTAAGAGCTTTAGCAAGATAATGTGCGAGGATCTCTCCGCCACCAAGTTCGTCAAAAGACCAGTGGAAGACTGCTACTTTCATTTTAATGCAACTCCTTATTAGCCATTCTGAATGCTTCGACGAACCTTTTAAATCCGCCAACGTTATTGTGATACACAGGATAAACATCCGCATTTACAGCTTCAACAAATGGCTTATGAGCTTCATGCATTCCAGAGTATATGAAGAGCACATCCATTATTTGTTTTTAGCAAATCGTGTTTTTAAGACTTCTGCACCACATTCTCTGCTTGCCTGCACACACTTATCTGTTGCAAGAGGTAAATCTCTAAATAAATTTCAAGCGAATCTGCCAAATACACATCTGCGAAGTTTACGTAGGGAACTCTCAGACTGGAAGATAGTCATTACCGATAAATCTCAAATAAAACTCCCACTTCTTCTTGGTAAGCAGGTGAAATTCAAAAGGGGAGTCAAAGAACTTCTCAAAGAGCAAATCGTAAATCTGCAGTTTCTTCTCCCTGCTCTCAAACTCATCTGAAACGATGGCAATGTCGATATCGCTAAGGCCGGGCGAGAAGTCTTTCAGCACAGAACCAAAAACGTAGACTTCAAAGTCCGATAAGCAGTTAGTTAGAATCCTCTTTACATCCTCTGCGTACCTCAGAAAATCCGAGAAGTACTTCTGTCTCTCCATAGTATCTCCTTTAACTTTTCTAACGCCTCAAAAGCCTCTTCAACTTCTTCTTTGAAGAACTCCTCAAAGTAGTATCGGGATGTGATGTAAGCCCTCTCCAGATCCCTCAAAACTGTTCTGTAATTAGCGAGGAATTCTTCCACTCCTTCAATCTCTTTTATCTCGCCCAGAAGTCTTCTGAGGCTGTGGGTTCTTTCGAAGTAGCCTTTCAAATCGAGTAGCTTGGCCTTAATCAGAAGCTGCATCGCTTGCTCGATGTGAAACATTGCTATATCGTAATCACCATTTTCAAAGTTGAATTTAGCGTTTCTCTTGAATTTTTCTGATCTCTCAATGTAAAATCTTATTTCTTCTTTCATTGGTTTAATTTTAGATGTGTGGGATAAAAATTTTTCCAGAAAACAGGTTATCCCTCGATGCTTTTGCCGGCTTAAAATATTTGTTCGAGCATAGACTTGATGAGACCGATAAGGATATAGATGATAACACAAATTATCATAACAGCAGTTATCATGAAGTTCGTTAACGGGTGGATAAGTTCAGGACTTTGAGAGAAAGACTGAATAGCGATTTAAGCTCATCTACGGTAAGAGAAGGGTTGGTAAAAAACCAGATTAGCTCTTGGTATTTCGAATCCAAAATTCACCTTCCCAAAGAATCACCAGTAAAAAACCTTCTTCAAGCCTGTTCTCAAGTATCGGTGGTGTGTATTCCACATCGTCAAGCAGACTTGGATTTTTGAATTCGTTCTCAACCCCGGCAACCTCGCATATCGTTGGGGCAAGTCTAAGTAAACTTACCG
>JARQZL010000094.1 GCA_029984855.1 Archaeoglobales archaeon | reverse complement strand
TGTTCAGCCGTTCAGCAACTAACAGACGTTATATTCAGTTTCGAGAATTTTGTTTAGAGAATTTCATAATTTTGGTAAATAATAAATAAGAGGGCGGATACAGTAATTATTGGAGGTGTTACAAATGGGTGTCCACCGCATTACAAGTGAGGCCGCAAAGTACTATGCGGCACGAGAGAGGGTTCTGGGTTCAAGCATTACTCTGCTGGGTTATGCAAGCGAAAAAGCTTCCCTGCTGAGCAGAAAAGATGCCAAAGCTTTTGGAGACCTTGCTGCATCACTTCTGCCCCACTCGCCAGGCTACGCTGGCAAGCTTCTTACTGTCGTCGCAAGATTGTTCTGGGCTCTCGCAGGTGTAGAAGGAGAATTCAGGTTTGTGGAGCTTGATGAGATAGAGAAGAACATAGAAGAACTCAAGAAAAAAGTTGAAAAATAATTTTATTTTATATTTCTAAAAGCCTCTGAATAAAAGAATTAATGCCGCTCTGTGTCATATTGTAGGGCATCAAATATATCACATATCTATTCTTTACAAAGAAATACTGCTCTTTAACCGGAACATGGAAAACGTTAGTTCCATCCACCCTTATTTTCTCGACTCCCGCCCATAAGCCGCCAAATTTCTTCATCGATCTAACCATTTTAAGGGTTTCATTTTCCGCAGTTTTATCATCTGGATACACAGTCACCCACACGACAGCAAGACTGCTGTTGCTACAGTAGTGTAAAACTGCAATATCTTCAACATGCTCTATCTTTCCAATGTGGGCTTTCTGAATATATTCAAGTGCTTTTTCACCTTTCATTACAGCAAACTTGTTCATTCCATTAATGCTATCAGGTGTTGCATTCGCAGCATCAATATGCTGTGTTGCTGGCTGTGAAACACATGCTGAAAATAGCAGAGCAAAAAGAATGCAAAGAAGGAAACGCATAAAAATAAAATTTTCAGTTACTTGTTGTACTCCTCAACAAGCTCGGGATACGTGTGGCATTCGAAGCACTCTATCTTGGCACCCATGTAATCGTGACACTTTTCGCAGAAGTTGGTTTCTGACCGATGGCATTTAAAGCATTCCTCGATGCTCGCATTGTACACATCACCGTAGGTCTGACTTGTATACAGCACTTTCCCCTCTCTTACATGCATGGTTCTCCAGTCTTTTAAGAGGAGCATGTGATGCGCCTTCATCCACTCTGTATTCTCAACGCAGTGAGCTCCTGTTGGCTTGGCAAGCTTTGGATGTATTGGCTCTCCACTTGCCATGTCGTACCACACAGGCGATGTCACAATTGCAAGGAAAATTATAATGGCCGCTATTACATACTTGGTGCTGTACATCACTCCTCACCTCTCTTCAATGGATTGCCCCTGAGATCCAGCGTTCTCTCCTGCTCCTCATCCTTCATTATCAATGCATTACCAACAAGCTCCATCATTGCCCCAATTTCAACCGGAAGCTTCCAGTATTCCATGAGAATCGGGAATGCTGCCTTGTCCTGAGCGCAGATTGTGCACATGAAGTTAACTCCATGCTTCTTGACTACTTCTTTAAGCGCCAGCGCTCTCGGCATTCCACCACGCATCCTGAGATCCATGACCTCCTCTGTCAGGTTCCCTCCACCACTTCCACAGCAGTAGGTCTTCTCCCTTATCGTGTGCTCCGGCATTTCATAGAAGTAGTTACAGCAGCTTTGTATTACATACCGTGGTTCTTCAAACAGACCCATTGCCCTTGCCGGATTACAGGAATCGTGAAATGTAACTTTCCAGTGATCATTCCTGCTCTTATCAAGCTTCACCTTTTTGTGCTTGATTACATCTGCAACGAATTCAGCGATGTGCACCATCTTACTTTCAGCAGCATTCTCGAAGTACGTGCCGGTTATTGGGTTGACCGGATCTTCGAGAGTTGATGGCAGAGGATAATTCATCGTTGCCATGAACTGATGTTTGTCTCTCCACATGTGCCCGCATTCACCACCAATAATCCATTTAACCCCGAGTCTTTCAGCCTCATGATATATCTTCTGATTCAGAAGCTTGGCCAGTTCATAACTCTGGAAGGTTCCGAAGTTTCCTCCTTCCCCTGCATACGTGCTCCATGTGTAATCCAGCCCTATCTCATGGAAGAACATTATGTACCCCATAAACCCAAACCAGTGGGGTGTGGCGAAGTAATCGCCAGAAGGAGCCACAAACAGAACCTCGGCCCCTTTCTTGTTTATCGGCACTTCAATTTCAACTCCGGTTATCTCCGCTATATCTTCAGCAGCACTCTGTAGTGCCCCCGCCATACCCCCCGGGAGTAAGCCAAGGTGGTTGCCGGTTCTTGCACATGCAGCGATCGAGATAGGGGTGAATCTGTGAGTGACGCCTATGCTGTTTAGAATCTCCCTTCCCCTCCAGACTATTTCAGCAGTGTCTATACCATACGGGCAAAATGCTGAACAGCGCCTGCAGAGTGAGCACTGGTACAGGTAGTAATAAAGCTCCTTTACAACATCCTCAGTCAACTCCCTCGCTCCTGCCCATTCTTTGAATATCCTGCCACTCTTTGTAAAGTACCTTCTGTATATACTTCTCAAAAGTTCGGCTCTCGCCACCGGCATGTTCTTTGGATCGCCAGTACCCAGATAGTAGTGGCATTTATCAGCACAGGCTCCACATCGCACACATATATCCATGTAAAGCTTGAATGGTCTGTATTTTTCAAGTTTATCTTTAAATGCATTGAGGAACCTTTCTTTCCAGTCTTCAGGCAGTTTCCAGTCCTTATCAAGCGGGTCCCAGTCTCTTGTTCCGAAAGGTATGTAATCCTTCAGATACTCTGCATCTCTCTTCAGAATTGGATAGTGATAGAAACCATGTTTGAAATCTTTTTCAGTTACAGGCTTTAGCATGTCTCTCCAGCTTGGAAACTTCTGCTCAATTTTTACAACCTCAGGCTGCTCTTCCATCCATCACACCTCCGGCTTAACCTTATATCCATTCTCAGCAATTTCATCAAGCTGATCTTTGTACATCTCGTAGTACTGCTCGTAAGTGATGCCCTTAACCTCAGGGTTCCACGGGTTTATGTGAATGTGCACTCTATTATCATTGGGCATGTTCCTTGTCGGTGAAAAGAACACTCCAGCAGAGTGCATGAGCTTACTGAAGGGGAAATACGCAAGCAGTATCGACACCAGCGTTAGATGGATGTAGAGAACCGGTCCAATAGTATCTGCAATACTCACAGCCCTTGCAACGTTGAAAGTCGAAAGACAGAGGATCAGTTCCTTCACACCCTCCAGATCAACCTTGTAGAAGTATCTCATCAGATTCCCTGAAATCGTTATCGCAAGCAGCAGTATAAGAACAAAGTGGTCTGAAGGCAGGCTTATTGTTCTCTCCTTTCCGAAAAAGAGCCTTCTGGCCCAGAGCAGAGCGAGTGCCACAACAATCAGCAATCCGGGGAGATAAAGGGTCGGGACGAACACTCCTGTAAGACTGAGGCCATCGGTGAGTTTGCTGCTGAACCAAGGAACGGGATTCATAAAGAACCTCAGGTGGTCAATAAGAACAAGCAGAAGAGAGTAGTGGAATGCTATACCGAACAGCCACAGCCATCTCGCATCCTTGTACTTCATCTGTGGTGCATAGTAGAACCTCGTGTTTCTGAATAGACTCCTGAAGAAAAATATTTCAAAGAACATTCTGCCTACGGTTTCCCACATTGTTTGTGGGCAATCAAACCTGTCGTATATATTTCTCCTCAGGAAAGGCAGAGTGTACTGCTGACCGCACGTTGTGGGTATCTTGAGCGGAACTGCTGAATTGGCCCAGCCGATGATCTTGTAGATTACTCCGACTATGAACACCGCAATCGCTACATATGGAATAACTACCCCAAATACTGCCCCTCCAATCATTCCTCAATCACCTCTTCAGTAGCTTCCTCCGGAAGTATTGCAAAGACTTTCAAGCCAATCAGGAAAATTAGATAGCCTACAGCAAACAGTCCAATTACCTGCGCCCATTCTATCGGAGTCGGTGTGTAGCTCACTATACTCCCTTCAAGAGTGTTCAGTGATGTCATTGTGTATCCGGGCAGATACTCTCTTGGAAATACCTCACCTGGCACTATGAGATAAAATCTCTCCGCATATATCATCGCCGCATGAATTATACCTCCAATACTCAGCCATCTCAAATCCCTGCCCGTTCTTGGATACACCACTATAAATGCGGGAAGACCTATACCAACTATCAGCAGAAGCCAGAAGCACCAGAATATTGACTGAGATGGATCAAGGAAAACAAAGTGTATGGCCCTCTGAAGCCCAGGCATGTAGCCTTTTTCAAACATCTCGTCCACCAAGAAGTATGCAAGTATCAGGATGAGACCAAGAAATACCTTCGAAAGGCTTCTCACAAGATCTGGATCCAGTTTTCTACCAGTGTATTTGAACGTGAGATATATCGTGGCCATCAGCAGTCCCAATCCTGAGCTCGTTGCACATACTATAAAGAGGGGTGGCAGAAGAACAGAGTGGTAAAGCTCTCTTGAATATATGTACCCGTAAATTGCGCCGGTACCGCTGTGAACCATAACTGCCCAGAAAACTGCCACACCTGCGAGAATCCTTGTCGCAGTTTGCTTATCCTCAAACATCGCTATGAGATATATTGCACAGACTACGAAGTAACTCGAATACAGAAAGGCGTTCCAAGAGAATATTGAGGTTAAATTGAAGTAGAGAGTCGCTCCTCCAAGATGGAGTGGCTTTCCAATATCCATTACTATTGAAAGTATTGCTACAACGATCCAGGCTATTGCAAGAAATGCCGCCATTCTGCTAAATACCTTGTACTTCTTTATATTAAAAACGCCAGCAAGGGCTGAGAGTATAAGTGATCCTGCACTCAAACCAATGTAGTATGGGATTGCTCCGTTAACAATCCCCCAAGGCACTCTCTGACTCATATCATCAGGTGCATTTCCAAAGTGATTTGCGAGATAAGATATAGCGCCTATTGCAACCACAGCAGCAAAAACCAAGACGATCGCAAAATATCCCGGTGAATCGCCATTTATTTTCTTAAATTCTATCGCCATACCACATCACCTCATGGTCTCTCCTTAATAAACTTGTAAAACACATAGGGATCCGTGCCAACACCTGGTCTGAGCTGGATGACATACCCCGTTCTCATGAGCTTTGAAATTTCGCTGTTTGGATCCTTAACGTTGCCAAACACAAGAGCGTTCTTGCTGTAAAGCCTGCAGGCCTTAACGCATGCTGGTTCTGGAGCCTCCCCCCTCTCCATAGCCTCATCCACTATCTGCACGCAAAACGTGCATTTCTCCACAACACCCCTTGATCTCGTTGGAACCTCCGGATTTATGTGCCTGAGACCTTTCCTCGGATCCTCGAAGTTAAATGATCTTGCCCCGTAAGGGCACGCAATCATACAGTACCTGCAGCCTATACATCTGTGTGTGTCTATCATAACTATCCCATCTGGCCTCTGGAATGTTGCTTTGGTCGGACAGACCTGTGCACATGCCGGATGCTCACAGTGGTTGCAGAGCAAAGGCATGTAGAATTCCTCGGGTTCAACGGACTCCTTGTCAAGAGAGAATTTAGCTATTCTCATCCACTGCGGATCCTTTTTTTTGTCTTCAAACTCAGGAACGTTGTTAAACTCGTCACACGCCACAACGCATGGTGGTTTTACGTGAGGATCTCCTGTTTTCTTGATCAATTCCTTAACGCATTCAGTACATTTGTCAACGTCAACGAGCATTGCCCATCTTGGAACGTTCGGATCTTTAGAGGTGCCCTCCGGACTCCCAGCAATTGGACTCACCCCTGCAAAAGCTGCCGCCGCTGAAGCTCCCGCCAGAATCAATAATCTTCTTCTTGAAATCATAATTCATCTACCCCCATAGCCTTCAAAATGCAAACTTCCGCTCTCCATTTTCAAACACACCCTTTGTTTTTCCAATCGCAGGCTTCTTGTTTATTAGGGCTTTTCTATTCCTCAGCGTGGTAGCAGATATGGAATATATTAAGTTTTTGGTTTTTGACTCTTATCTAAGTGGATTAAATCGCAAAATTAGCCACGAGCTGTTTTTTAAAGTAAGGACATTACTCTCTCAGCATTGATGACATCTGGCGCTAATCGATGGCCTACTAATTCTGAGTAAAAATTGATTGTTAATAATCCGGCAAAAATAACACAGTTAATACCGTAAATTATTTATGTGGAAAGTCAGCAAGCAGTGTAAAGCGAGGTGAAATGGAATGCCGGAATTAGAAGTAAAAGGAAAAAAGCTGACTCTTGACGAAGATGGATTTTTGCAGGATTGGGAGGAATGGGACGAGGAGGTTGCAGAAGCTCTCGCAAAAGACACCAGATTTAGTCCCGCACCAATCGAACTGACTGAGGACCACTGGAAGATTGTAAGGTATCTGAGAGATTACTTCGTGAAGTATGGTGTTGCTCCGCCCATAAGGTTGCTTGTTAAGCAGATGAAGAAAGACTTCGGTAAGGAGAAAGGCACTCTTGAATACCTCTACCAGCTGTTCCCGCAGGGTCCTGCAAAGGATGGCTGTAGAATTGCTGGCTTACCCAAGCCAACAGGGTGTGTCTAATCAAATTTAATTCCCTTTTTACTTTTGGACTTTTTTGCAGCTTTCAGGAATCTGTGGATCATAGGTGGATACGATAAGACGTGCAGATGGATGTAGTTTACAAGTGTCTGTTTTTGAACTGCCCCGTCGTGTTTGCCATCAATTCCCTTGCCCCTCCTCACCCGGAGGGCAAAATTAAGCTTTTTCCTAGGTAAGACCTTTGAATAGTGGAATTCATGTCCAATAAGGAGATCTCCTCTCTTGCTTACAGGATTGCTCTTTGCAACACGGTATATTGAGTACCCAAGAGCCTGAAATCTTCTATACATCTCTGTATCATAGGGCATAAATCCCACCATTTCATATTCGCTTTTATCAAGAAGTCTGAGATTTTCTCCAAGATACATCAATCCCCCGCATTCTGCATAAACTGGCCTGCCTGAATCACAAAAATTATAGATCTCTTCCCTCAGCTTCCTGTTCTTCTCGAGTTCCTCCGCAAAGATTTCCGGAAAACCTCCACCTATATAGAGAGCATCAATATCTGGCAGTCTTCTGTCGCTAAGCGAGTCGATAAACACAACCTCTGCCTTCGAGGCAAATGCATCTATGTTATCCTCATAGTAAAAATTAAACGAGCGATCTCTGAGAACTCCAACTCTGACGCCCGAAGGGTTACGACTGAAAACCGGATGCTCCGGAACATCCTCAATGGGCCGAGAACGGTAAGCTATGTCTATCACTGCGTCAATATCCAGATGCTCTTCCACAAGCCCTGCAAGCTTATCAAACAGCTCTTCAAACTCCTCCTTTTTCTCATAAGCAGGGATGAGGCCGAGATGCCTATCTGGAATAACAACGTCGTTTCTTCTTGGAATTACACCGATAACTCTCATCTTTACGAGCTTTTCTGCTGCAAGCCTCGCCTTCATCGCATGTCTTTCAGTGCCTGTTCTGTTCAGTATAACCCCCTCAATCCTGACTTCCGGATCGAAGATTTTATAACCAAGAATTAGAGGGGCAACCGTTCTCGACATTCTCTCAACGTTAGCTATAAGAATGACCGGGCACTTCAGGATTTTGCTAACTTCAGCCGTGCTTCCTTTCTCGTCTGTGGCGTGGTGAGAGTCGTAAAGACCCATCGTTCCTTCAATAATCGCAATATCAGCATTCTTAAAGCTTCTTTCAAAACTTTCAATTAAATTATTTCTTGCCAGCATGAAGCTGTCGAGGTTTCTGCTGTATCTTCTGGTGGCGAAGTAGTGAAAGCTTGGATCTATAAAATCCGGCCCGACCTTGTAGGGTTGAACCCTGTAGCCTCTGTTAACGAGAGCTCTCATCAAACCGATTGAGAGCATGGTTTTACCCACTCTGCTACTGGTCCCACTCAATATAACACGGGGAATGTCCATGGTTTCTATGCCATTCTCTGCTTTTAAAACTGTTTTGAATGTCACGGCAAAGTCTAGGGAAGACAAAAAGCAAAAACCACTTAATCAAATAAAAAGAAAAATTAAGCTTCCTCCTCCTGAGGAGGCTGCTGAAGCTGAAGTGCCCTTTCCCTGACCCTCTCAAAATACAGGGCAAACGGTCTGTAAGCAAGATGCGACCACTTCGTAAACGGAACTTCTAAGCCAAGTAGCGGGACAGCCAGTGCAAGATGAACTGCAAAGGTGTAGTACGTTGGAAGCGGAAGGTCAAATTGCATGAATATGCGCACGAGAAGACCCGTGAATACTGTAAACCAGAGCAGTATCAGAAACATCCAGTCAGTGGAGTGAGAGTACTTGTGGATGGGTTCTCTTTTCCTCAATCTGCCTATGATCGCTACAGTTGTCGCATACAACATGGCAATCGTAGCATATGTCCACAGTATCTTTGCTGGATGCCATGCCGGAGGTGGTGAGTCTGTTAGAGACCAGCGTGTGACAAGGTCAACGTTCACCAGAATGAATGCCGCTGTGTACCCTGACATCAGAAGCCAGTGCTTGATCCAGAACGATTTGTTGGTGCAAAGGCGCAGTTTTGCCTGGGTCGCAAAATGAACCGCAAGAGTGCCAAGCTCACTGAAGTAAAGAGATAACGGAGCATTTACCCTTTCACCACTGCGCATTATAAATTTATGCATGCGGTAAACGTTCGAGAGCAGGAAGAATGCAAGCACAGCACCAAAAACATAACCGGTTGGGTGGACTATGTCTGCCGGAGCAAATGTTTCCAGCTTTGTGTGATCGGTAACAATAGGTCCGTGGAAAAGGTAAATCACTGCCAAAGTTGCAAAGAACAGAATGCCAACACAGAACACCTCCCAGACTTTTGAGGTATAGAGCCTTTTCGACAACCCTGTCCAGTCATACCTGGTTGTCAGGTACCTTCTCGTGGCCATCATAAGCTCTCCCGGATCTGCCTGCCTCGGGCATGTCTGGGAGCACTCACCACAGTAGTAGCACAGCCATGGCTCCATCCTCCCGAGAAGCCTTTCTTCAAGACCTAACTGCAGGTAGCGAATTATCCTTCTCGGAAATGGAGTTGAATTGTTCGAGAGGGGACATACTGCCGTACAGTTCCCACAGTTAAAGCAGACTGTAGCACTTTTTGCGCCAAATTTCTCAAGCTCTTTTGCCAGCTCAGGATTTACCCTCGTCATTCACTCTCCTCCTTTTTTACCGGTAATTTATACTTATAGTATCCATCAACCTCTTCATCCGGAACAACCTGACCGTACTTAAACATGGACATAACATACCACGTCACAATTCCAACTGGCATTTTCACTTCAGCAGCTATTTCAGGAATTGTCTTTGGCCCTGATTCCAAGCATCCAGTAATCTGCTTTATAATTTTTCTCTGTTCTTTGGACTTCTCTATCACTTCCTCCCTTGGCTTCACTCCCTTCTCTCTCAGCTTTTTAACCGTCAGTTCCTTTTTTGCTTTCTTGGCTTCCTCAGCCATTCAATCCCCTCCCACAGAATCTATCATTTTCTCCAGCTGGTCATAGTAGTACCCTCTCAGGTTGATTGCCTTCGTGGGACACACACCTCCGCAGGCCCCACAGCCCTTGCAGAGAGCCTCATTAACCACGGCCTTACCGTCTTTGATACTTATTGCGCTTGTCGGACACTCCCCAACGCACTCTTCACATCCATCACACTTCTCCGGATCTATTTCAGCAATAAACGGCTCAAGTTCAGCATAACCCTTGACAAGATACGTATCCGCCTTTGCAACAGCGGCAGAAGCAGAAGCTGTAGCTTCAACAGTGTCTTTCGGACCCTGGCATGCCCCTGCTAAAAGCACTCCACCAATTGCTGTCTCAACTGGCCTGAGCTTCGGGTGCACTTCCTGCAGGAACCCGTCTCTGCTGAACGGAACTCTGAGCATTGTAAATACCTCACTCATCTCAGGCAACATTCCAACCGAGAGGACAACGAGATCTACAGGAACTTCAAGTTCTTCACCGGCAGTAAGCAGATCTTTTACTCTCACTATGAGCTTGTTTCCACTCTTTTCAACGACAGGTGGCTCTTCCGGGTCATATTTTATGAACAGCATCTTCTTTTTTCCCGCTTCCTCATAGTACGTCTCGTACTTTCCGTATGCTCTTATATCTCTGTAGATGTGATATGCCCTCAGGCCATCAAATTTTTCCAGCGCTCCCAGCGAAGCATTCAGCGTTGCAACACAGCAGTACCTTGAACAGTACTCATGCTCCTCGTTTCTGCTGCCAACGCAGTAAATAAATGCAATATCCCTGACTTCTTTTCCGTTGTATTCGAGCTTTCCATCGGATAACGCAAGCAATCTTTCAAAAACCGGAAGAGTTATTACTCCATCGTGGACTTTATAACCGAACTCCCCCTCTTCAGGTTCGTAAGGCTTGAAGCCCGTGGCGAGCACTATCAGGCTGCCTTTAAGCTCTATCGTCTGAGGCTGCTGGTCAAAATCCGGGTTACATTCACCACATTTCGTACATGCATCCATATCTATTACGGGAATGTCTGGATAGCTGTGCTCCCTTTTATAGATTGCCTTTCTCTTCGTCAGCCCATAATTGAACTCATCCGGAACTTCAACGGGGCATTTTGCAATCACATCATCACTGACCTTTCCCACATACCTTGGATTTACTTTTACCGTAACCTTGAAGTCTCCGATTGCCCCTCCCGCAGAGAGTATCTCAGCATTTGTATATATCTTTATATTCGGATATCTCTTTATTTCATCTATTAATTCTTCTACAATCTCGCATCCACTTTTGCCTGAGGGATAAAGCTTGTATATCTGCGGAACTCTCCCTCCGAGAAACGGAGAGCTCTCAATAAGGTGCACAGTAGATCCGGCTCTTGCAAGATCGATAGCACATCTCAATCCTGCAATTCCTCCGCCAATAACGATGGCTTCTCTTTCCACATCAAGTCTTATTGGCTGAAGCTCTCTTGCCAAGCTGATCTTTGCAATAGCTGTTTTAACGATCCATGTTGCTTTTCTGGTTGCACCCTCCCTGTTATCGGAGTGCACCCATGAACTGTGTTCTCTGATACACACGTGTTCAAGGAGGTAGGGGTTCAGCCCTGCAGCTTTTGCAGCATCCCTGAACGTCTTTTCATGCAGATGTGGAGAACAGGAGGCTACTACAACCCCATCCAAGCCCAGATTTTTTATATCATCTTTTATAAGCTGCTGTCCGGCTTCAGAACACATAAAAACGAAGTGCCTCGCAACTGCAACATTCGGCAAATCTTTGACAGAATCGACGACCTTTTCGACGTCGACATAGTCGGAAATGTTTCCACCGCAATGGCAGACGTAAACTCCGATCTTCGTTCTTTCTGTCAACTTCCCACCTCCTCGAGGTACGCTATGCACTGCGCTGCTGCAGCACTCGCCTCAGCAACAGTATCCGGGATGTCCTTCGGACAGGTAGCGGTTCCAGCCACAAATATCCCTTCCTTATCTGTTACTGCTGGATTTGAATTCTCCTGAGGCTGTGCAACGAAACCATACTGATCGAGCTCAACTCCAAGTGCTTTTACGGCTTCAGGGTTTGATAGCAGGCCTATGGCGAGGACTACCATATCATACTCCTCTTCCATAATCTCTCCTGTTTCCGTGTTCTCGGCTATTATAACAGGATTTCCATTTCTGCTCTCAATTTTCGCAACCTTGCCCTTGATGAACTCCACACCAAGCTCCCTGACCATGTTGTAGAACTCCTCAAACCCCTTTCCAAACGCCCTGATGTCCATATAGTATATTGCCGCTTCACCAAAAGGTACTGCGGAAGAGTAAAGCAGGGCCTGTTTTATCGAGTACATGCAGCAGACTCTTGAGCAGAGAGGATTTCCAACAGATTTGTCTCTTGAACCGGTGCACAGAACCCAAGCAACTCTTTCGGGAACCTTTCCATCTCCCGGTCTCACAAGAGCATGATAAGGCCTCGACGGGGCCAGAAGCCTCTCCATCTGCATTCCATGAATTATATTTGGATTTGCGCTTGTATGTATTACTGTCAGGTTGCCCGTGTATCCGTATTCCTTCTTCTTCTCCGGTGAGAAGAGGTTGTAACCGGTTGCAATGATTACCGCCTTGACCTCTACCTCTATCTCTTCAGGTTCCTGGAGAAAATTTATTGCTTCTTTTGGGCATGCTCTTTCGCATCTTCCACACATTATACAGTTATCCAGATCGATCAATGCCTTCTTCGGAGTTGCCATCTCAAACGGGATGTAAGCTGCTTTTCTTCCTATAAGCCCATACTCCCACTCTTTCGGTATCAAAACTGGACATGCCTGCTCGCACCTTCCGCATCCGATGCAAGCATTCTCATCAACATACCTTGGTTTTTTGAGTATTCTGACCCTGAACTTTTTTCCTGTTTTCTCTATCCCTTCAACCTCCGAGTATGTCAGTAGCTTAATCTTCGGATGCTTTCCTGTTGCAGCCATTTTCGGAGTGGTTATACAGCCTGCGCAGTCAGTTGTTGGAAATACCTTGCTCAACTGGATCATGTGACCCCCGATACTGGGCTCTTTCTCAACCAGCAGAACGTCAAACCCGGCATCACCAAGAGTCAGTGAGGCCTCCATGCCTGCAATCCCGCCACCAACCACGAGTGCATCATATCCCTCTGGCATAATTATTCACCCACCACCTCTTCAAGCCTCTCAACAGTTCCAAGAATCGTCTCAACACAAGTTGAACAAACTCCTGCTACAACCAGCCTGTTTCTGTCTATTCCGTGCTCATCCAAGAGCTCATAAGCTTTTTCTATCCTCTTGGCTGTTTTGCCAACACATTCCTGCCCCATAAACGGACAGTCCGGCCCACTTGAAGCGACAAAAACTGCATCAAATCCAGATTGAAAGGCGTGAAGAATCAAGTCGGGTCTGAGCATGCTCGCACATGGAATTCTTATAATGACCGTGTTGGGTGAATAGTGAACGTGGAGTAGTCCTGCCTGGTCGAGAGCCCTGTAAGCCATATCAGCTGCAAAAATTAAGATTTTTCGGGTCATAATTACTTTACCTTCTTCACAAAGTGTCTGTCATATCCGCCTGTGTCGAAAAAGCCGATGTAGTCGTACCTTCCCTTAGACCTCTCACACATAGTTGCCAGATCGTTTCTTGTTCCGTGATCGCTGGAAAGAAGCTCAAGCGTTTGACCTGCTTTTACCTTTGCAGCCAGCGCTTTTTTGGCTTCAAGCATTGGGCCAGGACATGACTGGCCTCTTGCATCCACAACAACATCCGCTTTAATTTTTTCAGCGTCCTCTTTTGTCAGTTCTTTTGCCATAATACCACCTC
>JARQZL010000093.1 GCA_029984855.1 Archaeoglobales archaeon | reverse complement strand
AGTGAGATTGCCTGTAATAGCAGACCTCAGAGTTGAGAAATTCAAGGTTTTGAAGAAAGCAGTTAAAAAACTTGATAAGGATGGAATAAAAGAAGCTCTGGCAAGGAATGGAATAACCCCGGTTGATGAAGCAGTTATTATGCTTAAAATTCTACTGTCATCAATATTTTTCAAACTGGAGCTATCATATTTCGTTGAAGAGCTTAAAAACAGATGAAAGATCAGAAAACTTCTGAATATATTTGAAGTTCCGGATGTAAAAGAGGTGTACAATTTCATTGCAAAATTCGAAGAAGAATCCTTTAGAAAAGCAATAGAACAAATAATAAACTCTTTGTTCAATAAGACTGGTAGAGGATGCCTTAAAATCGTTATAGATACTTCAGGAATCGACTTAAACCTGAACAAGCAGAAGAACATGGAAACCAAATGAAGAGCTCGAAGATAAAGACTACAGGGATACAATGGCAATGAGTTCTTCATCGGATTCAAATTAGCTTTTGCTGGATACAGGACAAAAAGACCTCTTTTATTTTTAATCTATCCTGCAAATACTAATGACTGCCAGATTTACGATGATATACTGGATAATCTGAAAAGGAAAGATCATCTTAAAGAAGGAGCAATTGTGATGGCTGATAAAGGTTTTTGTTCGTATTACAACTACAACGTCGCTTTAAAAAGGTATAAGATAGTTCCTGTAATCTGGTTAAAGGAAAACATGAGTATAAGCAAGTTATTGAGTATGATCTCAACTCCTCTAACTTATTTCCTTGAGAATAATATGAAAGGATTGGAATTCTCCAAAAAGCTTTTGAAAATTCTTATTCATCATTTGAAGAGAGTAGATGAGCTAAAATCTAAGAGATCGGAAGTAGAAGGCGTCTTTAAGTTAGGGAAGTGTGGGCTCTTTATGGACAAAATACATCGTTTTACGGATCTGTTGCAAAATTCGTATATGCTAACGTACTTCTGATAGCAATCCTCATACGATTGGGATTTAAGGAAAAGAAGGTTTTGCAGAGGTTGGCTGAGTGGTGAGTTTGGAGACACCCTAATATCTTTCTGTTTTCTCACACCCTCCATTTGCATCCTCAAACTGCATGTGGGTATTTAAAGGGATTCGGATTCAATCCGGGAAACACCGTGACGTTTTACGACTGTTTGGAGTTATTTATCATCAATCCAGTTCATTTCATACACATACTATCGAATTTTATCGGTACGAAGCCGTGCAGGGCATTTAAAGTAATCTACAATCTTAAACATTCGAAAATAAAATGGAACAAATAATTAGGTATTCAAATGCACTCCGGGAGATCTGGCTGCTTCTTAAGTTTGTATCAGCTCGCTGGCTTTAACAAACAACTCACAGGATGGTGAGATATTTTTCACATCCTGCAACCAAATCAAAACCAATATATTCGTCATGGGTGAGTTTAGAACATGTACGTGCATGGTGAAATGCTGTTTCCCGATTATGATGCGATTGCCTTGTTAACAGCAACAATCGTTTTTCTATTTTCCTGCGTATTATACGGGTTTTTTGACATTGCTGGCTTTAGACTAAAGTTTAGCCTGAATAAATTCATGTTCGGGGGTCAGCAGAAGAAGGTTCTCTCCACGAGATTGAGTTTATTAGAGATAAAATAAAGTGTAGCACAAGAGTTAAACCTACAGTTTTTGTAGGATACTTCTTTGTAAAAGATGTAGCTCCTAAAATTAAAGTAGAAGCAGAGGAAGTTGAGATGTCGCTTACGAATTCTATCGAAGTTAATGGAGTTGAATTAAACGAAATGTGGATTGGAGGAGAAAGAAATTATGGGTTTGGAAAAGTGAAAATACTTTTAAAAAAATCTAACAAAGATGAAATTAATTTATTTAACTCTGGGATTATAATTGATATTACAAAGAAGCAATTAACAATCAGCGGGGAGGATGAGTATATAACCGCCCTCTCACACGTCAACATTGAAAATCTGGGCGTTAAGCTAATTAGGGGCGATATTGAACCGCTTGTTGGGCGAGAGTGGAGCGAAAAAGGTTCGGGACAAAAAATAAGTCAAACTGCAAAAATTTGCATTACTCCCGGCTCGCAACTCGCTTGTGATGCTGACGTTGTCATAGGGAGGTTTGGCGTCTGGGAAACGTTGAAAGATTGAAGACTTAAAAAACTGTTTGGAAATTTCTGAAAAATGTGTATAAAGAATACACACACGTTTCTGGAAATGACAGGCTGGTTGTTGAAAGGATGTTGCGTTTTGGTAATGATTTTACAACCTGCATCAAAGCTTATCTGACTGCTAAAATTCTTGATCTGCACAATAAGCATGAAGTAACCCTTGATGAACTCCACGAAATAAGAAAGAGGTTATTCACAAAAAGCAGAAAATTGAACTCAGCAATAAGTGTAGATCTTAATAATCTGGAGAAAATATCAATGAGGCTATTAACAGTGGGAGAGTAAATGAATTAGCGAGCTGGATGCTGTTGAGTAAATTTTTTCAGGGTAAGAGCGAAGAAATAAACCAAAGAAACTTTCTTGCGCACTCCGGACTTGAACGAAATGTAACTGAAATAAAACTCGATAAAGATGCTTTAGATAAAAAATATGAAAAATCACTCAGAAAATCAATAATTCTCAGATATACTCCTGCAAAACATGAGAAAGTAATGAATTCGGCTTTTGGAGGGATGCGTAGTTATAGATGATGTTCCAAGAACCTTCACGTAATCACACCAGGAAGTATATAACCACAGACTGCAGAAGTCCAATGACAAATCCAAGCACAGCTCCGGAAATCTCTATGAACCTGAGCTCTTTTTTCGCAAATTTCTTGAATATTCTCTCTATCTCTTCGTCACTCACCTCCTGTGCCTTCTTGATTACGAGCTCACGCAAATCGATGTTCTTTGCAATATTCCTTGCAACCGCCTCCTTCAGCACTCCAGCAAATGAATCTGAGATGGCGGAGGATATCTTCGATATAACTCCAGAACGTTCGGCAGCGCTTTTGATGTACGATAGGGGGGTTTTATCAAAGATTTCTTCAATTCTCTTTGCAAGATTGCTCTCGATGTACGCTCTCGCTATTGCCCTGTCAACCATAAATTCGAAGTCATCTTGGGTGAGAATTTCAGACAGGGAGTCTATCATCCTCTCCGCAATCTCTCTACTCCTTGCAGGAACTAGGCCTTGAATTCTAAATCCAAAAATGTTAACAGGCTTTTTCGGATGGAAAAGCATCTCTACTGCAATGACATTCGTTATGTAGCCAATTAGAGCACCTATGACCGGCGGGAGTGCGTATATGAACTCCATACTAATTGGCCAGCCACTCAAAAACTTATTTATTACGATGCGTAGAATACATTGCTTGGGTGCACCTATTTATAGCATTGTAACAACATTTCCACAAACAACCTCCATGAAAGCTTTTTAAACTACATGCCCAGAGCCTAAAGCATGTGGAGTATTCTCAAGGCTTTGCGAGAGAACCCAGATATTCTCATTGAGTCACAACAAAGAAGGGGGGAAAGCACCGAGATTGTTGAGAAAGCAATTGAACTCGACAGGCAGTGGAGACAGAAGCTGCACGAACTCAACCAGCTCAGGCATGAAAGAAACAGGCTTTCTGCTGAGATAAAAAAAGCTTCGAAGGAGGAGAGAGCAGCTCTTATAGAGAAAGCAAAGAAAATATCAAATGAAGTAAAGGTCAAAGAGGAGGAGCTCAAAAAGCTCGAGGAAGAGCTCAACAGAGTTCTTCTCTCAATACCCAACATACTGCACGAGAGTGTGCCTGCAGGCAGGGATGACACCGAGAACGTTCCCATCCGGTTCTGGGGAAGGCCGAGGGTTTACAGGGAGCATGTCGATGAATTTGTCAGACAGACCGGCGGAAATGTCGATTACGAGGTTATCGATAAGCCTCCAGTAGGGCATGCAGATGCCGTTGAAATGTGGGGATGGGCGGACATTGAGAGGGCTGCAAAAGTTGCAGGTTCTCGCTCTTACTACCTCCTTGATGACCTCGTATGGCTCGACTTCGCCCTGATAAGCTACGCCCTCGACTTCCTTGCGAAGCAGGGTTTCAGAATCGTCAGCCCGCCATACATGATGAGAAGGCTTGCCTATGAGGGTGTTACAGCCCTTGAAGATTTCGAGGATGTAATCTACAAAATTGAGGGAGAGGATCTCTTCCTGATCGCGACATCCGAACACCCCCTTGCAGCGATGCACATGAGCGAGGTTGTTGCCGAGAGCGAGCTGCCATTGCTTTATGCGGGCGTCAGCCCGTGCTTCAGGAAGGAGGCTGGAGCGCACGGCAAGGACACAAAGGGCATATTCAGAGTCCATCAGTTCAACAAGGTTGAGCAGTTTGTTTACTGCCTGCCGGAGGAAAGCTGGGACTGGCATGAAAGGCTGATTGATAACGCAGAAAAGCTCTGGCAGGGGCTGGGAATTCCCTACAGAATCGTGAACATCTGCACGGGAGATATAGGTATTGTGGCTGCAAAGAAGTACGATCTTGAGGCATGGATGCCCGCTCAGGGCAAATACAGGGAAATGGTTTCATGCAGCAACTGCACGGACTGGCAGAGCTACAGGCTGAACATCAGATATGCCGAGGAGAGGGGAAAGCCTTCAAAGGGCTTCGTTCACACGCTAAACTCGACGGCAATAGCAACGACGAGGGCGATTACTGCAATCATAGAGAACTTCCAGCTTGAGGATGGCAGGGTTATGATCCCCGATGTGCTGAGGAAGTACCTTGAGTCCATCGAAACTGCTCCGAAGGAGTTCATCGAGCCGAGAGAGAAGGTGAAAGAGAAGGTATAATAAGATATAATAAAATATGCTAAGAATGAACATAGTAAATTGTATAGGAATATCAAGTATCTGTAAATTCTCAGCTCAGGTTACTGTTTACCTCTCCTCCTTTTCAAAAGAGAGGGGAGATGTATGATGTATCTTCCATCCTCCTGGAGGGCTATCACAATTTCGTCCCTCGAAAAAACTTTTTCGAGGTTTATCTCGTACATTCCAGGGCGGATTATTCTGACACTCTCTATACCCTCAGGTAGCGATTCTCTAACTTCCTCCTCGCTAACTTTTTCTCGCTCTCTTTCTTCCTTCGGAATGTAGAGAAATTTGTTGTTCCCGCATTCGCAACCCTGCAGTATACGCATGTCACCATCAGCATACTCCTTTCCACATTTGGTGCAGCGGTGGGGCATCAATCTTCACCTGCATAGCTTAGCCTTCGCCGAGCTGAACGAGAGCGGTTATCAGATCCTCTTTCTTGTCAAGAGTTTTGAGTCTGTTTGCCGGTCCTATAACCGTTAACCTCCCTTTGGTTTTTCCAAAGAGCCTCTCAAAAAACCCTCTTGACTTTTGCGGATATGATTCGACCTCAATACCGACAAAATTCTCATGATCGATCTCCAGCATTGTAACTTCTATGAGTTTTGCCTCCTCCTCTGGAGTTAAACCAGTTTCAAGAACGACTATTCTCCCGCTCTTTACTTCTTCAAGGATCATCCTTATCTTCTCCATCGAAGCCATTCTATCCAGTCTGTCCTTTGATATCATGTTGAGCTGCACGCCTTCCATCTGTATCACCTCAACCAAACCTCTCTGCAATTGACTTGTACAGACTGTCTATGTTAAGCCCTTTCAGCGCTGAAGCCGGTACCACCGGATGCTGGGGGAATGCTGCTTTCAGCCTTGCGGGCGAAGCATTTGGCAAATCTATCTTGTTGGCAACTATGAGCAAAGGCAAGCCTCTCGCCTCGATATTGCCCACAATAGTGACATTTATCTGAGTGAAAGGATCCTCGGTTGCATCCATAACGAGGAGTACGCCATCGAGATCATCAAGCCACTTTATTGCCTCTATAACCCCTTCTGTTGCCTCTTTTGCCCTCCTCTTTGCCTCCTCCTCCGACAGGTTAAACTTCATAAATTCATGGAAGTCAATTTTGGTTGCAAGTCCGGGGGTGTCAACAATATCCAGCACAACAGACTTACCGTCAACCTCTATTTTTACTCCCTCTCTCAGCCTCGCCCTTCTTGTTTCATGGGGAATGTTGCTTACAGCACCCATTACATCTCCTGTCCAGTCTCTGAGAATTCTGTTGGCGAGTGTGGTTTTTCCTGCGTTGGGAGGGCCGTATATTCCTATTTTCATTCTGTCCTTCTTGAAAAACCACTTAAACAGGAAGCTAAATCTTTTTCGTATCCTGACGATCAACCCCATGAGCACACCTCTATACCCTTTCAGATATGACAATTAAAACTTTGCCGCTTACTCGAGCGTTATTGCCTCGTTTGGGCATACTTCAACACAGCTTCCACAATCTGTGCATATATCTACATCAACATGGGCAACCTCGTTCAATTCTATAGCACCCACCGGGCACTCGTCAACGCATGTTCCGCACCCCTCGCATTTGCTTTCGTCAATCGTAGCAGGCATGTTCCATCCTTTTCACTGGAGGATATAACTCTATCGATGCTCGATGAACCGAGGAAACTGAACACTGGAATACTGGATACTTTTTTGAGACTAACGCTAAGGATGAGCACCAAAACTTTTATCTGTTTTTTGCCAGCACGCTGGAGTATGGCAAAAAAGATGGAGACGAGGTCAGCAAGACTTCTCGCTCTGTTCTTGGCCCTCATAATGGTGGGCAGCGTTCTTGTTTACGCTTTGAAAGGTGGTTACGCCCCCCCTGAAAGGAAGATAATGTATGAAGCCCATGGGCTGGATGGATGGCTTAAATGGGTGCCTGCAGGGGCAGGGCAGATAATATATGCAACAAAATCCGATAATAAGACGCTTCTAAAATATATCGATGATTTAATAACAGTAAACTATGACAGATATGTATTCTCGAAGCTCAGGCTATCGTATCCTGTCGAGGGAATGCTCGTGGCCAGCTATCCGGATGGTTTGCTGTACCTCGTTGATGTTAATAAGACAAAGATATTCTTTGCGGGTCAGAAGGACAGTTATCGGGGACTAAGCGTGAAAACTACGAAAGATATAATGGTGGTTCCAGAAACATCTCCCTTTCTTATAGGCACGATTCCTCATGTAGCGAAGGCCGTGGACACAATAATTTCAGGGAACGGAAGCATGGCCGGGCTTATTTCAAACTACACTTCACGCATCTCCGGCAACTTTAACGTTGTCTTCATCTTCTATGGCGGGGCTGCAAGGAGAATAGTTACAGGCACCAACAATACGGACTACATTGACCTTTATATATCTGGAATAAGAGTAAATAACAGCATGTATGAGAAAGTGGTTGGGGTGCACTTCGTCAGGAATGGAGGATTTATCAATTCTAATGTCACGCAGTACTACAATTATACAAACTACGAAGACGGTTTTAGCGTTGCCATAATGAGAGACATGAACCTCACAAAGCTCCTCAATGCCCAGCCGAAGCTTAGGCCAATCATAGAGATAAAGCAGAAGTAGCATGCTCATAAGAGATTCTAACACCACAGTCCTCTTCGAGGGAACTGCGGAGGTTCTGGAGGGGTACGCAGAGGTGTTTGGCTGTCCGGTGAAAAAGCTGAAAACGAGAAAACTCACACCTCTCTACCTCAAAGATGGAGCAGTTGAAGTTGATGGTCTCTGCATCAAGGTAAGTGGCTCGACAATTCCGGAAAGCTGGGAGAATATAGTGGAAGAAATTGAGAGTAACGAGTGGAGGAGGATTCTGTTAATAGGAGAGACGGATACAGGGAAGAGCAGTTTTGCAGTATGGCTGATAAACAGGCTGGGAGGCAGGAAGTGTGTCATAGATGCGGATATAGGGCAGGCAGACATAGCTCATCCGGGAGCTATGGGGATGGGTACTGCATTGCAATGTCCTTCACTGTCAGAAATAGAGATAAGTGAGGGCTTCTTTGTGGGAACTACGTCCCCCTTGGGAAACGAGACAAGGTGCCTTATGGGATTTGCAAGACTTTCGACAATGGCTGAAGGGGACTGGATCATTGTGGACACAACGGGGTGGGTGAGGGGTAAAAGAGCAAGAAACTACAAACTGGCAAAGCTCGAGGTATTCAGACCAGATGTGGTCGTTTGCATGGGAACAACCCCCTACTACCTGGATGAGTACAACACAATCGCCATTGAATCTTTTGTACCAAAAAAGAGGAGTAGAGAGCTGAGAGGTGCAATAAGGGGTGAATGTTATGCAGAGTGGCTCAAAAACACCAGGCCAGTAACAATCAATGCAAACGAGGTAAAAATTGGCAATACAACGCTGTTTAAAGGTAGAGAGCTGAGAGATGGCATTCTTACTGAAATATTTAACCGCCTCATCTTTGCAGAACTTGGCAGCGACTTCCTTAACATCTGTGTGAAAGAAGAACATATCGGGATGGAAGCAATAAAACTCCTCAAAGAGGTTTATGGCGTTGAAGATGTCAATATTTTCACTCCAGATTGCTTTTCAAACCTCGCAGTTGGAATATATTCCAGCAGGTACGAAGGCATTGGATTGATAAAAAGCATAGACTTTAACTCGAGAAAAATTGATATTTTGGCCAGAGCGAAAGACATAAGGAGGATAGAGTTTGGAGAATTTAGAATTGAAGATGGAAAAGAAGTCTTCACGAGGGTTCCATAATGCCCGTAATTGAAATAAAAACCGGAAAAAGGGTGGAAATCGTAGATATAACCGGTAGAGTGAGGGAGGCAGTTGAAGGAGGAGATGGAATTGCTGTTATCTACACAACACACACCACAACAGCAATAACAATCAACGAAGCTGAGTCCGGGCTGATTGAAGATATTGTTTCCACGATTTCCAGGCTTGTCCCAAAAAGAGCGGGCTACAGGCATGACCGCATAGATGATAACGCAGATGCTCATTTAAGGGCTATTCTGCTGGGTAACAGTGTCGTTGTACCGGTTGAGAGTGGTAAACTCCAGCTGGGCACATGGCAGCGAATTCTTTTTGTAGAACTCGATGGCCCGAGAATGAGGAGAATAATTGTAAAACTGGTTAGATAGGCAATATGGCAGGACAGAGAAGGAAAAAAGACAGACAGGACTACTACTACTGGGAGGCGAAAAAAAAGGGATACAGAAGCAGAGCTGCATTCAAGCTGCTTCAGATGAACAAAACATTCAAATTAATCAAAAAAAAGAACAGGGTTCTCGATTTGGGTGCATCGCCCGGAGGATGGAGTCAGGTAGTAGCAGAGTTAGGAGCAGAAGTTGTTGCCGTTGATATCAATCCAATGCAGTCAATTGATGGTGTTATATTCTTGCGGGGAGACATAACTCAGGACGAGACTCTCGAGAAGATAAAGGCGGTACTCAGTGAATATGATGCCGTAATATGCGATGCCTCACCAAAAATAACCGGCAACTGGACGGTCGATCATCTGCTCTCGGTGGATCTGGCAAGAGCTGCATTCAGAATAGCAAGACACGTATTGAAGCCAGGTGGAAACTTCGTTGTCAAGGTGTTTCAGGGAGAGGAGATACAAAAGGTATTCAATGAATTCAAACCCTACTTTCACTTTAAAAAGTTTCACAGCCCGCAGGCTTCGAGGAAAAGGAGTGCTGAAATTTACTTCATTGGAAAGGGGTTCAGGCGTTTGAAAAATGCGTTAGCAAGATGAGTGGATATATAGCCCCGACCGGATTCGAACCGGTGTCGGGGGATCCAGAGTCCCCCAGGATTGACCGCTACCCTACGGGGCTTCAAGTATGGCTGAGGGACCCGTGGTTATATGAAACTTATGGTTTATTGAGTGGACATTTCAATTTCAAACTCGAACTGGGAAGTTGTTTTTGGGTAGCCTAAAAGACCGAAATGTATTTGTATTATTATTGTAATAATGAGAAACCGGAGGTGATATGTGTGCCGGAGTGTGAATTCATTGCAAAATGTCCGTTCTTCAACAACATATCGTTGCCAGCAACAGCGGACATTTTGAAGAAAAGGTACTGCAACGGTGACTATGCCAAATGTGCGAGGTACCAGATGAAGAAAGCCGGAAAAGAGGTTCCTGATAATCTCTGGCCGGACGGAAAGACAGGTTAATTTATCTCAATTTATTTTAATTTAAGATAAATCTGTTTGGCTTATTTATCTGTTTATGGTTGTGAGAGCGAGGAGCAACTGTGAACAATGATCGATATCAGAACATTCAGTATACAACAGAAAACGTTATAGCTTCTCTGCATGCCAAGCGATGGGGATTGCGATGATTGTAAGGCCTCATGACATATCAGCTAACAGGAGTTCATCCATCGATGAATACATCGAGAGAATAAGGAGGATAGTTGACAGAGTCAGGAAAGAGGGAGATATAGCGCTAATAGAGCTGACAAAGCAGTTTGACGGCGTTGAGCCGGAATACATAAAGGTGCCACCTGAAGAGATAGACAAAGCGTATGAAGTAGTTGATGATGAAATTATAGATGCATTAGAGGTTGCAAGGCAGAACATAGAGCGATTTCACTCCATAACGTGCGTTGACAGGGAGATTTTCATAGACTTTGATGATGCTATGCTGGGGAAGCGTTATGTGCCTTTGGACAGTGCAGGAATATATGTGCCAGGTGGGAGAGCCAGCTATCCATCAACGGCTTTAATGGCTGGCATTCCTGCATCAATTGCAGGTGTTCGCAGAATAGTTGCATGCACTCCTCCCGATGAAAGAGGTAAAGTAAAGCCACTCACTCTCGTTGCGTGTGATATAGCTGGAATAGATGAAGTTTATGCGGTAGGAGGGGCTCAGGCAATTGCAGCCCTTGCATACGGAACAGAGACAGTAAAGCCGGTTGATAAAATTGTCGGGCCAGGAAATATTTACGTTACAGCAGCCAAAATTTTCGTTTCGAAGGATGTGCCAATAGATATGCCTGCCGGGCCATCAGAAGTTCTCATTATTGCAGATGAGAGTGCAAATCCGAAATTTATAGCCCTTGACGCTTTAGCACAGCTTGAGCACGACCCGATGGCTCTTGCTGTTGTCCTCACAACATCGGAAAAGCTGGCTGAAAAGGTGCAGAAAATTGCAGATGAACTTGGAAGTGACTTAGACCTAAAAAATCTGAAGATTGCTGTCGTAAGTAGCATAGACGAAGCCATAGAGATTTCAAACAGATTTGCTCCCGAACACCTTGAGCTTATTTTCGATGACGCCGACAGATACCTCGAAAAGATAAGGCATGCTGGAAGCGTGTTCGTTGGAGAATACAGCCCTGTTGCGGCAGGAGATTATGCTTCCGGTACGAACCACATACTCCCAACCGCAGGTTATGCCAAACGCTTTGCTGGCCTGAGTGCTGAAACATTTTTAAAACACATAACATTCCAGAAGCTCAGCAGGGATGGACTGAAAAGGATGGGTCTGGCTGTAATCAGGCTTGCAAAGGCAGAAGGCTTGCCTTTTCACGCAAAATCCATTGAAGAGAGGTTGAAAGAATGAGAAAGTACACGAGTGAGATTGGAGAAGAAGATGTTGGCAAGGATATAACGCTTTACGGATGGGTACACGAAGTCAGAGACCACGGCGGGCTGGTTTTTGTAATTCTGAGGGATAGGGAGGGATTTATTCAGATTACACTGCCAAAGAAGAAGGTGGAAAGAGAAATCTTCAACAGAGCAAAGAAGGTTCGAAGAGAGAGCGTTATCATGGTTAAAGGCGTTGTAAAAGCTGAGCCAAAGGCTCCTGGTGGATATGAGGTGGTACCAAGTACATTCGATGTGCTCAATGAGGCAGATGCTCCACTCCCCCTCGATGTCGTCGAGAAGGTGCCGGCTGAACTGGATACAAGACTTGACCACCGCTACCTCGACTTGCGAAAACCGAGGGTTCAGGCGATATTCAGAATCAGACACTGCATGCTTCAAAGCATAAGGAATTTTCTGTGTGAAGAAGGATTTATTGAGGTAAACACACCAAAGATTGTTTCAACTGCTACAGAGGGTGGTACCGAGCTCTTTCCTATCAGCTATTTTGAAAAGGAGGCTTTTCTGAACCAGAGTCCTCAGCTCTATAAACAGGTTTTAATGGCCGCTGGCCTTGAAAAGGTCTTCGAGATTGGGCCAATTTTTAGAGCAGAGGAGCACAACACCGTCAGGCATCTGAATGAGGCTGTATCCATAGATATAGAGGCAAGCTTCACAGACAACGAAGGCGTGATGAACGTTCTTGAGAGATTGATTGCAAGAAGCTATGAAGACGTAAGTGTTCAATGTGAGAAGTACCTCTCATGGCTTGATGCAAAGCTTGAGGTGCCAGAAGTTCCTTTCGAAAGGCTGAGTTACGATGAGGCAATAGAGATGGCCAGAAAAGGAGGGGAGGAAGTACCGTGGGGTGAAGACCTCACCACTCCGGCGCTGAAGATAGTTGCAGAACACGTGGATACCCATTACTTTATAGTTGACTGGCCTACAGAATCAAAACCCTTTTATGCAATGCCCTATGAAGATAAACCGGAAATCTGCAAGAGCTTTGACCTGATGCATGGCTGGCTGGAACTTGCGAGCGGAGCACAGCGAATACACCTCTATGATTTGCTTGTTAAACGCATAGAAAAATCGGGCATGAGTCCTGAAAGTTTCGAATTCTACCTTGAAGCCTTCCGCTATGGAATGCCCCCACATGCCGGGTGGGGTCTTGGAGCAGAGAGGTTAATGATGTCCATGCTTGGCCTTAAGAATATTCGGGAGGCGATCATCTTCCCGAGAGACAGAAACCGGCTTTCTCCATGATTACGGTTCGAGGTCACAAATTGTCAACTTTCACCGAGGGGACAAAGTTTAAATAAGGCAGCATGCAAGGGAAAAGAAACACAGCAAGGAGGAGTTAGAATTGGCTGAGATAACAGAAGTTAGAATATATAAATCGAGGGGAGATGGAGCCGTTAAGGCATATGCGTCTGTTTCGCTTGACAACGAATTTGTTGTGAAGGGAATAAAGGTGCTTGAAGGAGAAAACGGTCTGTGGGTTAGTATGCCCAGTAGAAAGGCTAAGGATGGAAGTTTTCAGGATGTTTTCCATCCAGCAAGCAGGGAAGCGAGGGAAAAGATAGTTAGTGCGGTTCTTGATGCATATAGAGAGCAGACTTAATCCCTGACGCTTATTCGTAACACTTTTTCTCATCTCTTTTAATCTGAATAATAAATTTTTTATAATCATTACACAGTACTCGAACCATGGAAGAAGGTGTAACAAGAATAGGTGTCAGTCTTCCAAAAAATCTTCTGGACGAGTTTGACGGTATTATAAGAACGAGAGGATATTCTTCGAGAAGTGAGGCAATCAGGGATGCAATAAGAAACTACATCGCTGAGTACAAGTGGCTTGAGAGAGAAGAGGGTGAGATAGTAGGTGTGGTCAATATTCTATACAATCATCACTACAAGGGGACAAGTGATGCGATAATATCCCTCCAGCACAACTTTGGAGATGTTATCACGTCAACGATGCACATTCACCTCGACAAAGATAGTTGCCTTGAGATGGTGATAGTGAAGGGAGATATGGCCAGAATAAAGAGACTTGTGGATAAAATAACTACTATAAAGGGAGTTAGCAACGTGAAGCTGATTACAGCCCTGAAAGAGTGAATAGAAGCTATTGATTAACTTTAAATACCGAGCAGGATAAAAAAGATTGAAGCGGGGTGGGGTAGCTAGGTTATCCCGGCGGGCTCATAACCCGCAGATCCGTGGTTCAAATCCACGCCCCGCTATATGCCCTCATTCGCTACCCTCCCCTATGAGATGCAGGAAGTGTATGGCCGGGCTGCCATCTCCAGCAGCTTTCTGCCTTGCATGTGGAACGAGAAATGCTATAGGATGCGGTCTTTTCTGCGATGGCAGCAATATCTATCTTTTTTTTATTGCTGAAAGTGGCTGTGAGACCCACACATTTAAAGTTTACAATGACGAGTTTGAAATTTCGAAAAGAAATACCTTCGAGCTCGTTGCTGAAAGAATGCATGAAAGAAGGATGGATGAAGTTGTAATCTCTGCAATCAACGAGAGAATACTGCTGGAAACCGCAGAATGGGTAAAGCGAACATCAATTCACGATGTCAGTGTCATCACAACAGACATCTTTCAATCGGCAAATGAGTTCTTCAACGCAATTTCAAAGTACTTCAGAACCAAAAAAGCTCTGAAAAGAGTCGACATCAGGCCAGATAAAAAGATCAGAGGTGCGCATACAACAGTAATAGGCGGAAAGTATGGGCTGAAACTCCTTCACAGACTTGCAGTTTGCGAGTATGTGAAGAAGATAGTCCCTGGAGTAATTGAAGCAAAGGGAACTGCAGCGGGAGGAGGTGTAAGGTTAAAGCTCAGCAGAAGCGATGAAAACGGTAACATAAGAGCAATGCTGATAGACGGAGCGAGTGTTCAAAAAATCCTCGTGATAACTACAGCTTCCAGTGCTGAAGAGGGCATAGAGGTGAAGAAAATCCTTGAAAGCTACCTGTAGTCGTGTGCCCAGACCTCTCCATCTGTGAATACTTCCTTCTTCCACACGGGCAATTCTTTCTTTACGAGTTCCATACTCTCCTCAAGGGGTTTCCAGACGTCCTTCCTGTGCTCACCCATGACCACAACGTAAACTATATCTTCTTTCGGTTTTAAAACACCCTTTTTATGGTATATTTTTACCTCCACAACACCCGGATACCTCTTCAGCCTCTCTTCGATCTCTCTCAACTTCTTGAAGTAAAGCTCATTGTATCTTTCATACTCAAGCCTCTCAACTTCTCTATTTCCGGAAATTCTTCTTACAAAGCCCACAAAGATGCCAATGGCCCCACACTTCTCAGCTCCCTCACTCTGCTTTACTTTCTCAACAAGCGAGTTCAGGGTCTCCCGCTCAGAAGTTCCCTCAAAACCCCTGACAACAGCATACTCGTAACCGAGATCGGCAAGAAAATCGAGAACTCTTTCCAAGTTTACCTTATCTGCATAAAATACTCCAATATCTGTCTTAATAAGTTTTCCATCAACCTCGATGAAGCACGCACTTCCTTCGACTTCTTCAATCCTCTCAACAACCCTCAAGTTTTTACCTCCATCAACCCTTAGCTTTATCTAAATTCTACCATTTTTCCAGCATAACAGTCAACGCAGTTATCTCCAAACTCTTCTCTGAATATTTTTCTCGCTCTATCTCCACTGCAATGGCACGGCATTACCTTCTGAACACCCAAAGTTTTTAGATCCTCTGCAATTTTTTTAAGCTCTCTTTTATTTGATCCAAGTAAATGAAAACCTCCGGCAAGTAAATAAACGTTATCTATTTTCTTTGCCTCCTTTGCAATGTTAACAATTCCGGGATGAGAACAACCGGTAACAACAACCAGACCTGTTGAAGTTTTCAGAAGGATGGCCTGTTCTCTGATTGATCCCATCTCTCCTGTTGTATGAATTCCGGGCAAAATTTCAGTCGGATCTGAAATTTCTACAACCGCACCGTACTTCCCTGCTCTGGACTTGAATTCGGGAGGAAAGGATGCGGGCAGATAGACTCTTAATGGGTTCTTCTCTAAAACAGACCATAAGCCACCGGTGTGGTCTTCATGAATGTGAGATAGAAAAACACAGCACATCTCTTTCAGATCTATTCCAAGCTTTCTGCAATTCCTTAGAAGCTTTTCTCCGTCTCCTCCAGCGTCAAAAAGGATTTTATAATCTCTAAAGCTGACCAAAGCTGAGAAGCCCCAGCCGCTTTCCAGCCCGTTGAGAGCCCTGTTATCGTAGATCACAGTTATGCCATTCATGTTTGAAATTTTACTTGGATAGTCCATAGTACTTTTCATACATGTCCATTGCCCTTTTGAGAATATCGATCATTCCCTGCTTCTCCTTGAGCCTCAGCTCGTATATATGCTCTCTTGCTTCCATGTATCTGTTAAATGCCTTGCATGCAAGAATGTCAACCGCATCGTTCAGCTTTACAAAGTCCTCCTTTTTTATATCGGGAAACTCTTTTAAAAGGAGCTTTTTCAGATAGAGAATCTGAGCTATACTCTCTCCCGGTGTAAGTTTCCTATCTGTTGCAAGGAACCTCATCAGATCGTCAACTGCCTCCTCGACATCTGTTTCTTTGCCCTTGTAGTACGCTTCAACGAAGGAGAGCAGAGACTCCGCACACTCCTCTAAGTAGTTTATTATCTCCACCACTGGCTTTACAGGGTACTCGGCGAGCAGGAGCTCCTGCCATTCTTTGAGTATGTTTTTCTTTTTATCATCACTGAACCCTATCATACGTCATCAATGAGTGCCTCAGGTTATAATTTCTTTTCCAAACCTTCTACTTCATCTTGCATGTGAGTTCGAATTAACAACGTCCTTTGCTTTCACGCATTTAGAGCTAACAAGCCTCAACCCAGTAGTGCTCCGATGAGCATGGATAGATAAACCATCCCAAGGGTTATGCTGGCGAGCTTGTACATCCGTCTCGCCTTCTCCCTGCTTGGCGATAAAGCGAATCTCACAGCTCTGTACAGAAAATACGCCACTATAAGAGTCGAGACAATGAGATAGACAACACCAAGAGAGCACCCTTCTCCTCCGGCCTTGACAACAAAGAATAGCACGGCGACCGTCACGAGCATGAATGCAACACTGAATACTATGGCCCAAGAAGCTCTCTCCATACCGACCACAAGGGGGAGCATAGGGATGCGGGCGTTGCGGTAGTCTTCTTCAAAGTACATCGAAAGGTACCAGATATGGGCCGGAATCCAGAGAAGAATTATCATGGCTGCAAGAACTCCTGCGAGCTCTATCTTACCTGCTGCTGCTGTCCAGCCGGCAAGACATGGCATCGCTCCTGCAAGCCCTCCGAGAACTATTGAATATGGACTTTTTCTTTTCAGCATTACTGTGTACACTACAATATCAAAGAAGAGGCCTAGGATAAGGACTACTGAGAGAGATGGATTTACAAAAAAGTATCCAGCTGATAACCCGGCAATAAAAAGAGTTAAGCCATAAACAGCACACCCCGCCGGGCTTAACCTGCCTGAAGGAACAGGGCGATGTTGTGTTCTGCACATCAGCGCATCTATATCTCTGTCCAACCACATGTTGAGCGCTGTTGTCCCGGCAACGGCAAGAATTGTGGCTGCAAACATTGCTGAAAAGTGAAGAAGGGAGAAAGGGAATCTGTGAATCTTCAGGGCAATTACATAGGCGACAACGCAGGTTACCATAAGCAGGGTTGTTTGCTTGGGTTTTATCACTTCAAGCAGCGATCTCGCATCAGGCATAAGGGATGGGAGAATGGTGTAATACTTCAAAGTTTCGGTAAAATAGGAGTTGCAGCAGCCCAAACCAAAAAATCAAAAAAAGGTTATTCAATCTTAATCTCCTTTTTCTGAGCTTTTTCAGTCTTTGGGAGCACTATCTCCAGCACCCCGTTATTGTAGCTGGCTTTAGTCTCTTCAACTTCCACTTCTGCAGGCAGAGTTACACGCCTGTAAACCTCTCCATACCTGCGCTCCTGCCTTATGAAATCCCTGCCTTTTTCTTCTTTTTCCTCTTTCCTCTCTGCTTTGATTACGAGGTCACCATCTTCAAGATAAATCTGGATATCTTCTTTGTTAAATCCGGGGAGGTCTGCCACGACCTTGACCTTATCCCCTTCATCGATCACGTCCAGCGGCATTGTAGCCGGATATTCTTCGACAGGCACAATCTGTCTGCCAAAGCGCTCAAATTCCTCAAACAGCCTGTTTAACCTGTCCTGCATCCTTCTAATCTCCTCAAACGGGTCAAGAAGCCTTCTCATCCCCATCACCTCCGCGGGTTTGTATTTTTACCTCCAAAACCTAACTAATTGTTAGTAACTTCTAATATTTAAGATTTTTGGTACTTACTTATTCTTACTTATTGTTCAGCACATCATGGAGTTACCAGTTTTTTAATTCTGCCATCTCCCTTAATCTTCCTGAAGTACTCTATTTCTTCTTTCATTCCTTCAGTAATTTCGTTGCCAAATATCCATAGTTCATCACAGAATTCGAGCAATTTTTTGTTCATTTCTAAAGCTTTTCTTCTATCTCTTGGATTTAAGTCATCCATGAACTGGCTGAAGTAGATGTGAGGGGCTATTGGAATATGGCCCGTATCCACGAGTGTTCTGCAGTATTGCTTTGCTCTCTCCATGTTTTCTTTCTTTCCCTGAAACGGAGAGCAGACGAATATGACTTTCATTGCATCATTTTTCTGTTTTGGAAGTAAAAGTTTTTCTCTCTTTCCTTCTCCTCAGGTTTTTTTGACAAGAATTGACAAAACCTCTTCGCTCTTCGTAGTTGAAATCAGAATTTCAGAACTTAATCACCCTTCGTATTTCGCTCATGTTAAATCCAGCTTCAAGAAGCGTATAAACAGCTAAAGTATATTTTGAACCCATACGTTTGGGCGGAGGGTAGTTTGTGCCCTCCTGTAATGAGATCTATTTTAAAGTAGAAAGAAACTTGGAAATTTCTAATTTAATGTTTTCATCCAATTTCGCAAAGTATTTTTCTACAATTTCTTCTACGGACAACCTATCTCTTATTAATCTTATAAGGGCTTTTATTAAGTACTCGTTAACTTCTTTTGAGAGCTTCTTTAAATTTTGTATACCACATGATTAAATCGTCATGAGTGGGAACATCAAGTTCTGAAATACATCCGCCATTTTTGAAATTAGCGCACCAAATATAGAAAGAACACTCGGATTCACTATTTGGTATTTGAATAAAAATTTTATAATCTCTTAAGTCTTCAACTAATACAACTCTAAAATTTCGGTCACTACATATTTTAAAGAGCTTCTCCAACTCATTTCTTGTGTTAGACGCTGGAGGAAGTTTACGTGGAGAAGAATCCAACCCATCAATGAATTTATTCGAATTTAGGATTTCTCTAACAGTCTCTTGATGTTTTTCTTCGGACATTTTACCACTACCTCAGCTCTATCTCTACTTATTTTAATAAAAACTCTTTGCCCTCGTGAATTCTGGATTTGACTTCTATACAGATGACGTTCTTAAAATTCGTATCAGTGATCCACTTGTTATTATCTACGAATTCTTCAAAAGCCTCTTCCTCTGTAAAACCTTCTGCCCATCCGAGAACTTGGAAGTTGTCAACATCTGGATAAATTTCCTCGTATGATGAATATGTTGCTCCATCGGGGGTCAAAAACATGAAGAGTCTCTTTTTCATTCTAACACCTCCAAACGAAGCAAATTCAGGAGATTTTCGTAGGTATATTCACAATCAACATCTAAATTATCGAAGAAGTATTTTACATGCAAAACTTTGGGGTCTTGACACAGTTTTTTAGGAAATTCCCTCGCTATTAACACACCTCCAACGACCTCGCTCCCTAACTCTTTCATATAGCCACGAAGTTGGTCATTGTCTTTTCGTTGCACTCTCCCTGTTTTTACCTCAATAAGCAGATATTTATTAGATCCTGTCGGATGTTTCAATTTTATGAAGATGTCTACATAACCTTCGGGAAGTGCTTTTTCTCCTAATACCTCAAAGTCTGTAGGGCTATAATCTATCTTAAAATAATCTAAGATGTCCTCGAATACGACATCTAAAATCTTTTTACGAACTAAGGACTGAAGTATCAGTTCTTTGAAATAGAATTTTTCTGGAATATTTTGTTTTTCTTTCTTGAATACTATTTTTGGCTCAAATGTTTCTGCATCAATATGTAAGCTTTCATTCTTACCATTATATGGCTCTCCCATTCCAGAAACGTTGTAAAATGTGACAGCGTCTGCCTGAAAATGTGTTTTTCTGTATCCACCTCTTAAGAGTAAATTCTCGGCTACATAGGAGAACTCAGGTCTAACCATTGGCTCGTTTAAACTGCGTTCTTGCTTTAAAAGAAATCGAAAAGGAAAATAATAAGTCTTACCTGACATTTTGAAAGTTACGGGTGGCCATGGGGTAATTTTATCTGCATTTCTATATGCTACCTTTTTTATAACCCTATAAAGATTTCTGACTCTTGCGCCATAGAGAAAGGATATATAATCTCCCTCCTCAATATCCAAAAACGTCCAGAGTCCATTTATACTGTTTGTAAATCCAGCTAACGTGTATTTGATACACAAATCAAGATTTTGGCGATTTGATACTGAAATTAAAAATTTGATACTGAAATTAAAAAGTAGTTAGTCGCCTTATCTGTTTCTGTTTTTAGATTTATCCTGTTGGGAATGGTAATATCTCTCACCTTAATCCCCTCTTCCTCCGTTCATTTAACTAAAAAACCATTACAACACAAAAACTTAACTCAGTAAACAAAATCACCTCCATGAGCAGACGAAACTGCTGCTCTTTCAATGCTATACTTTGGATTTCCAATTATCTCATTGAACTTTTCTCTGAGTTTTAAGTAAGTATCTTTCTCATTTTTGAATTCTGTATTGCTCAGTGTTTCGTGAATCTTTTGATTCACGAACGTTAACTCTAAGGGGGTTAACGTTTCAATGAGCTCATGAGGATAATTTTTGACAAACATTGTATAGGTTTATTAACTCCTCATTTAGGTCAGATATAACTGCTGATTTTAGCATTCTCCTTTTATATAATTCAATTAGTAGTGCTCCACCACCAACAAAGGGTTCATAATACGTTTCCCATTTTTTTGGAAGTCTGTCTACAAGTTCTGATAGAAGCTGCCTCTTTCCTCCTGCCCATTTTACCAATGGCTTCAACATCGGTCAGAGCTTAGATTATCCACTATAATAGCTTTCTCATAAACAGCTAACAACCTTCACAAGCTTTTTAACCCTCTCAGCATCAACCCTCCCATCTCTCTTGAAGTAACTCCCAACAATTACTCCATCCGCATGTTCAAGAATTCTGGCAACGTTCTCCGGTGTAACACCACTTCCAGCATAAACTGGCAACATGCAATTTTCCTTAACTCTTGCAACTTCTCTGATGTCGACAGCCTTACCGGTAGCACTTCCCGTCACAATTACAGCATCTGCCAAACTCCTTTCGATGTTCTCTATGTAATCGTCAAGTGTGGCGAGATGGCGGGCATGTTTGACAGAGATATCAGCAAAAACTTTCGCGTTACAGTCTATAGCCTTTCTGTACCTCATAATCTCTCCAGCCTTACCTTCCACCCAGCCTTCTGGCATGAGAGAGGAGAAAAAGAGCTGATTTACCCTCACAAAGTCTGCCTTAACAGCTTTTGCTATTGCGAGAGCTGCAATTGCATCATTCCTCAGAACATTTATGCCAATTGGCAACCCTGTCTCTCTTTTAACCTCAAGAGCAATGACCGTCATCGCCGCAACCGTCTCCTTTCCAGTCTCAGGCAAAAATGGCCTGTCGTTGTAATTTTCAACTATTATGGCATCAACTCCTCCCTCTGCAAGCGATTTTGCATCCTGCAAAGCAACTTCTATAGCCCCATCAAATGAGCTGTAAAGAGGTGAGCCGGGAAGGGGTGGGAGATGAAGAACACCAATAACCCTCAACGCCCTCCACTCCTTAATCTGAGCACAGCAACGCATGCTGCAACACCGATAGCCTCAACAGCCTGAAACGCCGGAACTTTGTAGGACTGTGGAACGGAGGTATAATGTGCTGGAACTGGCAGATGCTCTACCTTGACGAGCTCCTTCTCTGTGTATGATTTGGCAACTGTCCCGATTAACTTCGCTATTCTTTCTGACAGCTTGTAGTATGCGAGCTTTGCCACGATATCATCATTTGTTTCTGCAAATTCATAGTACGCTACGGGCAAGATTGGAGTGACACACTGCTCTAACTCAGATATTGCTGACTCCGCAGATCCCTTGGCAGCATCAACCTTTGCTTCGATTACCTCTCTTCCAGCCCTTGTGTATTCCACGCCCATCAATTCTACAGAAAGGCTGGCTTTTGTTATTGATTCCATCGAAGAAATTGCAGCCCCGCAGTACATGCCCTCATCAAGCTGCTCTCTTGCGACTTCAATGTCATTGCTCGCTTCGTTAATTAAATCCTCCTGCCCTCCTATGGCCTTTGCGTAAACAATTATTGATTCTGCCTGGCTCACATAGAGCTGGGAACGCCTCTTGAGCTCTTCCTTTCCAATGGGGACGTCTTCTTTTATTGTTGGGAGAAGCGATAGCCATACGCGTGCACTCTCAACTCTCTCCCTCGCATAAGCGAGATTTTCGATGGCTGCATTCCTGTCTGTTGACATTTCAGCTTTTTTTAAGTAACCTTTGGCAAGAGTGACTCTTTCTTCTGCAGCACCGTAGATCTGTAAAGATTCAACTCCTATACTGTCGGAATTCTTGAGGTACTCTTCCAGGCTTTCTATGTCTTTCTCCACTCTGTCAAACTCTTTGCTGAGTTCCTCATCGCTCGCAATCGTGTGTCTGTAGAGGATGTAGCGCATATCTATCTTTGCAACGAAGTATCTGCTCGTTGAAGTGTAGTAGTTACCACTTTTGTAGCTCTGCTCAGCTTCATCCATTATTTTCTGTATTCTTTCGACTTCGTCTTTCCCGGCAGTAATCTTTACTTGGTTAAAGAGTGTTGATGCCTCGCTCTTCATCCGGTCTGCAAGTTTTACGAGTATGTCTGAGTAACTGGTCAGATTGAAAGTAAGCTCTGGTTTTGCAATTGTGTAACCGGTGTAGTATGAAAGAGCCTGCTCCACCGTTTCCACCTCAACAACATCTACACCAAGCTGTTTTCCATATTTTACAACATCCACAGGCTTGGTTGTTGTGGAGATGAATATAAATGGCCCCCTCCTCTCCTCTTTTCTTTCGTGAACATAAACAATCTTCTGTCCGTGCGGAATCAGGAATATCTTTGCCCCATTACTGGCAGCAGCCTGCAGCTTGTAAGGA
>JARQZL010000092.1 GCA_029984855.1 Archaeoglobales archaeon | reverse complement strand
TGCCTTTCCAGATTCTTTGCTGCCACCCTCGAGTGGCGAACCCGGAAGGCGGGGTGGCCTGAAGGATTTTTGGGTTTTGGGTTCGCCTAACTGGTTAGTTTAGGAGCGTGATTGTGATGTTATGACTGTGCTGCAAAGCTTGACGCTATCAGCCACAGTACGTACGCACCCATTCTATATAAACTTTTCTCAGAGCTTTCAAGTATATTATTTTATATACTCTTTTCCGGCACCTTCCAGCCCGGTTTTTGCATATTATTTTATATATACTGTTGCGGTCAGAAGAAACTCTTTTAAACCATTCCGTCATGTAACGTTATGTGACGGTAAGTGACGGAATAGAAAGAATGATAAAAAAGGGAGAGAGCGAAACGGTAGAATTCAAACAGTCCTTAGCGGAAACGAGGGAGATAATAGAGACAGTTTGTGCATTTGCAAACACAAAGGGCGGGGTAATAATAGTTGGAGTCAACGATAAAGGTGAAATAAAGGGTGTAAGCATTGGGAAGAGAACGGTTGAGGATCTCGTTTTAAAAATTGCTAACTCTACAGAACCAGGAATTTTTCCGGAGATTGAGGTTGTAGAAATAAGGAAGAAAAAGCTGGTTGTAATTAGAGTTTCTGAAAGAAGGGATAAGCCAGTTTTTGCTTTTGGAGTGGCTTATAAGAGGGTTGGGAAAAATAACCTGAAGATGGATAGGGATGAAATACTTGAGCTTTTAAGAAAATTTGCCGAGATAAACTTTGAGGATCAGGAAATCTGTGATGTTGATGAGATAAACAGGGAGATTTTAAAGAGGTTCGTTGAACAGGCAAGAGAAAGGAGGAGAATAAAAACCGAACCATCAGCAGTTCTTGAAAATCTGAGAATGATTAAAGACGGTAAGATAACTGTCGCAGCATTACTCTGCTTTGGAAAGAATCCTGAAAAATATCTGCCGTATGCTGTCATAAAGATAGGCAAGTTCACAGGGGGAAGAATTGTCTATGAAAAAGAGATAACGGGCAATCTCATCGAGCAAATAGAAAAGGGTTATGCTGAAGTTGTAAGCCTCATAAAAAAGAGAATTGTCGATGTCAGGCTGAAGAGAGAAGAGATTTTTGAGTATCCTTTACAGGCTATCCGGGAAATAATAGTTAATGCTGTAGCTCATAGGGATTACTCCTCAAAGTCTCCAGTGTATATAAGGATATTTGATGACAGGCTTGAGGTTGAAAATCCCGGAAATCTGCTCGAACTGAGCATAGAGGATTTGAAAAAGCCCCATCGCTCAGTGTTAAGAAATCCAAAAATTGCAGAAGTTCTATATTATCTGGGATACATCGAAAAGTGGGGAACCGGCACTTTAATGGTCACAAGATCCTGCTTGGAAAACGGAAACGGTGAGCCGATTTTTGAGAGCAACGGAACGTTTAAGGTTACAATACACTCTTCAGTAAACTTCCAGTTTAATGAAACCGAGAGAAAAATACTGGAATACCTAAAAGAGAAAAAAGTTGCGAAGAGAAAAGAGATAGAGAAGCTCCTCGGAGTGAAAGAAAGTACTGCAAGAAAGTACCTTGAAAACCTTCAGAAGAAAGGATTAATAGCTAAAATCGGGAAAGGAAGGGAGACAAAATACAGGATTGCTGAAATTTGAGTTTGCTTTTAATTTTAAGGCATACCAGAAAGATGAATTTCGGGACTCAAACAAGCTAAAGTGCGACACGATATCTGGTTGAGAATATTATCAAATAACATCCTCTTCTTCTTTATACAGTGTATGTTAATCCCACTCTTTGGAGCTGGTTAATAGGGGTTGGAGTGGGAGCTGGTGTGATTTTTTGACGATTTACATTTTCTGGAATTCTGAAAATCTCATCCGGGATTTCAGCGTTGAGTTCCATTTTCCTGAACTCAAGGATGCTCGTGGACTCTTTTGGCAAGGTTAAATTGAAAACCTTTTGAAAGTCTTCAGGTGGTTCAATCCTGAACTGGAGCTTCGCAGGATACCACTCTTCCTTAACAATCCACACCCTTTGCAGCTGAGAAGGATATCCCGGCCAGCATCTCGACCAGTATCTTCGACCGGCCTTCTGGCAATTTGCCTACATTTTCAGACATTTTACACACCTATCAGCTTGGATGTCCGCGAGATGGTGGAGATGGCCCCGCCCGGATTCGAACCGGGGTCGCCGGATCTCTCCGCAGTGGGAGGCGGAGCTCTTATTGCCGCTGTTTGCAGCGTACAGCGGCAGAGGTGTTATAGCCCCCCACTCCTCCAGAGTCCGGCAGGATTGACCCTCTACCCTACGGGGCTGCCGATTACTCCGCTACCTGTCGTATCGATTACACCGCCACGGCCGCTTCCGCCAACCTGAAAG
>JARQZL010000091.1 GCA_029984855.1 Archaeoglobales archaeon | reverse complement strand
CTTTCTCAAAGCCTCTCTGAAGGGCTTCAATCTTCGATCCCGGATAATGCACCGCATTTATAAAAGTTGGCGACATCCCTTGGCTTGGTATTTTCAACTCTAAAAAATCAGAATAAGAGCCAGCTACGCAAAATTAGAGAAGAAGAAGGAACAAACTGAACTAGCCGAATCCATAAAGCCAATGACCAAAAGAAAGAAGTAAAAATTAAAAGTTTAATCAATAAAAATGATAAATTAAAAGGTGGACGATGGATGGAGAAAAGGTTATACGATGAGAGAAACAAACCAAACTTTGTGATTTCGGAAATCTCCAAGATGTACGTGCGTGGTACGCAGGTTAACTATTATTTCATCTGCAAGACGAAACTCTGGCTTTTCAGCCATAACGTGACAATGGAACAGGAGAGTGATGCGGTTAAACTGGGCAAGCTCATTCACAGGGAGGCCTTCTCGCGAGATGAAAAGGAAATTCAAATTGGCCCAATAGCCATAGATGTTGTGAGAAGCAGAGATGGAGTTGAAATAAGAGAAGTGAAGAAGTCAAAAAAGATGGAAAAGTCTCATATCTATCAAACTCTATACTATCTCTATTTCCTCAAAAAACTTGGTATACATGCGAAGGGTGTTCTGTCTTTTCCCAAATTGAGAGAAAACGTCAATGTAGAGCTTACAGAAGATGGGGAAAAGAAACTGGAGAGCATTTTAAGTGAGATTGGGGAGATTATCAGTGGAGAAATGCCAAAACCCAAGTACAGAAAGATCTGCAGGAGGTGCGCATACTTCGAATTTTGTTTTTCGTAGGTGGTCGTCATGAAAAAGAAGAATTACTATATTGTTTCTGACGGAAAGCTGAGGAGGCACGAAAATACGATTTATTTCGAGAACAGGGAGGAGAAAAGGCCAATACCAATTAACTCAATATATGCGGTATATGCCCTTGGCTCCCTGACTGTCACATCTAAAGCCCTTTCAACGCTTGCAAAAGAGGGGATATGCGTCCACTTCTTCAACCGCTCCGGGTTCTATGTGGGAAGTTTTTACCCTCGAGAAAGTCTGATTTCGGGAGATATGGTTGTCAGACAGGTGGAACACTACCTCAACATGGAAAAGAGGCTCTTTCTGGCAAAAGCATTCGTCGAAGGGGCAATTCTGAACATGTCCAAGGTTCTGGCTTACTATAAGGAGGAGGATGCAAAGAGAGCGGTTGAGGAGGCTCTGCAAAGCCTTTCGATAGCAGAAAGTGTGGAAGAGGTGATGGGAGTCGAGGCAACAGCGAGAAACGCTTACTATTCAGCACTCGATTCGATACTGCGAAATTTCAAGTTTGAGAGGAGGAGCAGGAGACCTCCAAAAAATGAAGTTAATGCGATGATAAGCTTCGGGAATGCGTTGCTTTACTCCACTGCGCTTTCGGAGTTATACCACACGCAGCTCAATCCAGCGATTTCATACCTTCACGAACCTTTTGAAAGAAGATTTAGCCTTGCTCTCGATGTTGCAGAGATATTCAAGCCCATGCTTGTTGACAGAACAATCTTTGGACTCGTGAATAAGGGAGTCGTGAGGGGGGAGGACTTCAGGCGGGAGCTTGATGGTGTGCTGCTCGGTGAAAGTGGCAAGGAGAAGTTTCTCAAAGCCTACAACGAAAAGCTGAATACGACAATAAAGCACAGAAAGCTAAACAGGAATGTCTCTTACCAGCGATTGATAAGGCTGGAGTGCTACAAACTTGCAAAACATTTGCTTGGCGTTGAGAAATATTCTCCTTTTGTCATGTGGTGGTAGGCTGTTTGTATTCAAGCAGGTGGTGGCGTGTACGTAATTATCGTCTACGATGTGAGCGTTGACAGGGTTGACAGAGTTAAGAAGTTCCTGCGAAGATATCTTATGTGGATCCAGAATTCCGTTTTTGAGGGCGAACTGAGCGAGGCAGACCTTGAAGAGGTGAAGATGGGACTCAACGACATAATTGATAGCAGCGAGGACATGGTTGTGATATACCGTCTGCCGAACGTCCGGAGTATGAGAAAAGAGGTGCTGGGAGTTGATAAAAGCCATAGCAGTGAGATAATATAATTTATAGTATCTGACATAACTTCTTTAACCAAAACTCAAAAACCTTCTAATCCACTTCTCAACAAAACTCTTCTTCAGAGTTAGCATGTAAAAGCTACTCGAAATCACTTCCTTTAGCTCTT
>JARQZL010000090.1 GCA_029984855.1 Archaeoglobales archaeon | reverse complement strand
TTACAAGATCTCCATCTCCAGAGCCGTCAAGTTTTTCACCAAAACCGTTGTACGTGTAAAAGTCCTGATACATTTTCGTATAGCCAAAACAGAAGCACTCTCCGCAGAACATAACCATAACCATAGTGCCACCATTTGAAAAATCAAAAATTCAAAAACTAAATCGAGCCTAAAAGCTACAGCTTCTCCACTCTTCCTTGCTTATTCCACCTGCTTATTCCAGCTTGCTTCAGTATCTTGAGTTTTTCCGATGTCCTCCTTACGCGGGTTTGGAATTCTTAGTGTTATGTCGCTCTTAATCATGAACTGATGCTTCCCACCAGAGTACGGGCCTTCAAAACCGAGTTCTCGGAGATACCTGATGAGCTCCCTTCTTTTAACGGGCCCATGGTTAATTTGACTCCGCGTTAATCGTTAATATTATGACAAGAAACTCTAAAACTCCTACACTCCAACAAAGTTGCTATGAAGAATAGCTGCAGAATGGGTTAAACATCCTTATGTAAGCAAAATTGCTCATAAAAACAAACTTATCCAAAACACAAATACAATGCAAATACCTAAAAAAGATAAAGCTATAGCTCTTAGAACAAATTCTATGCTCTTATACCCATATATTCTCATGAGATATGCTCCCAAAATTAAAATCAAAGGTAAGAGTGGTATGATCGGACTAAAAAGCAACGAAACGGCTGGATGTATGTAATAATAATTCGCTAAGAAAACAATGATAAATATGGATAGAGCTAGCACACTATGTTTTTTTGCTTTGTAAATTATGAAAACTGTCAAGAATACAGACCAAACTAGCAGAGAAAGAAGTACCTCACTTTTCGCAGGAAATATAGGATATATCTCGGATAGGAGTATCCCAAAAGTTCCAGAGATCGTGCCAATAAAAAATAAAGTTAAGTTTTCAATTAATCTCTTCATACTACTCCCACAACCCGTTTATATTGCCATAGACGACATTCCAGTGTTCGTCGCACCATTTGTCAGTTCCCTGCCACGCGTAATAGTAGTTCATTATGCACTCGGGATGTTCCCAAGGCCAAGTTCCTGCATCATCTGCATTAAAGTTGTGGGAGATTTCATGCTGAGCAATGCTGTCGTGCGGCCAATCTACACCCGAAGCCTGCGTTGCGGCAACGCTGAAAAATCCATTTAGATATGCCATTCCGTTATGATCCGCATACTTTACCCAACCGATTACAATGTCGTTTGTAGAATCCCCATCGTTATAGGAGCTCCTCCACCAATTCGTATCCTGTGCGAGGTCGTCAAGAAGTTCAGATGAACTATCTGATGAAACATCGCTTGCATCCCAGTAGTCTGTTATGTAATAGTAGTAAAGTGTTCCCGGATTAAACTGGTAAAACCTCGAATAGGCATTTATGGTATCCTGCAAATAAGCTTCGGTAGGTTTGTGCTGTGAATCTTTTGCCTCGAAAATCCAGAGATACAGTTTATCGTTTTTTGCCCAAGGTCCAGCAGGATTCGATGTAGAGGTTACACCACCACTTGATGGTTTTAATATTCCTCTCTCCACGAGCTTTTTCACGTATTCTACGGGAAGAGGTACCCCGTTAACTATTTCTACTTTCGGATTTGCTGGATCGACACCATATTTCTTTATATATTCTGCTCTAGCTTTTCGTTCTATCTCAAACCATTTTTTAGCACTTATAACTCTGTAACCGTTATCTAAACACCATTTGTAGAATTTTGGGTCAGTCCAGTTTTCTATGGCTATTCTATCCTTCTCGACCTTCACAATACCCATCGTTGCAACCTTACCATCTAAAGTTGTTCCAGCAAGATAATGCGGTAGTTCACCCTTTGCAAACTTTATGTCGTTCTCAGTTACGTTGTATCTCTTGTATATCATTTGTAGTTCTTCTTTGGTAAGCTTTTCAGGTGGTTTCAGTGGCACTTGCATAGCCGTTGATATTCCTGTTACCAGCATAGCTAAAACCACTACAATCGCAATTTTTACACCTCTCATCCCGGTCACCATATACGACTTCGTCATCTGTAAACTTAATTATCTCGACTATTTCAATCCAGATTGAAGTAATCGAAAGGCTTAAAATGTCGATCGTTTAATAACTCACGTTATCTCCTTGAATACCACTTTCTCAGCCCTTAACAGATCGTTTTGAACAAACCAGGTCTCGCATGCACCTTTGCACACATCTATTCTGCATATCGGTATATTTGTATGAAATACTACCTTTTCGAGAGGTATTAATTTACCTTCCTTTAGCAAGTAGAGGTTTCCGTAAGAGCTATTAAACCCTAAATCGCCCCACTCAAAGCTAATGTCAAGAGTATAGTCAGCTCCGACGTTCTCCAAGCCAAATTTGTCAAGTTCACGAAGTACATTCATTGGATGTGTAGTTGGTTGTAGTTCCCTAACGGACTTAGAATGAATTTTGACCCGCCCGAGAGAGTTCACATCAACGTAGTACATTCTACTCTTTCCCTGCGAGTTTTTACCAGTAAATTCGAGATGTAATGACTGAATTTTCCTATCGGAAACTTTTAAATGCAGCCATTCAAGGTTTGCTGTCTGATTCTGCAGATCTACAGAACTTACCGCCGCCTGCCATACCATGGATAGCTCCACCTTTTCGAGTTCTGTCTGGATCGTGCAGTTTTTGGTCTCACTTCGCAAATATAAGCCTACAATTGTGATTAAAAACAAAACAACGCATAGAACTGCAACTATCTTCTTCATAACCTAACTTTCTCGTGAAAAAATAAAGAGTTTTCAGTATCCTACATAGATGTGCCATGTGTGTTTTAATGTATGATATTCGTACCACCACCAAACTGGCTTTTTGAACTTTCCTTCCGAAACCAAATCAAGTATGTGGTACTCACCGGAGTCCGGTTGATTTATTCTTACCGAGCTACCCGGTTTCATACCACCAGTGGTGGTTTGAACATCATTATTGTTGAACTGCATTTCCCATTTTGCAATTTCCGTGTTTGTACTGCTGCGATCGAGCGTCGTTACATCTGGTTGTGTATAGCTCCAGCTCCAAGTCGCAGATACGCCTTCTCCACCAGTTATTGAGACCGTTATAGTTTCTTGCCCTGTATGGCTTCCGATTGGATCCCAGTCATGCTTATTGCTACCAACAATACTAGCAAGAGAGCTCCTACTTTTGCTACCTTCACGATCTCACCCTTTTCCTTTCTCCAAATAACATAAATCTACCTTTACTTAAGAACTCTGACCGTTTCAATCCAGATTGAAGTAATCGAAAGGTTTATCTAAGCTATTTTAAAAATTTAATTTGTGGATTCGTCCTTAGATGATGTTTCGTCCTTAGATGATGTCTTCTATATTGAAAAATTACATTCTGAAAAAACCAAATTGCTGGCGTCTGAAATAAGCAACGAAACCGCTCGTAAAATTCTAAAGATATTATACAAAAACCCGACATCTATTACAGATCTATCAACTAAACTTGGCATTCCAGCATCGACTGTGCAGTATCACATTAACAAGCTGATGGATATGGGCGTAATTAAGATAGCTCAGAAAAGATTTGGAAAGAGATTGAGAGATGTAAAAATGTATGTTTACGATAAAGAAGGTGTAATATTTCTTTCATCAATGGAAAAACAAGATTTTATAGATTTGATAAAGAAGTTCACACTACATATACTAAAAACAGGGGTGCCAGCTTTTTTACTAATATCAACTATCTTTGGTCTAATTTGTGCATTTATAGGCAGTTTCATAGTTAAGGAAATGATAAGAAGTAAAATCGGCACTTCCGTAGGAGGCGTAGCAAGTGGTGCTGGTGGTGTAGATTTAAGCTTTGTGCTTATAATTATGCTTGGAATATACTTATTGAGTACTATGATTGGTTTAATACTACTCTTATTGATAATCAAGAAAAGTTGAATTAAAACTTTGCTAGCAAGACATTTACAGTTAAAGCAGATTACAAAAGAGAGCAGATAGTGCTATGACAAAAGAAGATGGAAGGACTAAGTTAGCAGACTACTTGTTCTTTAAAAATTAAAAGGGCAATTTCTTCTAATCTTTTTCCAGCTCTTCTCAATACCATCGTAAGGCATTCTGTTTGTCCTGTGGTTCGAGCAGATCGCACAGCTCCCGTCTGCGTCGATGCTCATGCTGGCAATTCCCTGCCTGCACCTTCCCATTCCTGTTATCTCGGCAACACAGGCATCTACTGCAACCTTAAGCCCGTACTGTTTAACGAGCTCTATCGCATCGGACCACAATTCGAAATCTATTCTTTTGATTGGTTTGAGAGCCAACAGAGTGACACTCATAACCCATTTTTTCAAGTTTTACAACCTGATCTAATGTGAGTAATGCATCTCCAACGTATTCCAGCGAGTTGCCGTTGTCTTTCTCCTTCCAGACAGTGTACCAGAATGGTTGGTCTGGAGTTACAAACCTAACAGCCCAACCAGCCGGTTTAACAATAACGACCATCTACACCACCTCTAAAAGCAGGGAAAAAGGACAAAAAACAATCGTACCAAGAAAAAACAAATTTAAGGAATTAAATTAGATGGACATCGTAGGATAAGCCAGGCTCACGGCCAGCTGTCCCCCGTCGTCGAGTTTCTCCACCTTTTTGACGAACTCCAGCAGCTTCTTCACCTTCTCTGGATACCTCTCTTCCAGCCTCTCAAACCTCACAACATCCCAGTAAACCATGTCGACGAGGTTGCAGTTGAACAGGGCAATGCAGCGCTCGCAGTAGTCTTCCCTCTCGCCCTCTCTGAACCGCCTGATCAGCAATCGAGCGTGTTTCGGTGTGTGATAGCCTATTGAACCTTCAACCATGGCTGCAACGACCCAGTCTTCACCTTTCTCCTCCAAAATCCCGTTAATCTTCCCAATCTTCTCATTCAGCTCCATAAAATCACCTCCATTGGATCGAAACACCAAAAAATCCCAAAAAGACAAGGACTTCACACACACTTTGTGGCCATTCTTATCAGGAAATTATGTTAAATGTAAAAAGAAAAATTAGACCCGAACTTCAAACCGCTAGGTATTTCTCGATTTTTTGTAGCTCTTCCTTTATGTCTCCCACGAATTCTGATATTATTACATCCCAGTCTATTTCTTCGCCGGTCGACTCCCTGTAGTACTCTAATGCTCCTTCTGCTATTTCCAATATGTTTAGGAAGGCTTCCGGTATTTCGCCCCCATCTCTCCTTATCTGTTCTCTAAATTTTTTACTTATACTCATTTGCCCACCTCCATCTCTAATGCCTCTCCCACGTGCTCCAAAACTTATTTTTTCCCATTCACATCTTCAGCTCTTCGTTCTCTGTTTGGTAATAAATGTATAGTGAAAATATTGAACAAATATTAACAATGGATTTACAAAATCATTGGTCTTTCCTAGC
>JARQZL010000009.1 GCA_029984855.1 Archaeoglobales archaeon | reverse complement strand
TGTTGCTCAGGGGTTATCGCATCGATATAAGGCCGGACTGGAAGGTTCTTTATCTGGGGGCAGCGAGCGGAACAACGGTGAGCCATCTGGCAGACATCGTTGAGAAGGGAGTGATTTATGCAGTCGAGTACTCGGCAAAACCATTCACAAAGCTGATAGAGCTTGCTGAGGATAGGAGAAACATCATCCCTTTGCTTGAGGATGCCTCGAAGCCCCAGAGGTACAGCGGCATAGTGGAGAAGGTTGACTTCATTTATCAGGATATAGCCCAGAAGAATCAGGTGGAGATATTTCTCGAAAACATCAGGATGTTTCTCAAAGAGGGCGGAGAGGGGCTGATAATGGTGAAGGCGAGGAGCATTGATTCCACTGCTGAACCCCCGGAGGTTTTTGAAGGGGTGCTGAAAAAGCTCTCCAGGCGGGTTAAAGTTGTTGCCAGCGATACCCTTGAGTATCACAGGGATCACATTTTCGTTCATGTTAAATCCTGATTGAGTGCGTATGGGAAATCCCTGAGCGTCGGCTATCTGGGGTTGAGGAGCACGTTGAGGGAATCAGGACATGCATTCACAGACGAATTCTCCCGCCTCATTTATAATAACTTTCTCTGTACCCGGCGGGCATTCGCACGGCTCGTCTGGCTGATGGGTTATGAAGGGGTCGCAGCAGTCCGGACAGAAGGAAACGAATTCACCACTTGTACAGTTCAAAGAGTATTCGCCCTCCTCACATGCATGGTTTCCGCAGCAGTTAGCCTGCAGCTCGCACTGACATTCACCATTTACGCACTCCCACTCCCAGCAGGGCTCATCCTTGCAGCTCCCCTCGCAGTAACCACAATCCTCCGGACACGTACATTTATTCTCCCCGGACTCGCAGACTCCATTACCGCAGTAAGTGATTAAAACACACTCATTGTCCACGCATTCATAGCCTTCTGGACAACCACAATCTATGCAACATTTATCTTGCTCCCCGGGCTCACACACATCGTTGCCGCATAAAGCCCTGCAATCGTTGTCGTTCAAAGCGTTGCAGCCAGAGGGGCAGCAGCCGTCATCATGGATGCATTCCGTTATTGGAATGTGTTCGCATCTTGCCTCTGCGGTTCCCTTAGCCATGCAGACGTCTTTCGTGCATGGGTTTGCGTCTGAGCATTCCTCGTCGGAGTAACACACGGGCGAGATAACCTCAACACTCACGGTCAGATAGTTGTTTTCCCTGTTTGCATCCTCTGGATCCTCCAGACCTATCGATATCTCGCCTGTGCCTTCCCTGGCTGTCCACGTCAGGCTGTAGCTGTTCATGCAGCCTGCACAGATTTCATCGCTTACTGACTTCACGGGGTTTCCATTTTCGTATAAAATTATTTCAAAGTCAGAATCTGCTTTTCCGCCGTTCAGAACGCTGAAGTTGATAGCTACCGTTTCTCCTGCCAGAATTTTTTCCGGAATATCAGCATTCAGGATCATCAGGTCAGGTCTCAATCCGGTGCCTTCAAACTGAAGCATTACTGGAGCTGCCATCGGCTCTGCATCAGATAGCTCTTTGATGGCTTTTTGCTGAACTCTGAGCGATGAATCCACTGCATTTTCAAATTCACTGGAGACCTCCTCCGTGTACATGTCCTCCAGAACATTCACGTATGATGAGGCGACAACCATCAGAACCTTGCTCTGCTCAAGCCTTTCCTCAGCTGGTAGTTTATCAACGAGTTCTGATGCTCTCTCCATGTTTTTACCGTAATCTTTAAGCAAATTGCCTGCAGTCTCGAATTCTCCAGCTTCCAGCATCCTTTCAGCTTCCTCAAGCCTTTTGGATGCTTGCTTAAGCTCTTTCTCAAATTTTGCTTTGTTATCGAAGGTAAACATCAGATCGAGCTGCTCAAGGAACCTGCCAAATCCGTACAGGAAGCTCAGGGGATTGCCACCTTTTATTAGCTGGGGTTTTATCCTTGATTCTACCCAGATATCCCTTGAAACAACGTTGTTATCTTCATTTTCTTCGAGTATTTTATCCTTACCATCGATGGCAAAGATTACTTCTATTTTCTTCCCGATTTCTGTTTCTTCTGCAAATCTTTCAAGCTCCTGCTTTGAGATTGTGGCTGAAACCTGAACCCAGTCCCCCGGTTTCAGTTCTTTTCCTGCAACATATCCGGAAGCTATTTCAGCACTGCAGTAACAGGTTGGCAGAGGCGTACAGGAAGGGGGCGAACCCCCACCATAAGAGCCGACGTTGGCCTTTGGACAGATAAAACCCGCTGAACCGGTTGTACTCGTATTCATTTTCAATTCCTGAGAGGGTAATCTTAAGCAGCCCAGTGACTCAAGATACCACGAAGGACAGGGGATTTTCCGCTTCATGTAGAATACATACGGTATCTCACCCGTGAAAGTTCCGTGTCCTTTATTCTTGATGAATCCGGAGATCGTGATGTTATCCCCATCTCTGTCAACGGTTAGATTTGTTTGAAGATCAAGCGGAAGCTTAATATCCATTTCATTCAACAGTTCTGAATCAACTTGCCCGATTCTCTGTATTTCTGCATCAGCAGTAAAATCTGGCAATGGCTGCAAAATTGAGATTTCCTTACTGCTATTTCTCTTTAAACCATCCGAATCCACAGCTTCCGCATAAATATTCACATCAAAATAGCATACTTTTTGTCCTTTGATCTCTTTCCATCTGCATGGATCGAGATATTCTCTCCATTCATCAAAGATTTTTGCTGTATCCCACCTGATGCTCCAGCCATCAAAGCCGTTTGTATACCTCCCCAAAAACTTTTTCTTTATGTCATCAGCAGATGTGGATGCGTAGAAGTTTACTGCCTTTATATTTCCATCTGCATCAACGGCATCAACAGAAATCTTGAGTTTGCCGTAAAACATGTCATATAACTTCTTCCCATCAACTCTGACTTCTGAAAGCTAGGGTTTGCTTTTTATATTAATCACAAATGATTTTTCTGTTGTTGTATTGAATTTGTCCGTTGCTCTGACCTTAAAAACGTGAATTCCGGGTTTGAGATTCTTGGTAAACTCTAACGGCGTGCTCTTGAATCCATCTCCGAGATCCCATTCAATTTTACTTATACCGTTAGCATCCGAAATTTCTATTTTTCCAAGTTCAGCTTTAGGTGTCTTCATGGTTACGGTTACTTTCTCTTGAATATCTCCACAGAAGTCAGAGGAGAAAGTAATCTTCAAAGGTCTTGGATCCCTGTATTTTGGAGATACAGCAAATTCGTAAGCATATTTAGCTCTTATATAGGGTGGGAAATTAGGAAGAGTTTTGGCTTTAACAACATTCGAGTAAATCCCGTTTTTATCCTTTATCCTGAAATAGTAGGTTGTGCCTGAATTAAGACCCGTCAGTGTATAATTAGATACAAATTTATTTCTTTCGGCTGTAATATCTTTCTGTTCTATTTTCCCGGAATAAAAAGGAACGGTAGAATATTCAAGTACCGCTTCTTTCGTCTCCACCGATGTCCAGGAAAGAGTAACGTAGTTTATGCCAGATTCAGCAACACTCAACCTGACAGGCATTTTTGCACAAACTTCATCCGATTCGGAAAAGATACCATTTGTTATCAGCCTTACTTTGAAGCACATCTCACGGTCGGCAAGGAAAGGATAAGCCGAGATAGAAAATTCGTAGTGATTTTCAGATTTGTCCCTTGTAGAATCAAAATAGACGAAATGATCTGAATCACTCTCCTTCCCCAGTATTTGATACGAAGCAAATCCCTCACCCTTATACTCATCCCAGCTCAAATCAATCCCTCTTTTCGTTGCTTCAGCTTTCAGGCTTGGCTTCTCTGGAATCACATTTATAACCACAGAATCCGTACTCCGATACCCATAGCTATCGTTGACCTTGAGGATTATGAGATGCTCTCCCGGCAGCAGCTTTCTCTCAAACCAGAATTTATTGCTGAGTTTAATCTTTTTATCATTGATACAATCATACCATTCATAAGCGTATGGTGGCCTTCCACCTTTAACTTCAGCTTGAAAGTAAACTTCTTTTTCAGCTGAGAAGTTCAGACTTTCCGGTTTGCTAATCCGTACCTCCAGTGGTTTGTAATTCAGTGGAACTGGTCTGTAAAGGATGAGAGTATCGTAAAAGGCTATTCCTCTGTCCACGAACTTTCTTTCATACTCACTTCCTTCGAATCCAAGAACAGGTTTTATATAATTGCATGGAACAACCTCATTATCTTTCTTACCGTAACAGAAGTCCACATACGACCATGCTGCTGTTAAACCTCCAGCACAAGCGGCATCTGCAAATGCTTGAAAGGAGAATTCAATCTCGTAATCGTTGTCCTTCTTCAAATACACGCTCGGATATCTCAAAAGCTGTACATTGAGCATGACATCATCCACACCAAGTTGTTCATAAAATTCTGCCACAGTTTTTGCTACACTGATTGCCGTAGTAGCAGCACCAAAGATTTTCCCTGCTTTTGGGGCTATTTCTCCAAAAAGCTCTTCAGCAGCTTGAGTCTCGATATCAACCAAACCTTCGATCGCAACTTCAGCAACCTCTTCCCATCCCGGAAAATTCTGGATCTTTGCAATGGTTTCTGGGTTTTTCACGTATTTCTTTCCATCCAAATCGTACAAACCCACCTTTAACTCAGCTTTATACTGCGTTTTAGAAACTCCAAAAGGATTTGGAAAAACCTCCACTCTGTTGCCAACCCCTCCATAGTACACTATAGTTGAAATCTCCGCCACTCCATCTCTCACAGATTTAAACCTTATTCCATGCTCTGCCCCTATTTCGCTTCTTACATGTTTCCATCCCGGGCAGATATCTATGTCAGATGATGCATATGCGATCAAGCCAGGTTTTTTCTGATCATAGTTCATTATCTCTCTATCCGTCAATTTCAGGATAGTATAATCATAATCTCCATAATCTCCTTCAACCTCTGAATCGTGCTCTATGGGCATGATGTAAGATTTAGCCGTTAATAATTCTGGAGAACTATTGCTTCCACCGATTAAATTTATCTTAATCTTGCTCACATAAACACGACTCTTCCAACTTTTATCCTCTGGATTGATCAAGAAGATGAGATCTTGCTCTGCGTTCAAGTCTTCAATATCTTCATGGGCAATCTCAATCCTTCTAATCCACTTGGTTTTGTTGAATAAATAAACCTCTATCTTATCATGCCTCGGATTTATTCTTTTTGTTACACTCTCTAAATGCACAATTATCCCAGCAATAGGCTTTTCAACTTTTATCTCGTATTCTGCCTCTGAAGGAGTTTTCTCGATCAGACTCCATGAATCAAGCCTCTGCTCAGCTAAAGCTGGCTGTACGATCAACATGAAAAGGCATATGCAGAGCAGCAGCTTCTTCTTCATTAATTTTAACTTTACAATTTTCTATTTAATATTTTCTCTGGAATGATAATTCTTGATTGTGTATAAATTTTCTAAAAAAATAATAATACTATGCTGAGTTCGAATGAAGTGAGTTCAGCCCTCGTAGATACCTACTGACGAACAAAATCAAGTAAAAAGCTTTAAGTATTTGACTGACCGGTCAGTCGATAATGAAAAAAGATGAATTACTTGAATTCGCTCTGGACGTTTACACAAGAAAGCCAAATGCAACGGTGCATGACGTCGCCAGAAAAGCGGGAATTTCGAAGAGCGCAGTGTTCTATCATTTCAGAAATAAGAAAGAGCTCGAAAAAGAGCTCTTGCTGTATGCCATACGCAAGTACTCGCCATGGGATGCAAGCTTTGACAAAGCTGTTAAAAGCTGGTTGAGGGTTATGAAAGAAAATCCCGGACTGTCGAGGTTGTTCTACACGCTGTTTGAGAGGCTGAACGAGACCGAACCTGATTTCGTTAAGGACGTCTGCGAGAGATCATTCAGGAAAGTTGCGGAGTTTCTTGAAGGAGAGGGTGTAAAGGATAGCTACAGAGCTGCAGTTCTCTTACTCGCTCTCCTCGACGGACTTGCCCTGTACTCGATGTACCTCGGTGTTGACGTTACCGAGTTTGAGGATCTTGTCCTGAAAATGCTGGAGGGGTTAAAGGATGGCTAAGCGGGTAATCTCACTCATCTCACTTCTGCTGCTCATCCTCCTCATTCAAACAGCCAACGCCGTCGAGGTCTCTGTCAGCACCATCCCTCAAGATCCGCATCCCGGCGATTTCATTGTCAGAGTTACTGTAACAGCAGAAAATCCGATATACAGCGCAAGGCTGTACGTATCCGGGTTGGTCAGTAAAAGTATTAGCCTTGGAGATTTTTCGGGGCAAAACACCGTCGATGTTCCGGTGAGCGTGAGCAAAGCGGGAATATACGAAATCAGCGTTAAGCTGAGCTATGTTGAATACGAGAATAACACGGCAAAGAGCAGGCACATCGATGGAATTTTTGCAATACTTGTCTCTGAAAAGCCCCAGTTTGAAATTCTGAACGTCAGTGGCTCAATAAGACCGGGAGAAAACGGAACCATAAGCGTAGAAGTCGTAAATAGGGGAGCTGTAGCAAAGAACGTGAGAATAAACTTCAGCGGAGTTACGGCAAAGAAACCGGGTAGATTTTATGAGGAGTGGGGAAAAGAGGCGAAAACCCTTACGTTTTTTGTTTATGCTGAGAGAAGTGAAGAGGTTGGTGAGAAAAGTGTAGGACTGAATATTGAGTGCAGAGATGAGTTCGGGAACGAGTACTCCTTCAATCTGCCGTTCAGTGTAACAATCGAAGGAAGGCCTGAGCTTGCCATTTCGGAATTCAAAACAACACCTGAAAGGATTTATCCCGACACAGAGCTCACCTTGAACCTTGCTATTGAGAACATTGGCGACGATTCTGCAGAGAACGTAAAAGTCGAACTGATACTGCCGGAGGGTTTTGAGGGTGATAGCATTGCCCATCTTGGAGAAATAAAGAGAGGCGGGGAAAAATCTGTGAACTTTGAACTGAAGACAGGCAACATCACGGGAAAGCAGAACATAGGGATAAGGATTGCAAGCGATGAAGGCGTGTGGTTTGAAAACGCAACGCTGTTCATCTTTCCGCTGGAAGAAATTCACATCGGCATAGCCGGAGTTTACACCATACCAAAGAGAGTGGTGGAGCACGGGCAGATAACTCTGAATATAGCGGTGGAGAACAGCGGAAAGCAGGAAGCGAAGGCGGTAAGGATCAAACTAATCCTTCCAGAAGGTTTCGAAGGCAGAGATACGTACTTCATAGGCTCTCTTGAAAGCGGAGATTCTGCAACCTCAACGTTCGAGCTCAAAGCTGGAAAGGCCGGCAGATACAACATAACTGCAGAGATAACCTATCTTGACTCAGCTCTCCAAAGGCATACAGCAACCGAGCACTTCACGATCTACGTGTTTCCCGCTGAAAGCAAGCTACCCTTCCTTGCTGCTATTGTGTTGCTGGTGGCTGCAGTCATAGCCTACAGGCTGAGGAAACTCAAGCGGTCTGAGCGATGAAAACGATTCTGAGATTTGAGGACGTCTGGAAGGTATACAAAATGGGAAAGGTCGACGTTGTGGCGTTGAGAGGAGTGAACATCAGCGTTGAGGAGGGAGAGTTCGTTGTCGTTCTTGGCCCCTCTGGAAGCGGAAAGACGACAATGCTGAACATAGCAGGTGGAATAGACAGACCAACGAAAGGAAAGGTTTTCTTCAGGAATCTGGAGATATCCTCGCTCGACGAAAGTGAGCTGACGATGTACCGGAGAAATCATGTCGGCTTCGTTTTTCAGTTCTTCAACCTCATTCCAACGCTCACAGCAAAGGAGAACGTGATGCTCTCAGCCGAACTTGTTGAAAGGCCGAGGGACGTCGATGAGGTCCTTGAGATAGTTGGACTTGGCAGGAGAGCAAATCACCTGCCGACAGAAATGAGCGGTGGAGAACAGCAAAGGGTTGCCATAGCAAGGGCTCTGGTTAAGAATCCGGACATAATCCTGTGCGACGAGCCAACGGGCAATCTTGACTTCGAAACGGGAAAGAGAGTCCTCAGAGTCATGAGGGACATAAACAGGGAGGAGGAGAGGACTTTTTTGCTTGTAACACACAACGCTGTGATTGCAAGGATGGCGGATAAGGTGATTTACTTCAGGGATGGCAAAGTGGTCAGAATCGAGGAGAATGAGCAGCCTGCAGAGCCGGAAGAGCTGAGCTGGTGAACTGAGGGGTTGTAAACATGAAAACACTCTTCGTCAAGGCCGTAAGAGATTTCAAAGCTCAGAAGTGGCAGTTTCTTGCGGTAACGTTTCTCGTCTTCCTTGGCGTAGCGCTGTTCAGCGGTCTTTACTCTTCCTATCTCAACATAGAGGCGACTTACAAGAAGTTCTATCACGAGACGAACTTCGAGGATTTAGGCATAGAGTTCAATCCGGCTCCGAAAGAGCTCGTAAAGAAGGTAAAAGCAATTTCCGGAGTGAAAGCTGTGGTAGGAAGGCTGACAGCTTATGCAACGATGGATGTAGAGGGAAGGGGGGTCCAGCTCAAGCTCGTTTCGATCCCTGATGAGAACTCGAAGGTTAACAGCGTTTATCTCGTTGAGGGGGTTTACCCTCAGAGGAATGAGGTCTTAATTTTGAAGAAGTTCGCCGATCTGAACAGGATAAGTGCTGGTGAAACCATCCACATCGAAGTCAACGGGAAAAGTTACGCATTGAGAGTCTCCGGAACGGCATACAGCCCGGAGTACGTGCTCATAGCGGAGAGGACGAACGTTTTAATTTCTCCAAAGGACTACGGAATACTTTTCGTCCCCTACAACGTGATGGAAGAAATAACGGGTATGAAAGGTAAAATTACCGAGTTACACGTCAGTATCTACGATAAAGACTTCGCCGATGAGATTTTGAACAGGGTAAAGGGCATATTTCAGCCATACGGCCTCAAAAACTTCTACAAGCAGGAAGAACAACCCGGTTACAAGCTTCTGAAGCTTGACCTGCAGGGATTCGAACACATAGCGTTCATGTTCCCAAGCCTTCTGCTGATAATTGCTGCCTTTGCAGTCTACATTCTGCTCTCCAGAATGGTCATGGAGCAGATCGGAATTATAGCTGTAATCAGAGCCCTCGGATATTCGAAGTACAGCATAATACTTCACTATCTAATGCACTCTCTTATCATAGCTGTAATCGGAACAACTGCTGGTGTGTTTGCAGGCCACTACATTTCAGCGGGCATGACATCAGCATACATAGATGTTCTGAACCTGCCCTACTACGTCACTGGCATATATCCAGGCATTCTTGCCATATCCATAGCTGCCGGATTTGTTACGCCCCTTGCAGCGGGAATATTTACTGCTAAGAGGGCAGCGGAAATAGAGCCGGCTATTGCGATGAGGGGTTACATCATCGCATATCGGGCGATAAACATCGAATTTCTTGCAAAATTTTCAATCTTGACCAGAGTTGCCGTGAAAAACGTATTCAGAAATCCAAAGAGAACCCTCTACACGCTCCTTGGCATTGCCATGGGAGTCGTTCTCATTGCAACTTCGCTTGCCTTTATTGATTCTATTAACGAAATGTTTTATGTACAGTTCGATAAGATTCAGACCTTCGATTACAAAGTGGAGTGTTCTGACGTTTCTGCAGTAAAACGCCTGCCAGATGTCAGAGAAGCTTACCCCATCGTTGAAACCTGGATACGCTTTGAGCGAAGCGGTATTTCCAAGTCAAGTGTTCTGGTGGGCCTGCCCGGTCAGGATCTCTACAGCATCTACGATTTACATGGCAAGAGGCATTTCCCGCCGCCTGAGGGAATGATAATTCCGCAGTACATTGCTGAAAATCTGAGTATATCGGATGGAGAAGTAGTTAAGGCCTTTACAGATGTGGGAATTGTTAAATTCAGGGCCTACAGCCTTCCCCAGCCGTTAATGCCGGTGTGCTACGCAAATCTTGAAGAGCTCAAAAAAGCTGGCTTTAAGCCGAACGAGGTTATAGTCAAGGGTGGTAGGGAGAGCGATCTGAAAAAGCTTGGAAGGGTCGTTTCGCTCAAAAAGCTTGAGGAAACAACGAGGGAAATGATGGGTCTGATGTACAGTTTTTTCGCCTTCTCCGTCCTGTTCGGAGCTTCGCTTGCCTTTGCGGAGATATTCAACACCACAACGATCAACATACTTGAAAGGAGGAGGGAAATTGCAACGCTCAGGATGCTCGGATACACCGTCAGAGAAATTGCCGCCTCGCTCTACATCGAAACATTTTTGCTCGGGTTAATCGGGCTGGTTATGGGGTTTCCCATGGCAGTCCTTACACTTAAGGGCTTTGAAATTATGTACCGCAGCGAGATGTTCAGGATGCCGTTTGTGATGTATCCATCAACGTACGCGATTACTGCAGCCGTAATACTCCTTACGCTTGCAGTTTCTCTTCTGCCAGCAATAAAATATATTGCGAGAATGGAGATAGAGAAGGTTACCAAGGAGACCGGGTAACGGATTTTGATGTTGAGCCATAGAAAGCCATCAGTGTGCAGACCAAAATATTAATACCCTGCAGATAATTTCCGGTCATGTTCCCGACAAACCCCAACCAGCTCAAAAAGATGATGAAGCAGATGGGCGTCAATATGGAAGAGATTGCAGCTGAAGAAGTGATAATCAGGACGAGGAGTGAAGAGTTTGTATTCAAAAATCCAGCAGTCACAAAGATTGCCGCCAAAGGTATGGAGACTTTTCAGATAGTCGGCAGTTATGAAGTCGTGGAGAGAGAGCAGCCTATCAATGAAGAGGACGTAAAGCTGATAATGGAGCAGGCTGGTGTTAGCGAGGAAGCTGCAAGAAAAGCCCTTGAAGAGACAAATGGAGACCTTGCGGAAGCTTTACTCAAACTTCAGGGATGACTAAGTGATAACGATGGCCATAGAGCCGCCAGTTGTGTTGATTAGAAAAAAAGATAGCTTTCTTATTGAAAAATTCGAAGGAGAGCTTCACACACACCACGGAGTCATAAGACTGGAGGAGCTGAAGGATAAGAACTATGGTGGCGAGATATCCACTCACCTTGGTGTAAAATACCGCATAATGCCTTTCAAGCCTGCAGACTTCTTCAAGCATTTCAGGAGGGGGGCTACACCGATAATGCCGAAAGACATAGGAGCGATAATAGCGTACACGGGCTTAAGTCCTGATTCTCTTGTGCTCGACGCTGGCACGGGCAGCGGGGTGCTTGCAGCGTATCTTGCATACTTCAACAAGTATGGCGTAGTCGTTACAGTTGAAAAACGAGAGGACTTTGCAAAGATTGCAAGAAAGAATTTCAGGCTCGCAGGATTGAGAAACATCCACCAGATAGTTGGAGACGTGAGGTTTGTTGCTGAGGGCTTTATGAAAGAGTTCGACCTTGTAGTTCTTGACATGAAGGATGATGCTGAGTTCATCCCAATGGCAAAGCAAATACTGAAAACGAGTGGCTACATAGCTGTTTACAACCCGTACTTTGAGGCAACAAGAGGCGTTTATGAAGCAATGGTGAGAGAGGGCTTTAAAGAAATTGAGAGCTTTGAAATAATCAGGACGGATCTTGAATTCAAGCGTGTTGGCACGAGGCCTGTAACGAGAGTGTGGCACACCGGCTTCATTGTGATTGGAAGAAATGTATGAAAAAGAATAGTTATCTTCTATGATTGAGAAAAACACGGGTTAAAACACGGGCTAAGCCTTTGATGAAGAGATGAGTTTCCACGAATAAGCTGCAATGTACATAAACGGTGTATCAAGCAGGGCTATAGCCACTTTGATAACATATTGTCCCACAATCATTTCTGCAAGAGCACTGAAAGAAACTGCGCCATAGAATGCTATTGTTATGAAAAGCACGGTATCTATCAGCTGCGACACCATAGTTGAGGCGTTGTTCCTCAGCCAGAGGTGTCTTCCAGCGGTTTTAGTCTTCCAGAAGTGGAATGCATAAACATCGTGGGTCTGCGAGATAAGATAGGCAACCATGGACGCTATGACGATGCGGGGGGCGAAGCTGAAGACATCTTCAAAAGCCTTCTCAAGTTCTGGCGGCATTATATATTCCGGTGCAGGCTGCCAGTTCACGGCTATGAGCACTGAAACCAGAGCAACTATGTTGGCAAAGAATCCGGCTATTACTGCCTTTTTGCCGTATTCCTTTCCGTAAATCTCACCGAGGACGTCCGTAATCAGAAAGGTTGAGGAATAAACGAGGACGCCTGCAGGCCCCATCAACGATCCAACTGCAATTCTTTTCACAGCCAGGATGTTGGCAAGAACCGTTAAAGATGCGAAGATGCCAACGGCCATCTCAACACCATAGCGTTCAGCAAGTATGACTGTTAGCGTTACAATTCCAAGAGTTGCTATTGTCCATACAACAAACTCAAGCATACTGCCAGCTCTTAGCTGATAATTTAAACTTTTTCGAATCAAGCTGATTTCTAACCTGATTGGAACTTGAACACCAAGGGGATGTAAAAAACGGATGTAAAAACCTAAGAACTCAAAAGCTCTTCTTTACTCTTTCCGGATATTTCCATGATTGTCATTCCAGCTTTAAGGCCGGCCACTTCTTCACAGGAAATCTTTTCTCTCACAGCTTTATCTGAAAGAATTAAACTGTTGCCGAATGGGTCTTCGAGTATTAATGTCAACTCACCGGTGCCTTCAATTGTGTTCTTTATCTTGTCGAGAATTTCATCGCATTTCGCAATTTTCTCCTTGTTTTCAGCCCATGAACGGGCCATTTTGACAATATCTTCGACACGTGCAAGAACTCCTTCAAGGTTCGTTATGAATGCCTGTGACGCAGGCCCCGGTTCTATGTCCACACCCAGTTCGGGAATCCTTACAGTTCCAGAAGTTGAACGAATCACCTTTGTAAACAGAGTATCCCTGTTTATTTTGATGGTAAATCTCACAGGCTCTTTTATTCCGATAACAACAGAATCCGCATGCTTGAATCCACATTCACAGCTTATAGATGTCAAGAGTACCGTTCCAAAATAAGGAACATCATATGTGACTGTAGCAATATAGATGCTTCTTCCACATGCCGGGCAGGGAATCATAAAGTTATTTCCTCAACCCTCTTATTTTGTTTCTGTCAACCTTTATTCCAGTAGGGGTTATTATCACATAGTCCTCTCCAAGGCCAACCACGTCTCCGTTTATGTCCTCTGCAAGCTGTTTTAAATCCTTAAGAATTCTATCAAGAGTAAGTTTATCGTGTTTGAGAAAGGCTACATCTGCGATGACAATATTCCCTTCGTAAACCTGTCTTCTCACCTCAGCAACCTCATTCAGGCCTGCTATTTCCGCAACCTTAACATACGTTGCAGCCTCCCCAGCAATTTCGGACTCGTACTCGCTGAGATCGAGCTCCTCATAATCTGCAGGCATAATTCTTTCTGGCTTCCCTATCAACTTTTCCAAGAGTCCCATGAGCACTCACCTCTAACTGCTAAGCGATTATGGTATTTAAATTATCCGGAGGGTTTTGTTGAAAGCGATGTTGCGTTTGAGGTTGTAAACAGAATCATGAAATTTAAGCTTTTCTTGAGTAAAGCAATTGCCCTCGTCGAACCTTTAGTACTTAATGAGGCTTCTATGCCTTCCTCGACTCTCCATGAGCAATAGCAGATGCGACGAGGTGCGCAATCCTCAGACATTCTGGTGTGTTTCCCTTCAGCCTTGAGGCCCTTATATATCTTCCAGCCTCCTCCCTGCTACATCCGGCAAGCTGAACGTAGAGATTTTCAAGCCTTTTAACCTTTCCGGCCCTTTTTATAGACATTCTCCTGATTTCGGGTGATGAAACATTATTAAGAGCCCTGAAAATCCTCTCAAAATCCGGCATCTTTTTCATAACAGCAATTACCGGAATGCTTGTTTTCTCATTTATTTCGGCGATATCTGCAACGTTGAAGCCAGCAAAGGTGATGCCTGAAAGGAAAATGCACTTTACCTGCTCCCTGAACCTGGATGAATCAAGCATCGAAATTATCTTTTCAGTGACATCAAATCCATCAACTTCTATTGTACCACAAACAAATCCCTCAACGTACGTTCCAGCTGTTATGCAACCTACCAAGCTGGCACTCTCACTTTTAAAGCTTGAGAGACTTACTGTTTTTAAGCTCCGCTCATCATCAACAAACCCGGAAAAGCTGTCGTCAAAACCGGCAAACCTCCACTGCTTCACCATTCTATGTCCCTACTCAGCCTTTACATTTAGCCTTGTCGGCCTCTCATAATCTTTCACTACCTCTTCCAGTAAAATTAGTTTATCACTTCCATACAATTGGATTAAAATTTATTTTCTTGAGATGCAAGAGAGCATGGTCTACAGATCTGTAACGGGGCATAATCTAAACCAGGTTTCAGGAAATACAGATGCACCATCTCTTAATAAATCTTTTGAAGGCAGCTATTAATCTAAACCTGAAAGAGCTGTGATAGATTCAGGAAAAAGTTTAAATTGCGAGCTAAATTGAAGTGTGAGTGCTCTTAGACGGTTGACGCTGAGAGCTTG
>JARQZL010000089.1 GCA_029984855.1 Archaeoglobales archaeon | reverse complement strand
TTCAGATTGCACTTTTTGGTTATCGAGATGTGAACAACTGCTGGACACTTCTCAAGCTGTTTTTCAGGGATTTTGGCAATCATATTACCACTCATCGATAAGATCTTCTGGTTTAACTCCGAGCACCTCAGCAAGCCTCTGAATGTGTCTCCCGTACTCTTTCTGCCAGTCAAAGAAGTCTCTGTACCAGTCCTGATTGGAGTAATCGACTGTCGTGCTCCTGCCGTCCGCCGTTATGTAATCGCTGCAGTTGTGATCTCCGAACTCGTCCCACACCACACCAATTTTCAGTACAAAGTCTCTGAATGATGGATTATCCTTCAGCCTTTCTCGAATCATCTCAATGGCTTTTCTGACTCCGGTGAGCCCAATCGGGAGCCTTCCTCTTACAATTTTAACTTTCTCACCGTTTACAGTTGTGCAAACCTTTACAGCCTTTCTCTCGTACGGAGAGTCTGACCTGTAAACCAGCCCTTCCACCTTGTGCTTCTTTGCATAAGGGCCTCTTGCAATCTTTTCATAGTCTTCTTCCGATACTGGAACATTGTAGTAGTCGGATTTGTAGTATTCCTCATCCTCCGAAACCACCACACGCCTGCCCTCGGAGTTTTCTGCGATTTCGTACTCCTCTCCAATCGAAAGCATCACGACGTTTATCGCTCTAACAACATCGCTCTCGCAAACCTTCAGCACGTCTTCCAGCATCTTTTCAACGGCATCGTAATCCAGGACGTGGGGATCTGCGGTGCAGTCGACAACATTCAGATCGAGGTAGCAGACCTTCATCCCAACACACACCTCTCAAACTGAGAAATGCCAAAAATCGCCAAAAATCCAAAGGTTAAGCGTAAATTTTGTAGTAGCTATCGACCTCTAACACCCTAATTGCACTTCTTTTCTCCAGCTCCTGAATGAGATCTTGGTACGTCCAGTCCTCGTATCCTTCCTCAAAGAAATTATTCTTAATCTCATCGACTAAGTCTCCGAGTTCTTGTTCAGTCAGCTCGGTTTCTACGAGAAGTGCGTCAGATTCGACATCCTGATCGTAAAACTGCATGATTACCAGCTTTTTATTCCTACCTCCAACATTTTTAGCTTCAGCCATAACAAAACACCTCCATTAAAACAACTCAAAAAGCTCAAAAACCCAAATCAAGAGCTTCAGTACCTGACGAGTAAAGCGAAGAGTTGAACTCCGAAAGCAATGCACATCAGCTCGGCTGCAAGGTCGTGCTTTTCTCCAAGCAGCATAATCGAGATGAGAAGCCACGACACCGTATACAGCAAAAAGTTTCTCTTGGCTCTCTCCGGTTCTTCAGCAATCATTCCCATGTTCTCACCCTTCAGATAGACATCGTAGGATAAGCCAGGCTCACGGCCAGCTGTCCCTCGTCGTCGAGTTTCTCCACCTTTTTAACAAACTCCAGCAGCTTCTTCACCTTCTCCGGATACCTCTCTTCCAGCCTCTCAAACCTCACAACATCCCAGTAAACCATGTCGACGAGGTTGCAGTTGAACAGGGCAATGCAACGCTCGCAGTAGTCTTCCCTCTCGCCATCCCTGAACCGCCTGATCAACAATCGGGCGTGTTTCGGCGTGTGATAGCCTATTGAACCTTCGATCATGGCTGCAACAACCCAGTCTTCACCTTTCTCCTCCAAAATCCTGTTAATCTTCTCGATTTTCTCATCCAGCTCCATATGAAACACCTCCAAGAGTAAAAGGTTTCAAAAATCAGATATAGTATACAATGCGAACTCCGCAGATCTCCATTTTTCAGCTAAATCTTCTTCCTCTCTCAGTAGATCTTTCTGCCAACTTCTCCAACGCTCCGAAAAACCACACAGCTATCGTGGCTATCATTGCGAAGATTGACACTTCAGGGTAGCCTGCGTGTGTGGAAATCCCTACGCCGAGCCATATCCCTGCCGTAGCTACCCCCATGCCTAAGCGGTTACTCATACTCATTCCTCCTGTGCTTTATCCAACACGAAAAACACCGTGTTTGCCATATCTCTCTGAAGACCTACGACGGCCACGACCTTATATCCATGCTCTGAAGCCCACTTCATCCCAGCATCCAGCATCTGCGTCTCGTTTCTCCAATCACTGCCAGTCCAATCGACTCTGACCAGTGCTTGCCCGCTATTGTATTTTTTTACTAGCGTCACGATGGGTTGTCCTTTATTCCCGTAACTCGTGTCAACACAACCAAGCACCAGACATCCAACCAAAAACACACTAACTAAAAGCACGGGTTTCATCCGCATGGTTTTGACCTCCTAACTCTCAACAGAAAAAAACACAAAAATCCCAAAAAGACAAGGACTTCACACACACTTTGTGCCCATTCTTATCAGGAAATTATGTTAAATGTAAAAAGAAAAATTAGACCCGCACTTCAAACCGCTAGGTATTTCTCGATTTTTTGTAGCTCTTCCTTTATGTCTCCCACGAATTCTGATATTATTACATCCCAGTCTATTTCTTCGCCGGTCGACTCCCTGTAGTACTCTAAGGCAGCCTCCGCTGTTTCCAATATATTTAGGAGGGCCCCCGGTATTTCGCCCCCATCTCTCCTTATCTGTTCTCTAAATTTTTTACTTATACTCATTTGCACACCTCCATCTCTAATGCCTCTCCCACATGCTCCAAAACTTATTTTTTCCCATTCACATCTTCAGCTCTTCGTTCTCTGTTTGGTAATAAATGTATAGTGAAAATATTGAACAAATATTAACAATGGATTTACAAAATCATTGGTCTTTCCTAGC
>JARQZL010000088.1 GCA_029984855.1 Archaeoglobales archaeon | reverse complement strand
CTTCTTTGAATATTTCATCCTTGATCTCATCCGGTATCCCCGGGCCGTTATCTGCTATCCTCACCTCTACCCATCCATCCTTTCTGCTCACACTAACCCAGACCTTCTTCTCTTCTTTGTCGTTGTGAAAAATTGAGTTAAGCAGTATGTTCTCAAAAACTGAGGGTAACATATCATCTGCCCTTACTGTGACGCCCTCAGGGATTACAGCGTTTACGCTTAATTTATCTCTCACCTTATCCAGTTCTTTCTCGAGAATTTCTGACAGATTTACGGTGTTCAGACTTTCTCCAGACATTATTGCCTCTTCGAGCTCTCTAACAGTGTTTATCAGCTCTGAACACAGTCCCAGTCTCCTCTCAATTCTGTCGAGAAATTCCTTGTTGCTCGACTCTTTATACAGGTCGAGATATCCGCAGATAATAGTCATGTTGTTCTTTAAATCGTGTCTCAGGATCTTGTTTATCAGGCTCAGGTGTCTGTTCATTTTTCTGATTCTTTCTTCTGCCTCTTTCAGCCGGGTTATGTCTCTGGATATTATGACCAGATACTTTCTGCCCTCAAGCTCACCCTCTTTCAGGCTGACCGAGATGGGGAATCTGGAGCCATCCCTCCTGATGTGCCATCCTTCAACTGTTTGCTTATTCCATGCTGGTACATCCATTACATCAGTTACCTTCCTTCTCAGAAGTCCCTTTTTTGCGTATCCAAGCCACTGACACGCAGTGAGGTTGGCGTCTACGATTCTACCACTGTCAGCATCTACGAGGAATATTGCATCGTTGCTGTAGTCCATGAGAGTTCTGAAGCGCATGAGCTCCTCAATTCTTATACGCTCTGTTACATCTCTGCTTATTCTGATTATTCCGATAGATTCTCCATTCTTGTCATAGACAGGGGCCTTTAATGTCTCGAAGATAATTTTTCTACCGTTGATATAACCGGTCTCTTCAACTCTTACAACACTGCCTTTGGACATCACGAGCCCGTCACTCTCTCTGAATTGAGCTGCAAGACAGGGCGGGAAGATCTCCTCATCAGTTTTTCCTATAAGTTCCTCTTTTGGCCTCCCCAAAAACTCTGCAAAAGCATTGTTTACAATTACGTTTCTGCCGCTGGCATCTTTGAAACAGACAATATCGGGGATGGAATCAACAAGAGTGTTGAGTAAATCAACAGTCCTCCAGAATTTTGTTGTTAACTCTCTGATCTCTGTTACATCTCTGCACACCAGGATAAAATCCTTACTATCTTTTATTCTTGCGGGATTTACTTCAAGGTATCTCTTTTTTCCCCTTGAAACAACAACCAGATCAAACTTCTGATCCCACTTCCCGGCCATTTCAGCGAGCTTGGCCCTGCTCTCATCATCAAAGCACGGGATATCGTACATCTTTTTACCTATAATTTCTGAGCGAGAATATCCGGAGCTTGAAATCCAGGCATCATTGCAGTCCTCCAGCACGCCTTCGGGAGAAACCACGATTACAGGATCGGGTATTGACCTGAGTAACCCCTCCTTCTTCTCAAGCTCCAGTTTTCTTTTCTGCAGTACGAGGTGCCTTATCATCTCCTCAACACGCTTGGAGAAGAGCCTGAAGTACCTTCTTTCCTCTTTTATCTCACTTGAATGCTCAAGGTACAGAGTACCACAATCAAACCTGTGCATGAAGACATTTTCAGGGCAGGCATTTTCTGCCTCTTCTATCGCTCTCTCCGCTTCGTCGCTATCTCTGAATCCAAAGAGAGTGATGTAATCCTCTCCATCGAATTTAGCAATGAGGGCGATTCTGCGTGCGCCCAGAACTCTTGTAGCCCGCTCTATTATCTCTGCCTTCAACTCCTCTTTGTTCGATGGAATGGGAATTGCAAGCGTCTCGTGAAGCATGAGAAACTCTGAGTTAGCTCTCATTTTTCACCTCCCGCTGCAACGACCACTGTTTTGTTGTGCAGCAGTGGCACTCTAAAGGTGGCGTAAATCTCACCAAACGTCAGCATTCCGATGAAGGGAACATCAAGAACATCTTTTACCGATCTGATCTCATCTTGGAATTTGCTGCCAAGAAGAAGCCACCTTGAGACGCAGTCAAATACCAGTGCAAATTTCACTCTTTTTACACCGCTTGCAGCGGTTTCTGCAACTCTTTTAGCTGTCTCTATAAGATCTTCATGCCTGCAATCCATAACAGCCACAACAGAGTTCTGGGGAACCTCGCTAACAAACTCAATACTCCCATCACTTCTTACGGCTATAGGATCTCTTATAAGAAAATCCCCATATGCACACGGAAGACCGAGGGGGTGGCGCATGCCGTGGTATGCGAAATCGTCTACAGAACATCTGACCAACTTTGAGTAGACATCTAAAGCAGTTTTGCCCTCAATCTCGCTTACTATTTTTCCTGAAGCTTTTGTGACAACCATTGGAGGTGTTACAGGAAACCATCCATGTCCTACAGCACTGCTCAGGACAGCATCAACGCTTGCAGCGGCGAAGCCACCGCTTGTAAACCCTCTCTCGGTGAACTGTTTGGACTCCACTTTTTTTAGGTTATCACCTGAACAACCTCCGCTGTAAATAAATCCCGGACCAAGCCGATTGTAAATTCCTCTGAGAAGATCAGGGACACCTGTAGCGCATCCATCAGGGAAGATAAGAGCTGTACCACTTTCAATCTCTCTCAGGCTCTCGCCAGCCCGCTCCCCTTCTTTCCAGCTACACTCCTCTCCAAGGTATGTCCGGGCTTTTACACCCTTCAGAGCACATATTCCCACGCCTCTGTTCATTACTCCCTCCGGCGTGACAATTCCGGCACTGCAACAACCCGCAATATTATCTGTTACATCCAGCGCATGAGTGAGCACATCCTTAAGGTTATAGTGCCCGGTTGAGAAAATGATGACAAAATCTGCACCCCCGGATTGAGCAGTAGCCTCATCTAATGCACTCTTTACAGCAGATCCTGCATCATCAGCGTTGCTGTAGGCTATACCCGCACGCACGGTCTCACATCCATTTTCCACAGGAAACAAGGGGGTTGGAGATTAAGATGCTTGTGAATCTTATAATCATGATGGGAGTTTGATTAAAAAGAACCACATTTGTGAACATTGATTACACCTCTTTAAGCCTTAAAGTAAAAACACACCCTTCTGGTTCATTGTCCTCAACAGAAACACTGCCACCATATTTCTCCATCAGAGTTTTTACAAGGTACAGTCCCAAACCAGTCCTTCCAGTTCTTTCTCCTTTAAAA
>JARQZL010000087.1 GCA_029984855.1 Archaeoglobales archaeon | reverse complement strand
ATATATATACTTTGCGCATCAAGATTCTTCTACGAAATTATTTTCCAGAATCCTGATACTGCGGTACTCAGAACAATCATCACATATCACACGTGGTGTTTACTCCCAAAATCTCACGGTAATTTTTTTGTGTCTTTTGAAGAAGGTTTTCTGAAGATTTTGAAGAAGGTTTTCTAGAGAGACCTCGATGCTGATGTGACCTTGATGCTGTCTTGAGCTCTTGGTCTTGGTCGTCTTGTAAGGATTGGAAGATTTCAGTGACTGCCAAGGTATTCCATGATTCCCTCGTATTTCTCGTCAATTTTATCGGGAGACCTGTACTTCTTTTTCAGCTCCTCGCTGACCTCCCTGCCGTCCAGCGTGATGAGGTAGTAGCCTGTACCACCCTTCATGAACTTGACAACCGGGAAGTCGAACCCCTCGGGTGGGAATATCAGCACAACACAGTCCTCGCCATACTTTGGCATTGGCACGTTTGCGAACTCTTTAGATGGGTCGAAAACTTTCCTCTTCAACGTCCAGTTCCTGTTCTCCCGTGCTTCATCGACTGTGCACAGGTACTTTCCATCCTTCGTCGAAAACAGGTTTCTGTTCTCCTCGTAAGCCACCTCTCCGGTCGCTTTGTTCTCCCAGAGCCTTCTGCGCCTGTGATCCGTTTCGATCTCGTCGGTGTGGTAAAATCCTCGCCTCCCCCTCATGTTCTGAACGACTTCGCAGATGTACTTCGCAACCGAGATGTACTCGTTCTCGTTTTTCCCGTGTCCCACCACAGCAAAAACGACGAAGTAGCCAGCCTTATACGCTCTGGCAAGCTTCCTGAGGAGCTGTCCGGGCCTCGTCTGGGTTGTGGTTTCGACTTCCACAACTATGCGCTCTTTCTTCGCCAGCCTGTATGCGCTGGAGATAACTTCCGTCACATCGGGGCCAACGGGGAGGCGCAGGAGAAGGTCTGGAGTGTAGTCTCCCAGCTCCGCCCTCAGCCTGCCCTTCTTCGGCACCTCCACGATGTACCCCATCCGGGTGAAGAACTCGTACGCCCTGATTATCGTCCTCCTGTGGTCTATAAACCCGCTCGTTACTTCACCGAACTTGTCCGCCCAGAAAGCGTCCCTTATAGACTCAGCGTTCGGGATTACAATACTTCTTCCGGTGGTGTGATCTGTTCTGAGGGTTATGTACCCTGATTTATCCGAAACTTCTTTGAATGCGTCAAACTTCCTCTCGTCAACTGAGATCCCTCTCCTCTTTGCCTCCGCCGAGAAAGTCCTGTAGTTCACATCAACTCCCCTGATCACGAGCGTGTAAAGTGCTTCGAGTAACTCATTCACCTGTCCGACCTTTGGCTGCGTGGCACAGAGCTCTTTTATTCTCCTCAGCGAAGCTGAAAGCTCTACGTCGGTCATGCGCTCCCTGCCGTATATTTCGAGGCTCTTCCTGGCAACCTCCGCGATCTCCTCTATAGACCTGAGGGGATTCGTTGGGGGATACGTGTGCAGAACGAACGGGTCAGAGAGCTCGTTTCTTATCATAACTCTGACCAGCGCCCTGTACAGTCCGAGGGAGAGGAAGTCCTCAACCCTGACACCGGGATACCTCTTGATGAGTATACCTGCATCCTTGGGGTTTTGAGGGTTGAACGCTATGATCGTTCCGCAGTTTGAGTACACAGCCTCCATAACTTTCGGTGAGAGCTGCGACGGGTACTGCGTTGCCAGAATCAAACCAAACTTAAAAGCCCTCGCCTCCGACAGGACTTCATCGAAGGTTGAACCTTCAAAGGCAAAGTTCGCGAACTCGTCTATATAGAGGAAAAAGGCTTTCCTATCCTCTGGCCGCTGGTTCACTCTGGACTTTGCAGCAGCCCAGATCTTGGACAGAATGGTGGTTCCGACGAGCTGCATTATCGTGTTTCCGACTTCCCCCTTTGGAACTCTTACGAGAATTATCTTGTTGGTATCTATTGCCTCGCGAAAGTCGAAGCTCGAGCTGCGGTGCGTTACTATCTGTCTCGCAATCTTGTTCATCACCCAGTCGTTCAAGCGCCTGATTACGGGCTCCATCACGTCCTCAGGCATTTCGTTGACTTTGAGCAAATACTCGCGGATGATCGGGTCTTCCACCGTTTCGGCGAATTTGTTCCTGACTTCGTCGTCCGTCAGGAGGATGTAGAGATCGAGAAATGTCAGCTGCTCCTCCGGCGGGACCTTTTCGTTGAAGTCCAGAATCGCTCTGATGAGTGTCTCGAAGATCCTTCCGAACCTTTCACCCCATATCTGCGTCTGCTGCCTCATCAGTGCGATTAAATCCGCCACGATAACCTCCTTCATCGCGTTTAGCTGGGCCTCGTTAAGTTCCTTCCTCGGGATCTCCAGGAAGTTCAAACCGACGACCTTCTCGTAGTTTGCAGGGTCGATGAGGATCACGTCCTTTATCCTCTCCTCTGGAATGCGCATCAGGACTTCTTCTACAGCGTCACCCTTTGGATCGATAAAACAGAGCCCGTAGCCGTTCACGATATCCTGGACGATCATATTGACTAACAAACTGCTTTTTCCCGACCCTGTAGCGCCGCAGACGAAAATGTGCCTGTAGCGATCGGGGAGAGCGACGTGGATGTGTATTCTCCCCCGGATGTTGTGGTCATATATGCCCAGATACAGCCTTTCCGGGTTTAGCGGGGGCATCTGGATCTGTTTTTGTTTTGTGTGCTTTGCACTGTCTTGGATTTGCTTTGTTGCGTGGTTCTGCTTTACATCTTTTGCGTGGTTCTGCTTTACATCTTTACTGTGCACTTCTTCCGGTTTTTGTTCCCTTACGTCTCCGCTCACGTCTCCGGTGCTGTGCACAGGTTTTTGCTCCCCTGCGGCTCCGGACTCTTCTCCAGACTTTTGCCCTTTTTGCCGCCTGAGCCTGAGCTTGAGTTTAGATGAGATCCTGTGAAGCACGACTTACACCTCCTCAGAGGGTGATTCTGTAAAAAACGTTCCCGTTCGGGGCGTAAATGAGTGAAATGGTGTCATTCCCTCTCACAACCCCCTTCCGGATTTAATCCTGATCCTGATTCTGATCCTGATTCTGATTCTGAGAGTGAAATGTGTGAGTTAAGCGTGAGAACTGCTCCGATCCCTGACAGGTGTGCAACCGTGCATAACGGGCAAAAATCGTATGTGTAAACTTCGAGGAAAACGAGGTAGGAAACACCAGCGACTCCCAGCAGAGACCATGTGAAAGAAAGATCTCTAAACCGGGCTGCTTCAGGCCTAAAAACGAAGGTTGCTCCTGCTGTGAACCACAGCAGTCCGAGTAAAGAGTAAAACGAGTGAAACTTGCAGCAGGAACCTCCCACAGGACAAACACCACCACTCCCTGTAAAGCTAAAGCAAGACGAGATGAGGCAAGACGAGATGAGCAGGTAAGCTGAATCGAGGATTCCTGCAAAAATAAAAATGAAAAATAACACACCCAGTACGCTCTTACGCAATTTACAGCACCTCAGTGCGTCAAAGCGTCCAGGTATTCTC
>JARQZL010000086.1 GCA_029984855.1 Archaeoglobales archaeon | reverse complement strand
TGACAGCTGCAACGTAGTCCCTGTCAGCCTTATAACCGCATTTGGGGCAGTGGAAGAACCCGTACTTTTTATCTTTCTTATCGAGCCTGTCAGGAGCCTTAACGTGCTCACCCCTTGCGTTGCAGTGAGGGCAGATCTGAGAGGTTTTGAACGCTTTTACAGTTTTAACTTCGATTCCTTTACGCAGAGCTTTGTACCTCGTTACTGTTATGACGTTTCCGCGCCTCCACATCGACAGCAACCAGCTGAGAAGCCCTTTACCCCTGGGAGGTTGATACGATTTGAGGTCTTCGAATACGATGTAACAGCACTTCATAACCTGAGCTATTTTCACGATGATGTTTGCAACTTCATGGGTTAGCTGATCGACCAGGTTGTTCAGTTTACTCCACTTCTTCCTCCTCTCAGCAAATAGGCGGTTGTCTATGTCGAGGTAGTTTCCGATCTTCGACGAGACGTTCTTTATCTCCTTCCTGATTCGGAGGATTTTTTCTTTAATCTCGGGCAGCGTTTCGATGAAGATAGGCGGTGTAAGCTGGTTGTTGTTGCTGTCCATGACGACTGCAGCTATAAGCTTTCTCTCGTTTAAATCGATCGAGAGGTATCTGAAGTACGGTTCTCCTCCCTCCCCGCTCTCGCCCCCGCTCTCGTCCCCGCTCTCGACTTCACTCCCATCAACTTCAAAAGGAAAGACGAGCTGGTATCGGTGAAATCCGCTTTTCAGCCTTCTCCTCACAAGGATGGGTTTCTTTATCCCGTACTTCTTCAGCATCTCTTCGAATTTTGGATAGGCTTCAATATTTTCTTCGAACCACCTCCACTCAATCGTTCTGTCTTCCTTGACGACAGGAAGCTTTACTTTAAGCACGAGTTTGATTTCACCTTCGGTCTTGTAATACATCTGGAAGAGCCTTCCTCTGTCTCCGCTCTGCTTACCGATCTTGCCGTCATCAACATCGAAGGGGAACGTTCCTGCCTTAAACTCCGGTTTGACTGCTTCAACGTACTTCTCCGGCAGCTTACCGTTTCTCTCGTAGTAGTGGGCTACCTGGTAAACGACCTGTTTCAGCAGGTTGTAGTCGTGGTACTTTCTGTCATCTATTAACTGCCGCCTTACCTTCTTGAATGCCTTCCACTTCCTCTTTTTTACATCTTCAACGCTCGGATCGTAGTAATCCAGAAATATCGGCAATACGTCGTAAAAACAGTCCTTCCTCTCCTTCTGAGATCTTAAAGCTCTCCCAACCTTCTCCATTATCCCCCTTCTGAAGCGTGATGGCAGTTCTTTCCACCACTCTTCTTCAGGCTGACGCTTTTTCTGCTCGAAGAACTTGTACGCTGGCTTCGTGTAGCGTATTTCTCCGTTTTCCGCTTTGAGTCCGTAGGAGTGTACCTCGTCTATGATCTCTTCGTCCCACACTTTGTCAAGGAAGTGGTTGGCAACGTCAACGACAAACTCTTCGAACTTCCTCAAATAGCTAGTCCACGATTCTGGAGCCGGTAAGGCGTAGCTGAGGTGTTGCTTCATTTCGTTACCACCACCCTCAATCAGAACCAGTATTTCGCAAAAATATAAATACTTTAGTTGGCAATCCCGTTTTGTTTTGTGCCTAGTTATGTTTTGTTAAGTTGCTGGGAAACAGCTGACTACCCTAAGTCTAAGGTCAAAATCACGGGTTGCCATCGAGCGTTGAAAGCTGTCTCCATGGTAGTTGACCTCCTGTAGGCTTCTCAAAATCAAAATCCAAAAATCTAGGTTGTTAGGGCAATTCAGAAAAAGTGTCAACGAATGTACGCCAGATCGTCCGATCCGATTCCTCTCCTTGCTCTTTCGCCTCTCCCTCCTGTATCTCCTGCATCTCCCCCCATTTCATCTCCAAGCTCTCCAGGCTCTCCCGGCAGCTCCTCTACGAACTCGTAGTCGAACTGCAGGTCGTTGATCCAGACTGTCGCTCCGTCCCTGTCTGCCTCCACCTTTATGTTGAAGCCCGTCTTCCTGCTGTACTCTTCTTCGAGTTCCCT
>JARQZL010000085.1 GCA_029984855.1 Archaeoglobales archaeon | reverse complement strand
TCTTTGGAGCAATTGAGTCTATTTCGTCTATGAATATTATTGAAGGAGCGTTCTCCTTTGCCTCCTCAAATATCTCCCTCAGCCTCTGTTCCGACTCTCCATAGAACTTGCTCATTATCTCGGGGCCATTTATTGTGAAGAAACTTGCACCGATTTCGTTTGCGACCGCCTTGGCTATCAGCGTTTTGCCAGTTCCGGGCGGGCCATGAAGCAGAACACCCTTCGGAGGGTCGATACCGAGGCGCTGAAATAGTTCCGGATACCGCAATGGAAGTTCTATAATCTCTCTAACTTTCTGGAGCTCCTCCTTAAGCCCTCCAATATCTTCGTAAGTAATCCCACCTCTTCCAAGCCTCTCAAAGCCCTTTGCAGGCCTGTCACGGTAGACAACCTTGGTGAGTTCATCTATTATCACAACACCCTTTGGTTCTGTTTTCACAGCAACAAAGAGCAGAGCCTGCTGCCCGTATTTGCCAAAGCCAGCAAGAGCGGGAGCGCCAATCAGGGGAATCAGATCCCCCTCTACAACCGGTCTCTTCAAGAGCTGGTGCTTCAGATAGTCTCCAATATCCATTCCATAAACTCTAATATCCATTTTGCGAAGAGGAGCAATTATAACAACCTTGGCTGGCTGATAGGCAGTTTTACTAACCTTGACGGTATCACCGACACTTACACCTGCGTTCTCTCTTATGAAGCGATCAACGCGAACTATGCCTCTACCCCAGTCACGCTTTGGAGCTCTCCATACCTTTGCAACCGTCTTTCGCTTGCCCTCGATCTCTATTATATCTCCAGGAGAGATCTGGAGCTTGAGCATCGCATCCGGGTCAAGCCTGGCAATACCTCTCCCTGAGTCACTCGGGTAAGCCTGATTCACCTTGAGGCTAATTTCAGATGCCATAATGACAATTTAAATAAACCGTATAAAAAAACTTCTGTTGGAATGATGGTTGCGGTATTCGATGCATTCAATGGAGCTGGTGGGGACATAATAGTCTCATCAATGCTGGGTGTCTCTCTCATCGAGGATGATCTGAAGTCTATAGTCAGAAGCCTCGGCATTAATGTATCATTTCGAGTCGAGGATGTCCAGATAAACGGAATAAAAGCAAAAAAGCTTGATGTGAATGAAAAACACTGCGAAAGATGTTTTAAAGAAGTTCTGAGCATTATCGATTCATCAGATTTAAGTGATGAGGTAAAAAAGGAATCAAAAGCTATTTTCAAAAGAATTGCAATTGCTGAAGGCACAATCCATGGAAGGGATTATAAAAATGCAGTTTTCCATGAGGTGGGAAGTGATGATGCAATCTTTGATGTTGTTGCAGCAACAACAGGGATTTTAAGGTTGAGAAAAAGAGGTTACAGGTTTTTCGCCACTACGGTAAGACTCGGGAGCGGATTTGTGAAGACCGGACATGGAGAGCTGCCAGTTCCCACCCCTGCAACCCTTGAGATTTTGAGGGACTCAAAGATAGAGGTTATTTCTGGAGGAGAAGGTGAACTGCTCACTCCAACCGCCGCCGCAATTCTCACACACTTTTGTGAAGGAAAGCCTGATTTTCCGTTCTACGTGAAATCAACAAGCTACTCTGCTGGAAAGAGGAGTCTTTTCAGGCTCATTCTTGCAGAAACAAAAGGTGAGGACTCAATAGCTCTGCTTGAGACGACAGTGGATGATGCAAGTGGGGAAGTCCTTGGTCATGCAGTTGAGAGAATTTCAACCCAGGCTTACGACGTTAATGCCATTCAGGTTCTGGGGAAAAAAGGAAGACCGGCGGTCCTTATAAGGGCAATCTCAAAGCTTGAGGATGCAGAGGAGGTTGCAAAGGTTATGATGGAGGAAACAGGTTCCATAGGCGTCAGGATAATCCCGGTCTATCACAGGATAATTGCAGAGAGGAAGGAAGAAGTGAAAGATGTGGAAATAGACGGTGTAAAGTTCAGAGTAAGGGTTAAAACGTCTTATCCCGGAATCCCGATCGTTAAGCCGGAGTTTGAAGATGTTAAAGCAATATCAGAGAAACTGAACATGCCGCTCCAGGCTGTTTACAGGGAAATCCTCAGGAGGATATAGAATGGAGGCTATCAAGTTGCCTTCGGGGAGCACATGTATAGACTCCCTTCTCGGGGGTGGTTTTGAGACGGGAACAATTGCTCAGATATACGGGCCAAGCGGAACCGGAAAGACGTCGATCTGTCTTATGCTCACATACAATACAGCCATTCATTTCGGGAAGGTTGCATTTCTCGACACAGAGGGTCTTTCAGGGGAGAGAGTGAAGCAGATATTTGCAGAGAAAGAAGTGTTAAAAAATGTATATATATATGATATTTTTGACTTCAAGCAGCAAAGCGCTGCAATAAAAGAGCTTGCAAAACTGTGCAAAAAAGATGAATTGAGACTTATAATAGTTGACTCTTTTACAGCACTGTACAGGAGCGAGCTCGAAGATGAAAGAGCAATTCAGATGAAGAGAGAGCTAATACAGCAGCTAACCTTCCTGCTCGGGCTTGCAAGGAAGCACAACCTTGCGGTGGTCGTAACAAACCAGATGTTCACAGATGTCTGGAAAGGTGAGGACAGACCGCTTGGAGGGCCGAGCGTAGAGCACATCTCGAAAGTGATAATTGCGCTGGAAAAGCTAAACGGTGAGAGGAAAGCAACTCTGATGAAGCACCGCTCGATGCCGGAGGGGAGAAGTTGCACATTCAGAATTACTAACAGGGGGATTGAACCATAGCTCCCTCGAGTGGCCTTTGCAGGATTATTGCACGGTTCTCGCAATCACTTTAGAACATGCCCGGTCCTCATATACCACAGGTATAAATCGAGCTCTCCCGGCTTCAAAGAGACTTTTCTGGCAAGTTCTTTGAATACCTCTTCAATTTCCATGTATTTTTTCCTGCTGAGACTCTTCGGTATTTCTATCAGCCCGTAGTCGCTCATAATTCGCAGAATGTGCCTGTCAAGAATAGCAAAGTCAAAATATCCGACGTTTCGAAGAAAATGGCTTGCTTCTTTGTACCCGATCCCCTTTACTGTCCCTGCAAGCCACTCTCTTGCCTCGAAGGGCTCCATGACAGTCACGATTTCCTTGATTCTTTCAAATTTTCTTGCGCTCACTATATACCTTGCTCTTACATTGTAGAATCGATGGCCAAGCATCTTCAACTTTGTAGCGAGCTCTCTCTCGTTAAACGTCAGAAAGTCCTCTCCTATCTCTTTCTGAATTTTTATTCCGAGCTCGGCTGATGAGTTTGCCGTTAAAATACAGAAGCACAGCTCTAAAAACCATTCCCTGTTCCCTTTCATGTGAAGCTCCATGAACTCGGTTATTCTTCTCTTGACGATACGGCCTATTTTGTGCTTGAGCTCTTCCACTTTTTCAGCCAGTTCCACGCCGGTAGATTTTTCAGCAGGTTTAAAAATTCTGCCAGTGGATATTGTGCGTTTTCCATCTTTGATGAAAATTCAGAAAACTCGAAAAAATTATATAGTTTTGAAATCTACCCATTTTTATGGGAGATGAAAACACATTTGTGTATAAAGAGGTTGAGGTTACGTATCTCAAGCATGCCGGTTTTAGAATAAAGGGAAGTGTAACAATTTACATCGACCCCTTCGAAGTGCCAGAAGGTATGGAGAAAGCAGATATAATTCTGGTGACTCACGATCATTTTGACCATAAGGATGTTAGCTCTATAATACACCTCTCTGGAGGGGAGACCGTCATCATTTATCCCAGGGGCTGCGTTGTGGAAGGATACAGGAGCTGCGAGATTTCTGTGGGAGATAAATTGGAGGTTAAAGGTGTTAAGATTGAGACAGTACCGGCTTACAACGTAAACAAACCATACCACAAAAAAGGTAGTGGGGTTGGATACATAGTTGAGATAGATGGAGTCAGAATCTACCATGCGGGTGATACCGACAGAATACCTGAGATGAAGGATATAAAAGTTGATATAGCACTTCTGCCGATAGGTGGTACTTACACCATGGATGTAAAAGAGGCTGTTGAGGCAGCCAAAGACATACAGGCAAAACACTATGTTCCGATGCACTATGGGGCGATTGAAGGGACGGAAGCAAACCCGGAGGAATTCAGGGTGAAAGGGGTGGTAATACTGAAACCCCTTCTTTCCTGATTTTTATTTTCAGAAAGATTATATGCAGGAGAATGTTTAAATCTTTTGCAGGATAGTAAGATTTATAAATTCCATATCTTGCATTGGAGCATGCGAAGGGGAAAGCTGGAAATAATCGCATCAATACTTGAAGCCGTAGAGAGAGGAGGAAGCAAGACGAGGATCCAGTACAACTCTTATCTGAACTATAAGAGCT
>JARQZL010000084.1 GCA_029984855.1 Archaeoglobales archaeon | reverse complement strand
GCTTCCTCTTCCTTCTCCTCTTCTTCCTCTTCTTCCTCTGCTTTTTTCTCCTCTCCTGCCTTCTCCTCAGCCACAGGAACTTCCACTGGTTTTGCTGAAAGGGCTGAGAGCTCTTCATCAAGGGCTTCAGGCGGAAGAAGAGATGCAAGTGAGAGCATCTGAATTTGTGCCTTTGCAAGGATATCTTCAATAACACCCTTTTCAAATATGACTGCATTTACTGCCAGATTCCTTGCGTCCATGTACGCCTTGGATACAAGTATCTCCGCAGTTTCGGGAGTGACATAGGCTGCGTTTACTGCGAGGTTAATGGCCTTTCTGTAAGCGTTGACGAAGCCCTCGAATACTTTGCCTGCATCAATTGCCAGCATATCCGGTGTAAATAGTATCCCCTTCTCACAGATGACTCTTACATTCAGTCCAACCTTAACCGGTTTAATCTCGAGGAGCTCAAGGGCCTTTGCAACTTCTGGCCTGACAACCTCTCCGGCCTTAACAACAGTCACAGTGTTTTTTATCACAATCTTGCCCTTTTCTATGGCAGCGGGAATACCACCTGCCTGCAGATCACCTATAACTGGCCCTGGAGGAAATGACGTCGGCCCCTTCTCAACCACCACATCGAGTGGCGAAATTTGTCCAGATTTCAGTGGAGATGGAATTTTTGTCTCCTCAATTATTTTATACAGCCTGAATGGGTTGAGATTGGTTGCAACAATTGCAACCTGATCGCCCAAGAAGTCAAGCAAATTCTCGTGTTTTCCATCAAGAGCTCTTATGGCTTTTTCTATGAGTGAGTTCTTCACCACCCTGATAACGGCTAAATCTCTTAATTTTCTTCTTATCTCCTGCATTCGCCTTGCAGATACATCTCTAAAACTTATAATAGCCACAACAGGATAGTCAGTAAAAAGGTGCTTCACTTCCTCAACAGCCTGAACTTTCCAAGGTTTTGGTGTCCCTCTAATAGCAGCCATTATTCTCACCTCAAATGACCCTCACTGCAGGCCCCATCGTGGTTTTAACGTAAATTGATTTGATACTCTGCACGGGGTTTTCATACTTGTTCTCTATAATCTTGAAGATCTCGAGCGCATTTTCTGCCATTTTCCCAGGTTCCATGTTTCTTCCACCAATAGGTGCATGAAACGTCGGCTTGTCTTTTGTCCTTATCTTCACAGACTTTCTCAACCTCTCTATAACCGGAGCCGGATTGGATAGAGGTGGGATTGGCTGGGGCATCTTCCCGCGAGGTCCAAGAACTGGCCCAAGCCTTTTACCAATTTCAGGCATGAGTGGAGCCTCAGCTATAAAGAAGTCGTATTCCCTGGCAATCTTTCTGGCATTTCTCTTGTTCTTTGCAAGCTCACCAATTTCCTCAGGTGAGATTACATGTGCTCCGGCCTCCTTTGCTTTAAGCGCTGTCTCACCCTTTGCAAACACTGCAACCTTCCTCGGCTTACCTATACCATGTGGTAACACAACAACGGCATCAATTCTGTTTTCGGGCCTTTTCATATCCACATTTTTGAGATTGACAGCCATGTCAACTGTTTCCACAAATTTTCTCTGCTTTGCTTCCTCAACAGCCTTTTTTATTGCTTTTTCAACTTTCTCTTTTTCTACCAGCATTCTTATCACCCCGTAGTGCAGCGGCCTTTGCCTCCTACGGCCTTCCGGACTGTGGCGATTAACTCTAATGGCAATTTGTGATGAGTAGCTTTGTGGATTCACAGGCAACCAGATGGGTATTTTAAGTTAACGGTGAAGGAAGAAAAACTACTTTGGAGGCCAGTTCTTCTCAAGCCAGCCCTTTATTCTGCCCGAATCTGTAGGACCGACAAGAACCCTCCAGCCTGTTTCATCCTCTATTGCACCCTGTAATCTTGCTGCAAGTCCTGGAATGACGAGATAGGAGTGATTGACCTTTTCAGCCACGCCTGTCTTGTCTATTAGCTCTTTAACCTTTTCAGCCGTAAATTGACCGCCTGCAACGCTGACCTCAACTCCCAGTCCTTCAGTATCGAGAACGAGCAGCCAGCCCTTTATCTTCCCGCTCGTCAGATCGCTTTCAACCGTGTAGTAAGTCAGAGCGAAGTTTGTAGTTATAAAAACAGGTGAGTCCGGATCCGGACTGTTTATTTCTCTCAACCCGGCTTCAACCTGAACGGGTGTCCTGGGATCTGTATAGATATTGGCTCGAAGCATTATCAGAGGCATTATCGTGTAAGGCTCCAAGCTGTGGAGTATCATTGCATCCCCGTACTTTATAATAAACAGTGAGGCAATTACGGTTTCCCAGTACGCCCTACTTACTGCATCTCCCTCAGCTTTCCATGCAGCAATGGGTGTAATAATGAGTGGACATGCAATCTCCTTATCTCCTCCAAGAATGGCAGTTCTGCGGAGCTGGATTACCCTTTCAAACGTTTCTCTGAGTCCTTCACCCACCGGTTCTGTTACGGGATCGAGGACAACCTTTACTCCACTGGATCTGAAAGTAGCAGCAAGGCTCTTCAATGCATCCAGATCCTGGCTTCTAACAACGACAGGAGTTTTGAACTCGAGAGCAAGCTTGAGGAACTCCTCCCAGTTTTCTAAGGTTGCTGCATATATTAACGGATTGTGCTCTCCGACAGCTTCAAGGGCTGCACGCATACAGCTTGCATTAAGACTGACAAGAACGATAGGACTTCCATATCCAGCAACCTTCTTCGCAACCTCGGCAAATCTCTCCGGATTGCCCGATGTACATCTCACGGCAATACCATCAAGTGTAAGGAACCTTCCAACATAGAACTTCCTGTATCCAACCACTTTGCTGCATCTCCTGTCGATCTCCTTATCATCCATTGTGTCCCATACATCGAAGAACAGAGCTGTTGGATTGAAGAATGTCAGCTCATGCCTGTGAAGAACTTCTTCCCCTCCAATCTTCAGGTCTTTTCCGACGATAACTTCATCAATTTCCGGAGAAGTCAGCTCTATCAGCTTCTCAAGATTTTGTCTTGCCTCGTCATCATGCTTTGCATCCTCAACAAGTGGTTTACAGTCCTCTGGCTTTGCAGACCTGTCTATTATGTGTGCTGCCAGGCTCATGCAGGTATCGTAGCCACACTCCTTACAGTTCGTTTTGGGGAGAAGCCTGTAAATTTCCAGAGGGCTCTTGACCTTCATAGCTCGACACCAACCCAGTCTTCTGTTTCAATTCTATCTTTCCTTCCACCAAGTGTTGCCATGAACTCCTTCATCACAGCAACTGCAGCAGGATGCATCATCATGAACAAATCAACGCCAGCAAGTGAAAGGGTTAAACCTGTCGTGATCTCCCAGAGTGGTCCTCTGAGCTCTCTTGGTCCCCAGGACGTATCTCCTTCGATTGGCGAGTCCTTCATCCATGCCTCTCTCGCCCCCCAGGCATTTGTCGTACCGCTCGAAATTGGAAATGATAGATCTTCATCACCTTTCAGGCCGGCAATTCTGATTCTTTCCATGTTGGTGTAAGCATAGTCAAGACCGTAACCAAGTGCTGCAGTGGTGGGATCCATTACAAGACTCTCTCTCGGTAACTCAAGCCTCTTTAACAGATAACGGTTAAGCGTTTTCTGGTTGTTCATGTCCATCTGAGTCCATGAAAGAACTACATGACCGTGGTTTTTCGCCGCATTTCCTATTCTCTCCCAGTCCATGTCGAGGGTTGCACTCGCAAGCAGAAGCCGTTCTCCTTCTGCAACTTCAGCAGCTTTTTCAAGAACTACCGGATCCTTTTCCTTATTTCCACTCCCTCCAACAATTACCGGCACCTTTACCGCCTGCAAAACCTCCTCAACTACCTTCGCTGCCTCGCCTGGTGGTGTGTCGTCAATCAGAGGGTCTGTGCTGACAAGATGAATTGTTACAACATCTGCCCCCAGCTTAACTGCCTTCTTTGCCCATTCTCCTGGATTTTCCATAACATCACTGTAGTGCTCCCTCACGGCCTTCGGTAATGGAATGGGCCTGTCAAATACATCAATAGCTATCGCCGGCAGATTGGGTTGCGGAGAGTCAAATAGATAGAACGGTAAACTCCTCTCACCTCCAAGCTTCACAACGCTGCCTCTGCTTCCACCCTCACTCCTTTTTGCCCCAAGCTGGACTTCCTGAATGGTTCCCGAGTACTTCACAGGAAGGGGTTCAAACTTCTCCTCCAGAAGCCTGAATTCTCTATGAGGGACAGGAGCTGAGGGTAAGGAAGGAGTAACAGGAGCGGCTCCAAGCATTGAGAGAGCCTTCATCAGATGCTGCATTGCAAGATTGATCTCATTTATCACATCAATAGCTGCACCCTCTTCTATTTCAATTTCTATATCACCTTCGAGTTTTAATCCCTCAATTTCCTCAATTTCGTATTTACTGAGGAGTTTGAAAAATTCCTCAAGATTTAGCCTCACAGATCAACACCTCTGCAAGCTTTTCAATTCTTTTAGCAACTTTGCTGTTCAGGGGCACAGGCAGTCCTTCCAAGTCTGCTTTTGCAACATCCTCATCGTAGGGCAAGGTATCCAGTAACTTGAAATTCTCTTTTCCTGCCAGTTCAGCCACAGTTCCTTCATCACCCTCTCCAATCCTGTTTGCGATAAGATATATTCCAGCTTTAATTCCAAGTTCTGTTACAAGTTCTCTTATTCTAACAGCAGTCTTAAACCCCTTTCTGGATGCATCGGTAACCACTATGATCGTGTCCGCTTCAGGTATAGTCTTTCTACTGAAGTGCTCCAGTCCTGCTTCGCAGTCCACTATTACGATATCATAATGCCTCATGAGTTTCCTGAGCACGGCTCTCAGCATGTTGTTGACAAAGCAGTAGCAGCCCTCTCCCTCCGGCCTGCCCATCACAAGCAAATCGAAGTCATCTACTTCGAATACTACTTCACCGTATATCTTTCCCTCAATCCAGCTTTCTTTGTTTATTGTCCTCATTTCATCCCTGCCGTGCTGGAAGAGTTCTCTTATCTGACCAATTGTTCTGTATCCTTCAATTCCAAGTGCATCAGCTAAGTTAGAGTCCGGGTCTGCATCAACTGCCAAGACCCTGTATTTTTTAGACATGAAGTGAACAAGCAAAGCCGCAACTAATGTCTTTCCTGTCCCTCCTTTCCCAGTTACAGCTATAACCGCCAGCCTTACTCCCCCTCATTTTTCTTTTTTCTGAGCACAATTTTATCAATATAGATATTTGCATCCTTTATTACAAGCCTTATTCCCTGTGTAGGCGATATACTCACACCAGACGATGGCGATACCTGCTGGGTCGCAGGCTCAGCTCTCCCTTCTTTCACCTCTTTCACCTCTTTCTCTTTAACCCAGCCATCTGTTATTCTTTTGTTGTCAACCGGCCTGACAACTCCTGTTACCACGGGATGTTCAACCTTCTCAAGAAACTCTTTCAGTTCATCAATAGTTCTTGCATCCTCCTCTGTTGCAATTTTATCCACAATATCTTCTGGTATGAACCTTTCAACCCTTTGCTTCAATTCTTTGGGCATCCAGGTCACTCTATACCATCCACCGTCAGCCTGAATGAACTTCTTGCTCCTGAAGTAGCTCACTCCAATGCCGAGGAAGCCAACTATCTGCTTACCTCCCCCTGTCTGTCCCGCCATTGTTGAAAACGTCAGACCATTTGGCGCCGGTTCCGGATATCCCCTGTGAACCCAGCCGATACCATCCACTTCAGGCATGTAGAAGCCTATAACCTCAAAGCAACCACATGAGGTGTGAGGATATTCAAAAAAGCTGTGAAGTTTAACCCGTTCACACTCCCCGCCACTCTCTTCCACAGCAAATTCATTTACGCCTGTGTATTCTCCCCCGATTGGATCTATAAGTTCTCCCTTTGGCACTGCTCTATTTGGCCCTTCAGGATCAACCCTTGCTGCAGCTCTCCCATCAAACCACGATATTGCTCCGCAAAGCGAGGGGCGGTCAGGGCTAATTATGCAGACGTTCGTCGGAGCAAAACTCTGACACAGCGTGCATGAGTAGAACTCATTTACGTCCTCGTCGTGAAGCGATTCCACCCTTGCATCTCTCTCATCGTAGATGGGCATTGCATATTCCTTCAGCAGCTTTTCAACCAATTTACCTTCAGTTATATAAAGCGCCTCTATTTTCTCAATGAACGGCATTTCATTCTTGAAAAGCATCATTGTTGCCTTTGCTATCTGAGTGAGGCTTTTGAGTCCTTTGCCAATTGCATTTTTACCTATTCTCACCCAGATATCGTACCTCTGGTTCAGATGCATGTAACCTTCTATAAAGTTCTGAAAGTCATGATTTCTCCTTTCTATGACCGGCTCAAGATCTGGATCAATCTGCGAACCGGCAACATAGTATATCATCGCATATGGATGCGCCTTTCCTTCTTCAAGCTCATCAAGATCGTTGCCTACAAGCGTGACCTTCATGTCCTCTACTTCTTCCGTGGGCAGTGCAACCACAAGCTCGAATCCGACCTGCTTTGGCCCTCCGAGTTCAACGTACATCTCCCCCTTCCTTATTCTTTCGCCTTCATACATTGGAGAAATATCAAAGGGAAAGGTTTCTTCTCCGACACTGGCCTTTTTCTTCACTTTTTTCGGTACCTTAATCTTCTTTCTTTCCAATGCTGCCACCTCCTAAGGCGGAAACGAATTCTTCCAGCATTTCATGGTGCAAATCAAGGGTATTGGGGAAGCTGAATTTTGCATGAGGCTGGTAGAATGCATCTATGCTCACAGTTGTTAGCTTTGAGAAGTGCTTCAACGCTGATAACATCCTCGAAAGGTAGTACGGCTCAAACCCAAGGAAAAGTGCGAGGTCGTAGGGTTTACCTCTGAAACCCTGCCAGCTCTCATCCAAGAGAAACTGGGTTATATAATGCAGGGAGAAAACACATGCATCCGGCCTGATTCCCCGTTCTATGAAGAGTTTGCTCGATGCCCCAGTTGCAATCACTGCGATACCACTATCGTGCATCCTGACGGCGTAATCCACAAGCCTTCTGTCTTCAAGCAACCTTCCTCCCGTAATCAGGACAGGGTTTTTTGCCCTTTTAATCATCTTCACCAGCACGTTCGGCTTTGCAAGCATTGCAGATCTGCTGGCCTGAACGTCAGCCGTATTAAACAGCTTCTCAGGAGGTTTTTTAGCCTTCCTCTTTGCCTCAGCCATGCAATCACCTCGAGTACTTATCAAAGACCTCTTCAAGTATCGTCGGATTGAATCCCGAGTCGTACATCCTTATTGGCCCCTTGAGGATTTTCTTTTTCTGCCAGTCAATCTTCCAGTCGTGCTCTTCCTCAAGTAACTTGAGAAGTTCATCCTTCATCTTCAGTGGTAAATCTGCCTCACTTCTCACGTACAGATGCCAGTCATCCGGCAGACAGCCGAGATACTTCTTGCTCAGATCTATATAATGGGTCAGTTTTATCTGTCTGCCCATATATGTATCAGCAGGCCGTAAACATAGCCTTGCAAGCTGAACTATTGCCTCTTCTTTTGTTTCTGCAGCTACAAGCAAAGCATCAGGACATGGCTCAACATTCATGCGCTTTTTGGACTTTATGTCGTAAACCCACCAGTTCTCCTTTTTCCAGAACTTGCCTATGAGTGCCCTTCTGTATTTGGCTGCATGCGGCCCAACAACTGCCGGGATGCCGAGGCGGTTGAAGCCAGTTGCAATACTTGCAGCCTTCTGGCTGTAAGGCCCCCATGCAAGGCCAACTGCTCCAACCCTGTTAAGTATGTAATCAGCTATTTCCGCATAGTTTGCACGAAGTGGGCGCAGGGCAAATATATTCGCAACCTTAATAGCTGCCCCGCTTATATGAGGATTCGAAACACAGCTACCACAGTTCACTAAGCCGCCAGCATCAAATGAGCCGGGATACTTCTCATAAAGGCTCTTGCCCTCCTCATCCTTATACATTCCCAAGTCCATCGCATGACAGCCTGTTGTTGCCACTATGTACTTCCTCTTCAAGAACTCTTCTATTATTTCGGAGACTTCCTTTCTCGATCTTGGATAGTTTGGACAACCGATGGGAGCAATGACTCCCGGAATTGTCCCCATAACTATCGGCTGACCGACATTCCTGATCTCGGTGTCCTGAATTGGGCCTCTTCCCGCTCTCATCTTGCCTGTTTTTGAGACAAGGCTGTCGTAGCTCGATTTCATGATGACATCAACTATCCTGATGTCCCTCGGGCATACCTGCTCGCATCTCCCACATGCAATGCATGAGCCTTCAAGCTCTTTGAAGATGCTGAAATCTCCATCCTTCGCAGCACTCATTGCCCTATCAATCCTCAGGTTGTGGGGGCATGCAAAAACACACCCCATACAGGCAGTACACTTTGCTATTTCAGCCTTCAGCTCACCATCCTCCATAAAGGCTGGTTTTCTACCCTTCTTTCTTCTCATCTCCATTGCAACTCTTACTGCAATCTCACCTACCTTATCCGGGTCTCTTATGAGTACGCCCCTTTCTCTTCCACTCACAAGGTCGTTAATTATAACATCAGGATTTTCGTCTGTTCTGTCGGGCAAACCTCTTGCTGCAGCTTCGGATGACGCTATAACTGGAATTCCAAGCCTGGAGCACTCTCTTAAAGTGTCAGCCCTTATACACTGTTCATCTGTCACGACAACATCTGCTATACCTGATCTTATCGCTCTGAGCTCATAGCTCAGAGTTCCGACTATCTTCGCCTTGGGATCGTAACGGCTTGTGTCGATGGCAGTACAGCATAAGCCGGCAATTTCCACTTCGTCTTCAAGCCCGTGTTCTCTCAGATAATCGTCTATATTTCTCGCAGGCAATATATTATGGCCGATGACAAGAAGCACAGGTTTATCTGTATCGAGAACTCCAAAACCTATATCTATAAGTGGAGCGTCCGGTTCTCCCTTAGGATAGTTGAAAACAGCGATCTGGATTAAATCGGCCGTTTCCATTGCAACGTGATCGAGCATTCCCACTTCAAATGCTTTCGATTCGAAGTCAAGATAGTCTTCCTCCTGACCGGTATGTATGGTGTGGAGGACTCTAACCAGGCCCTGTTCAACGTAGTCAAGAACCTCCTCAAGATGTCCAAGTTTTTCCGGTTTTATACCGCAGACGAGCCTGATGTTGGGCGCCTCAACATTTACGTTACTCCCAAGGTTTATCGGGTAGTCATGGCCAAAATTCTCAAGTGCGTATTCAAGGAGGTGTCTTGCATGGGCAGCATGAGCGGATGCTCCAATAAGACAGGCAATTGTTACAAGTCTTGCCTTCTGCGTTTTCAAGTCTATTCCACATGCTCCTTCCTTGTTCTGAGAAAGTTCACACGGGCCCATAGTGCATAAATTGCAGAAATCCTGCATCGGTGCATATATTGGTTCATAGCGCTCAAGCAACTTGCGATCCCATCTCCTTAAATCAAGAATGTGGGGCTTTGGAGTTGGGCCCGCAGGCTCCCACTCCTTTTCTTCTTTCTCTTCCTCGATAACTCTACCTATTTTTATATTCACATTCCTCATTTCGTCCAGCACAAACATTCCTTCCCTGAGTTCGAAACCCATTCGCTTCCCCCCGGATTTACCAATATTATATACCTCTGCACTGTCACTTCATTTTTTATCTACTTTCTATTATCTTATGGAGTTTGACCTTCTCAGGTGTATGGTTTTTAAAATTATCGGTATTTATAATTGAGTTATTACTTTTATTTAGTTTAGTATTCAAAGGTGTTACTAATCCCAAATTCAATACCCCTGAATTCAATGCTTCTATCGAGACCTCTATCAGGCTAAGAAGCCGGGCAGAGTAATCCGCAGGCATGAAATTCCCCGGGCGAAGGAGCGGGTAACATGCATCCATGCTCCAAATTTTAAGCCTCTGAATTTAACATTATCTATCATTCATAAAGTCGTCTACAGTATCAACCTCATCACCAACTTCAATTGAAGCGGTAAATTGCTTAAATGCATTAAAATCTGCAAGCTGGCTTGCGTAAAAGCCTGCCGGGATTACAATGTCCGTACCTTCAGCAAACTCTGAAATTACAGCCCTAAACGTGACCGAATTCTTATTTCTGCTAATCTTCAACGGCTGCCCGTTCTTCAGACTCACTCTTTCCGCAAAATCTTTGCTTACGAGGGCAACAGCCTTCTCTTCATTCAAAACATCTCTTGCAACAACAACCCTCGCCTCCATTTTCAAAAATTTACCAAAGTTGAGCATCAGACCACCTCCAGCAGAGAGATTATAACTTCAGCATCGCTCACACTCTCCTCAAAGGGCTCGAGTTCTACAGTAAGACCGTCGCTCCTCACCATCGTCCCGCCCTGCCCGACACCAGAAATAGAAGTTGGTATAACGACCTTTGCGATTCTTGCGGTCAGAGATTGCGAAGGATTTACAACGACTGTGTTTATCTCTGCAAGTCTGGCAGCGATGTATGGTGGCAGGGATTTCACCGGATCGCTGCCAATTACAAGCGCAGTGTCTGCATGCTTTACAGCTTCGCCAAATGTTATTCTTTCGCCGCTTGAGAAGTCGTAAGCGTTAATGAAGCCAGTTTTTTTAAACATGAGCTCGTTGAAGCCACGCATATTGGCGTGGAAGCCAGCTGGAATGAAAACAACCCTGCTGATTTCATTAAGCTTTTCAATTAGCTCTACAAACCTGCTGTAATCTCCTTTCAGCCCGTACCTGAGGCCAAGGCCTCCAAATATTACGTTAAAGTCAGCTTTCTGCATCTCTTTCAGTATTGCAGCAACCTCAGGATGTTTTCCCGCCTTACCCTCCATGGCCTTGAAGAATGAATCTATTACATCCAGATCATTGCCCATTACAAATCTGCCACCCTTCTTCGCCAGCTTTGCTGTTTCGCTCATCCTCACGTCAACGACAGCAAGATAGCGGTCTTCTTCATACCCTCTCTGCCTTTTACCGCTTCTTGGATAGTAAGTGAAGCGGGACATGTGCCTCGGAAGGCTCTGGTGAGGATTTGAACCCCAGTAAAGAATGACGTATGCTTTATCCCTGACCTCGTCAAGTGTGGCAGTCGGCACCTTTTTCTTCAGAATCAGCTCAACAAAGTCGCCAAGGCAGAAGGATGAGCAGTCATCTATAACCGCATTTTTTGCCTCTGCAAGCTCTATGGCCTTTTCCTGAGCTTCACAGGGAATTGTGTCAAGGCCGAAGATAACAAGGTTGTTTGCATTTTTTACTATCTTTCCTGCAGCTTTCAACGCCTCTTCAATGCTCACAGGCTTTGAGTTGATGGAAGGTGTTGCTTTCTCTGCCCTGAGATGCTTGACCCCCTTTCTGCACGCATGGAATATCTTTCCATCCCTTATAACTATATCATCACACAGACACGAGCAACCCGTACAGATCATGCTAATCCTCCATGCTAATCCTCCAGAAAGCTTATTGCATCGTTCGGGCAATTTTCTCTGCAAACAACACAGAGGGTACGATTTTCCCCATATCTCCTGCACAGATCAAGCTTCACAATTTTAACAACTCCATCTTCTATCCTCAGAATCGGATCCTCAACCGTAATTCCTTTCCCCATTGCCGCTCCATAGGGATCCTTTTCAACGTGAACCGGACATGAAACAATACAGTTCGCACAGCCAACACATTTCTCTTCATCAACAATTAAACCTGTTTCTGTTGCTTTTTCAATGACTACAAGTATTTCCTCGAGTTTCTTTCTCTGCACCTCATATTCAGGAGTGTAAAGAGGTTTGCACTCCTCAAGCTTTCTTTCCTTTGTCAGGAGTTTGAATGCAAAGCTCATACATGTCTGCTCCCCGCATACTCTGCAATTCGTTTTTGGGAGCAGTTTATAGATTTCCATGGGATTTGGCATGGCCAACGCTATCATGATAAATAATTTAATTTTTTCGCTGGACAATTCATCAACTTAACCCCCCAACCATCAGAAAGTTTATATGCTCTAAAATACAGGCACTGCAAGCTCCGGTGGTGTAGCCCGGCCAATCATGAGGGACTCTCGATTCCTCGACCCGGGTTCAAATCCCGGCCGGAGCACTTGTTATTCAACATACAAAGGTTTTAAGGAGATATTGAGCGAAGCGAATACCTCAAAGCGAATACATCATTCTGTTGGTGAACTTGTGCAATGTCTCAAATTCAACATTAATGATAATACGCTGGTAGAGTTATATAGACTGCAGTACAAACAACATAGCTGGAGACGAAGGTTGGATTTTAGGGTAAAACCTAAGGTTTAACTTAGGGTGGCTGGGACTGCCCGTTGTTAATAAGGCCTTGTTAACATGCCTCCTCTGGGTTCGAATCCCGGGTACCATTTATTGGGTTTATACTTCAATTTTTAATTGATTATTTGATACTTCGAATGTCTGATCGCTGATTTGGATTCTGGTAGTCGTTATTCAAGAGTTTCCCGGCTAACGCAACGTTGTTTGCAATTGCAACAACTATGCAAGTGGCTTTACATTGACACGATGGCGGGTAGCTCTGGTGATGTAACTCTGCGATAACCCGAATGGATGGAACGATGTAGGTAGTAGTTGGTGTATGTTCAACCGTACCACTCTTGCTACTGCTATTCCCTGCTTCACACTTCTGCCATCTCTAACCCTATTCCGTGCACACTAACTCCAACACATCCAAAGCTGCGGTAACACCGTGTTTACCTCTCCAACCACCACACCGACAACCTCAACAGCAACGCCTATGACAGCAACACCTAAGAAAATACCGGGATTTGAGGCAGTCTTTGCAACTGCTGGATAGCTTTTAGCTGCGTATTTGATGAGGAGATTGATTTTCTCTTTTATTTTTTGTGTATTAAATTTTTGAGAATTTTAATAGTCATCAGCTTCCGAGCAATATTGGAATCAAAGCATACTTAATTAGAATTAACAAAACTATCACCCCAATTGCACTTTTTATGGTCTCTCCTATACTCATCTGAGCACCCTCCAACTCAAGCGAAATCAAACCTCTTGATTCATATTTGTTAATTCTCTTTTTCTTTTCATCAGACTCTGTACTCTATGGGTCTATTTAGGATATGTTATCAATTCCACATTGTCTTCAGGCAGTGAGGACTCGTCATGGTAGCTTTTATTCCTGGGGTCATAATAAAACAGGATCATATAAGGGTACATCTTTGAGTACCTCCTATCCTGCCCAATCCCTACATCGGCTTGAGAGGCCTTCTTGATATACTTGACTTCAACCACTACCGTGTCTCCCACAAGGATGTCCACCTGACCTTTTATTCCAAGAACTTCGTTTTTCACTCCTATCTTTTTTCTTTGATGTGCCCCTTGTAGAAATCCGGAGATATATAGTTTTAAGTCATCTTCATCCTTAACCTTAGGAAGGCGAGGCAGTTTGAGGTTTTTTAGTAATCTTTTCACTTCTATAAATAACTTTTCGGCATCGATTTCCTTTTTCTCTGGTTTCTTCAATTCTACCTCTTCTTCGAAGCTGTATAGTTCCTCTAATATCTTCGAAAGTTCAGAAAGCTTAACGTCACTCAAAATTGTTTCAGTCTACTCATCTTTTGTTCCTGAAACTGGCAACCCGAACATTCTGGCAATTTCTTTCAATTCTTCCTTGTACAACCCTAACAACATCTCTCTTGCATTTTTACGTGTGAGTCTCATGATATTCACCTTTTATTCTTTAAATTAGCCAAACAAATCAAACCCAAGTCCATCCTTTTTCTTTCTCTTTCTTCCTCCTTTCTTCTTCTTTCCACTGCCTAACGGGTCTGGGATATCGATTACGGGTATATCTATCTCAAATGGGTCTTTTTTCCTTGCACATGTACCCACTCTCTTTCTGTCTCTCAGTATGGCAGCAATTGCACTTTTAACTTTCTTGCTCCTCTTCTGAACTATCTTTTTCAGCTCTGCCTGAGTAAACTTTCCGTCGTGGGCATCTCTGTGGTGGTTGGCACATAAAACAATCAAGTTACTACCGATGTTTCTCCCTCCTTTGGATAACGGTACTATGTGGTGTACCTCATAGGGTTTGCTTTTACATCCGGGAATCTCGCAGACGTATCCAACAGCGTCTTTAATTTTACTTTTCTTGGCAGGGGTTAGGGCTTGCCTTCTTACCTCAGCATCGGTTTTTCTCTTCTTTCCTGTCAGCGGGTCAAAATCAAACATCCAAAACCACCACTTAACAAACCTAAAATTTTCCCCTATATAATCTTTTATCAATTTTCAATTTTTGAGATGGTAGATAGTAACACAGTCAAAAAAGCTTATTAACCGATACAAGAAAAGTATTAATCCCTTCCCATCCATCCAGAGACATGCAGCGTGTGTTCATCTACATGATCGGCACGGCTGGCTCTGGAAAAACTCATCTCACGAAAGCATTCTCTGAATGGCTCGATTTAAAGAAACTCGATAACATAACTGTTAATCTCGATCCAGGGGCTGAAAATCTGCCTTATTCTCCCGACATTGACATAAGGGACTGGATTACCCTCGACGATATAATAACGAGGTACGGTGTCGGCCCAAACGGGGCTCAGATCATTGGAGCAGACCTTGTTGGAGCTGAGATAGACGAAATCAAGGATGAGGTAGACTACCATGATGTTCCCTATGTGATTGTGGATACTCCAGGCCAGATGGAGTTATTTACACTCAGAAGAAGTGGTGAAATAGTCATGAACGTCCTCGGCAGGAACGAGAGCGTTATGGTCTTTCTCTTCGACCCTGTAATCTCAAAAACGCCCTCTGGATATCTCTCTGTCCTTTTCATGGCCACTTCTGCTGTCTTCAGGCTGGGAATTCCTCAGATTCCCGTGTTATCCAAGTGTGACGTCCTCGGCGAGAAGGAGCTGGAGAAGATAATGTCGTGGAGTGATCCAGACCAGCTATATCTCGATATGCAGGAAAAGGGGATAACCGGAGATCTCTTTCACGTGATGAGGGAGTCAGGTTTCTTTAGACCCTTAATTCCAGTTTCGGCAACAACCGGCTACGGGATGGATGACATCTACGACTGTATTCAGGAGGTTTTTTATGGAGGGGAGGATCTCGAGAGGATCCTGTACTAACCTCTGATGGAGTCTTTTTTACCGAAGAAATGGTTCCACACTCTGTCCTTCAGATGATGCAAGTTCTTCACGGCCTTTCCCCTGCCCCGACTCATCTCTTCTCCGTCAACGAGAGCTATTCCGACAGCTATGGGGCTGCTTTTGTCCTCAACCATAACGTAAACAAAGTCTCCTGTTTTTATCCCTCTATCAGCGTATACTATACCAGGTTTCATTATGTCTGCACCATTCATAACGTGGGGTAAGGCTCCTTCATCAACAACAACCTTCCACCTTTCTGGTCTGAACTTCATCACACCGTAAACTGTCAGGTAATGCTTCCCCTCATACTCGAGAATTACTGGTTCTCCATTTACGAGTATCACTGTCCTCCCATCCACTTCCATCCTGTCCATGTTCCCACTGACATCAATGCCCAGCTCTTTGAGCTCTGCTACAATTGCTTTTGTCTCCTTCTTCCTCAACCTCCGCATCGCCAGCCTCCGATATTTTTAAATATTGAAGGGCAGAGCAATTAAAAAGCCTTTTTGGAGGAAGGGCAATGGCAAACAGACCACTGGATGTGCTGAACAGAGCATTGCAAACACCAGTACTTGTGAGGTTGAAGGGAGGCAGGGAGTTCAGAGGAGTCCTGAATGGATACGATATACACATGAACCTCGTACTGGAGAATGCTGAGGAAATGCAGAATGGTGAAGTTATTAGAAAGCTTGGAAGCGTCGTAATTAGGGGCGACACAGTTGTGTTCGTTTCTCCATCACCATAGGAGGGATTAGATGTCGGATGGAACGGCTTCAATGGGTAAAAGAGGTAGAAAAAGAGTCCATATAAAGTGCAGGAGATGTGGTAGGGTCTCTTTTCACAGGAGAAAGGGCTACTGCGCATCATGTGGTTTTGGAAGAACCGAGAGGCTCAGGAGATACAGCTGGGTGAGGAAGAAGAAGGATAGTTACTGAAATGTGTGGCATTGTAGGGGTTTACTGCGAGAACGAATCTCTTACTCCCCATATAACATACTATGCCCTCTTCTCCCTTCAGCACCGTGGTCAGGAGTCCGCCGGAATAGCAGTCGCTGGAGATGAAGTGCGGACTTACAGGGGGATGGGGCTTGTAACACAGGTATTCGATGGTAAAACTCTCAGGAATTTGAAGGGCAGGCTGTCCATCGGTCATGTTCGATATTCAACAACCGGAGCATCAAAGATAGAGAATGCCCAGCCACTACTTGTCAGATCGCTGGTTGGGAGTATTGCTGTAGCTCACAATGGAAACCTCGTTAACTACTGGCAGTTGAGAAGAGAACTTGAAAAAAAGGGCAGAGTTTTTTTAACGGATTCGGATACTGAGATAATCGCACAGATTCTATCTACAAGCCTCCTCGAAAAAGATATTGTTGAGGCAATAAAAGAACTCGACTCCAGGCTTCTCGGCAGCTACTCGCTTACAATGCTTGTCAACAACACGCTGATAGCATACAGAGATCCGCTTGGCTTTAGGCCGCTTTGCATTGGTGAGGCCGACTTTGGTTACATAATCGCCAGCGAGAGCTGTGCGATAGACGCAACCGGGGCAAAGCTCATCAGAGATATTGAACCGGGAGAAGCAGTTATAATCGAGAATGGAGAACCAGAGTTTATCAGAATTAGCAGGGGCGGAAGAAAGGCTTTCTGTGTTTTTGAGTACATATACTTCGCCCGTCCAGACTCCATAATAGACGGGAGAAGCGTTTATGAGGTTAGACACAGAATAGGGAGAATACTTGCAAGAGAGAGCCCCGTTGAAGCAGATATAGTTTCTTCCGTTCCTGACAGTGGAATAACATCCTCTATTGGCTTTGCTAAAGAATCGGGAATCCAGTATCTTGAAGCTTTAATTAAAAACAGATACGTTGGTAGGACTTTTATAATGCCGGAACAGAGCATGAGAGAATTCTCGGTCAGGATAAAGATGAATACAGTACGAAGCAATATTAAGGGAAAAAGAGTCGTTCTCGTTGACGACAGCATCGTCAGAGGGACGACTTCCAGAAAAATCGTAGATATGGTGAGGAACGGTGGGGCAAGTGAAGTCCACTTTCGCGTTGGCAGCCCCCCCATAATTGCTCCCTGCTACTTCGGAATAGATATGTCCACCCGTGAAGAACTCATAGCATCGGGAAGGAGCGTTGAGGAGGTTAGAGAACTTATAAATGCGGACAGCCTTGCATACTTAAGTCTTAAAGGATTGCTCGATGCTGTCGACTTTGATGAATGCCAGCTCTGTCTTGCATGCCTTACCGGTAATTATCCTCTTC
>JARQZL010000083.1 GCA_029984855.1 Archaeoglobales archaeon | reverse complement strand
TAGAGCATTTGAGAAGGAGAAGGTTGTAATGCAGAAGGCACTTTTCTGGAGTTGTTTATTTTAGATTTGGAGTTGTTAGATGCTGGTTTTGTTAAAATAGAGAGATTGGATAAAGGGAGGTCCTATTAAATTAATAAATGAAAAATATTAAAGAAAAATACTTAACTATTTATTTCCTCCCGTCTTCTATTCCTCTCTCAGTTATCTTAAACATCGCTTCAGCCTCTGGCAAACATGGTGAATCTACAAGCCTTGCAATTCTTAAATCTCCTTTAGTTTTTCCGAGATAAACTCTAAAAGTTGCTGTATGGGCAACAACATGTCCACCGACTGGGGCAGTAGAATCGTAAAAGTGAGCTTCTGGTCTAGCCATGACTTGGTTCGTAACAACTATTGCGGCATTGAAAATCTCGCTGAACTTTATCAGATCGTGCAGATGTTTGTTAAGCCTCTGCTGCCTCTCAGCTAAAGTTCCTCTTCCAACGTATTCAGCTCTGAAGTGAGAAGTTAGAGAATCGACGATGAGTAACCTTACAGGCTTACCGTTGTTTTTCATTTTCTTTGCTATCTCCTTTGCCTTGTCAACCAGAAGCATCTGGTGACTCGAGTTGTATGCCCTTGCCACATGTATGTTCTTCAAAACATCCATCGGATCGAGTCCCTTTGCTTCGGCCATCTGCGCAATCCTCTCAGGCCTAAAAGTCCCTTCGGTATCGATTATGATTACCGACCCGTCGAGCCCACCCTCATTCACGGGAAGTTGAACGTTTACAGCGAGCTGGAAGCAGAGCTGACTCTTTCCAGAACCGTACTCACCGTAGAACTCTGTTATTGCTTGAGTCTCTATACCGCCACCAAGCAACCTATCGAGCTCTCCGCTTCCAGTTGTTATCTTGCTTACATTCTGCCTTCTCTCAAAAACCTTATCTCCAGTCTCAAAATCTCCAACATTTGCGAGTTTTCTCGCAGCAACTATGATCTTCGCAGCTGTGTTTTCGCTGATTTCCGTCGCAGCACTTATCTCAAGAGGAGAGGCTACAGCTATCTCCTCAACCGTAGTATAACCTGCATTCCGAAGTTTTTCCGCTGTGGATGGCCCGACACCGGGTATATCCTCTAAGCTAACTAAACCACCCACAGCTTCATCCATACAAACCACCATTAGATTTTCCTCACACTAAAAGTTAAGACCTGCGAGTGCTGTGGAAGTAAAAAATTTCAGGAACGCAGGAGATTACTTGTAAGTATTAGTAGAGATATGATAGCAGTTTATTTTTCACGTACTCCAATCTAAATTTCCTACTAACTTACTTACAGTTTAAATTTAGCTCAGAAATAAAAGGTCTGGCTTAAAAATCGAAATTTTAACTATTATAATAACTTTGAATATCATCTCTTTAATATTAAGAATAAGCTGAGTAGTGATCTTATTTATGCTGTCCTTAAATAAAGTGAGAGATAAAATTGACGAGAGGTGAATCATGAACTTCGCTGCATTTACAGATTTGCATAGTTCGATTAAGACTCTCCGCAAGATTATAAAAGTGATTAGCGGAAAAGATGTTGATGCCATTGTATTTACTGGTGATTTCGTCTCACTCAATCAGCCTATTACAACCGAGCTTAATAATCTTGAAGAAATGTTTCTTGAGCTGGATTCACTAGATATACCAGTATACTTCGTTTGGGGAAACAGAGATTTACTCCTATTTGAAGCGTTAAGAGAGGAAGTTGAAAGAAGAGGGAGTAATTTCCCCTTGATGAAGTTTGAGCAAATGCTATTCAATCGACTAGATATCGAAAATCTATGGGTGGTTCGAGATAGCATTGAATTTTCTGACGAGCCAGAACTGTACATAACCAACGATTACACTCAGATAGACGAAAAAACGATATACATCACTCACTACAAAACTGAGGTATTCTCAGACGCTTTTCTCCACCTTGAAGGACACGTACACTACGGCCAGTTCAAAGACAACTACTTCAACTTGGGATTCGCTTATAGAGATGATTTACACGGTAGTGAACCTTTAGAAGGGCTTATCTGGTTCTTCGAGATCGATAAGGATTACGAAGTTTCTTTTTATTATGAGATGTTTGGTGATTTAAAAGAAATCGTTTGTCCGTATCATGCTGAGGAAGGAACTTTCATAGTTCCAAAATTCTGGAAGAAATGCCCTGTATGTTACAATCCGGAAAACTCAAAGTTTTCAAAATATTTTGTTTAAAAAATAATTAAATACACTTACTCATCAAAGATCGTTTTAGCGTTTACTTCCACCTCACTTGGAATTATGTATCTGCTTAGTTCATCCAAAATCTTGTTAAGTGCATCTGGGTCAAAGACGCCGATTATCTCAATTGCTGTTGGGACTTCTACAACTTCGATTTCAACATCCAATATCCTGACGAGGGGCATTCTTTCACCCCTATATACTTCTACATTTATACATCGAAGTATTTATGTTTTTACGTCTTCTTTTCAACTTCTAAGTTGAATTAGAATATATCGAAATATTAATCTTTGGAGTGTAGTAGAAGTAAACTTAGAAGCAAATGGAGGTGATGAGTTGCCAAAGCTGATTGAGAAATTAGATAGGAGTACTGACAAAGTGTGGGCATCAGTCGACCCGATTACGATAGATAAGATCAACGAGCTCTTAGAAACTGGAGACTTTAAGGGACTGTCTCATCTCATCAGAGAAGCGATAAATGAACTACATAAGAAGTACGAGATAGAGGGAAAACTACAACCAAAAGTGCTGGTTTCGAGAAGAGAAGTTACGGTGGAATGATAGTATGGTGTGGCTTCCCGTGGGCAACAACAAATGGGTTAACATAAGAATTCATGCGATAGAGGAGAAATGGCTTAGAGGCGAGAAGGAATTTTACCGCTACATCATCAAATATGCAGAAGTCATCGATGAAGCTGATGAAGAAGAGATTGCGGAAGAGCTGAAGAAAATCGTGAAGCAGTTAATCGAGGAAGGTTATTCACTCAATGAGATCGTGGAGAGGGCTTCACTTGCACTGGGGATCCCAGAATACTACACGAAGGGACTTATAGAGAAGCTTAAGGCAGAGTTAGGATTGCTTGAGTACAATGGAATGATCGTTGAACCTCCTAACAAGTAGTATGGACGTGCTCTGGCACAATCAAACCCTCTTTAAAAACATAGACGTTTTTGATTTAGATTACTTGCCAGAAGAGTATCTGCATAGAGATAGGCAAATCTCTCAGCTTGCATCAAATCTTAGACCTGCTTTAATGAAATCTAGACCCATAAACACCCTATGCTTAGGTCCTCCATCGACTGGGAAAACGACGGCAGTCAAGCTGCTATTCAAAGAAATTGAAGATGTTAGCGATGTAGTTATCCCGGTTTACGTGAACTGTCAGATAATTAATTCAAAGCAACAGGTTTTTGCAAAGATTTTTGAGAAAGTTCACGGCTACGCTCTACCATCTTACGGCACTCCATTCACGAAGGTTTACTACAGTATACTGAATAAAATTTTGGATGATGAGAAGGTTCTAATTGTGGCTCTCGACGATTTAAACATTATACTGGATGATAAGGTGTTGAACGAAATACTACATTCTTTAATAAAGGCCCACGAAGAAGTCGATGGTGTAAAGATAGGGGTTATTGGAATTTCGACTGATGTTAGAATTGCTGAGAGGTTTGACATCTACGTTGGATCGATATTCCATCCAGACGTAGTCCTTTTCCCACCCTATTCTAGAGAAGAAATATACGATATCCTGCATTCAAGGGCAAAATTTGGGTTTTATCCAGATGTTTTAACTGATGAAGCACTTGAAAAGATAGTAGACTTGACCCACGAAGCCGGGGATCTCCGTTTTGGAATTTACTTGCTTAAGATGGCTGGAGTGGAAGCTGAGAAGAGAGCAAGTAGAAGAATTGAGGTTAGAGATGTCGAAGCTGTATGCGAAGATGGATGGAAGGTGTTTTTGAGAAAAGGTGTTTTAGCTTTGAACAGCATTGAAAGAGCACTACTTAAGCTTATTTACTTATCATCTAACGAGATGACGACTGGGCAGCTCTACAAGCAGTTCAAAGAGATAGTTCAGATAAGTTATGCCAAGTTCCATGAAATAATTATGAAGCTTGAGCATCTAAAGCTGATCGATACGGCTTATCGCAAAGGAAGGGGGAAGAGTAGAGTAGTTATAAAGAAGTACGATTCAAAGCTTGTTTTAGATGCATTAAATGAATTTAAATTTTATTAAAAAATAAAAATTACTTTTTCTTCTTTATTGCTCCCTCAACTTTGAAGCCTTTTCCCTCTCGAATAACAGATACGATCCCTTCAACAACCTCATTAAGCGGTTTCTCAACCTTCTCTCCGTATTTTATCAGGCTGTCTAGAGATTCTGCAACTTCTGGAGGGAGCTCGTAGGCTTTAACATACTCGTACAGAACTCTTATTGCTGAATGAATTAGTGTCTTCATGTCTGCGTTGAAAAGACCAGACAGCACGCTCACCATCAGCTTCGTTTCGGGATCCAAAATAACTGTCGTCTTCAAACTACCATTGCTCATACGTTCCACCTCCTATTTCCTTACACATCTTTACTTCAACGTATATATACTCAAGTCGATCAAGTATATATACTTTTCTGAGAAGTTAGCTTGCTGAAAGAGAAAACTTAAATATACTTCTACGTAAATACGTATATGCTTAGAAATATTAACATTGATAAAGAAACACTGATAAAACTAGCTTTAAATGGTAGCCCCGTCGCAAGAGCTGCGGCACTAACACTGCTCGATGAAATGTACGATGGCAAGATTATCGCCGAATTGAAAAAGCTACTAGAAGAACAAACTAATACTCGAATCCGCTCTTAACTTAATAGGGTTACAACAACAAAAGATTAAAATCCTTTAAATTTTGGTTCTCTGTGCAATCTCCCCGAATAACTCAGTCAACTTCTGTATAGCCTTAGGATTGTTTTCGAGCATATCGGCAAATTGCAGTATTACCTTGAACTTCTCCCTTAGCTCCGGACTCTCGATGATTTGTGCCATGAGTTCTGGCATCATTTTAGCTTCTTCGAGCTGAATCTTCAATCTCTCTTTTTCATCCAACAGCAGACCACACTTGTGGCAGAATTTTGCATGTGGCACATTCATTTCTCCGCAGCGAGGACACTTGATTGGCTTCAGAGTCTTATCCTCTTCCTCATCTTCAAGTCCATAGATACTTTTGACCGCACGTTCAATGTCTCTACCGCTAAGATGTACATACACTGCTGGCATGTCGCTGCCTTGAACCCAACCGAAAAATACGTTCATCTGCTGCTCTGTTAGGTAGTTTGCAAGAACAGTTGCACGAGTGTGGCGGAGAATGTGTGGATATACACGCTTTTTTATTCCTGCTTTTGCTGCAGCCTTTTTAATCACTTTAGCGAACATCTGATAACTCATCGGTTTGCCAGCATCCTTTCCACTAGTTCTTACAAAAACTAGGGCATTTGGATCTATTTCTCCACTTTTTACATCATAAGCGGGATGGACAATCATCCATTCTTTCAGATAGCTAGCTGCCATAACTATTGGAATAACCCTTTCACCAGTTTTGCCGTGAACTTTGATCTTAGCTCCCCATTCAGTCCAAATAACATTTCCCCATGTTAGCGATGCAAGTTCTCCGATTCTCAATCCAGCTTCATAACCGACAGCGATAATAGCTCGATCTCTCTCATTTACAGCAGCTTCGATCATACGACTGACTTCTTCTTCTGTGAGAACGTCTGGTTTTCTTTTGTCTTTTTTCTCCCCTCTCAGAACTTTCAAGCCAGGCCAGTTCTCTCCATGAAGCCAGCGGAAGAACATTCGAAGACCTTTTTTGAATTCGTTAATTGTATGCGGCTTATACCCTTCCTTCTCGATCTCAAAAAGAATGTCTTCAAGGTCTTGTTCAGTCCACTCCTTGAATGGTTTGTTTTTCCATCTGTGAATAACTCGTAATGTTTGAATGTAGCGTAGTACTCTGAACTTTGAAACACCTCTTGCTATAAGCTGATGAACGAATGCCTTTATTAGTTTCTTATTTTCTTCATTTATGTTATCAGATTCAAGTTTTTCAAGTTGACGAATGAATTTGGCATTTATTCTATGTAAGGATGAATCATCCATGTAGCCAACTGTGCTTGTTTCATATAAAAAGATTTCTCCCTGGCTCTTAACCTTTTGTTAGAATCCGGGCCCTGGCTTCAGAAACTTAGTTTCAAATTCGCCTTCAGACCCGAAATGTATCTTTTAAGCACTCTTATACCGTGAAGATGCACGAAAACTCTTAACTTTTTTATATATGGATTTACCTGCACCGGGCATCATCTGAACTGCAACCTGGGATAGAGCAGTTTTTGTATCCCTCCCCTATTTGCTTTTATTCTATAGGTGTATGGCAGAATTTTTTTTATCTTTTCTATACATTTATCAACTTTGCTGTATACGGGATTCTGCACCAGAGGGTCAATTCTGAAACGAATGTTTGGATTGGCGAGCGCAATGTATTTTGCTATTTTTAAGATCTCGTCACATTCCACGAGGTTCTCAGCATACACGGTTTCAGCAACGATCTTTCCACTACATGCAAAGCGCCTGAAGTTTTCAAGGGTCCTGAGGTTGGACACTCCTGTTATTTTTCGATGCAGAGTATTGTCAAGCGCTTTTATGCTAAATGTGACTCCCTTCACCGCACTCACAAGTTCCTCATCCAAAAGCTCACCGTTGGTGAGGAGCCATACATAGATATCTTCTTCTTTCAATCTCTCTACCAAAGATTTGAGCTCTCTGTCAATCGTTGGCTCTCCTCCACCCAGAAAAGCCAGATTAACCCCGTTCTCGTTTAATATTGCTACGACCTCCTCAATGCTCAGAAATTTAACTTCTCCCATGTCCCAGAGATTGTCAAGCTCTCTCTTCAGCTCATCAGGGAGGCAGAAATCCCATCTTCCCATTTTTCGAACGCAGAAGGAGCAGTTCCAGTTGCAGCCATTGAAGAGCAGGTACGCACTACCGTCTTTAAACTGCACTATGTGATAGATTCTTGTCACGTTGAAATGGTACTCATAAATCTCTTAAAGAATTTGTCATAACTTGTTTTTCAGCATGTTGCTTAAAATTCTGGCAGCCTGGTAGCAGAACTTTGAGAACAGCATGATAAACAAGTTTTTTTAACATCGCCCGGTTAAAGACATCAATGGTAATCATTGTACCGTTCCGCCCTTCCAACCCGAAATCGAGGCTTTCAGACTATCTCAGCTCAGAGGAAAGAAAGGAACTTGCCCTATGCATGTTGAGGGATGTCCTGTCTGCTGTCAGGGATGAAGATGTAGTAGTTCTCCTGAGCGAGAAAAATGGTATCGAGAAAGAAATAAACGCAAGAATAGTAGTTGATACAAGGCCTCTCAGCGATGCCGTTAATGCAATTCTAAAGCCAGAAAGCGCGGTAATAATGTCAGACCTGCCACTCTTAACAAGGGCAATTGTTAAGAAATTTCTGAAAACAGGGGGAGATATTGTAATCGCACCAGGCAGGAGAGGGGGAACAAACATGCTTCTTGTGAGAAAACCGTTCAAAGTCTCATACCATTATGGCAGCTTCCTCAGACATTTAAATACAGCAAGGAGAATGGGGCTGAAACTGGCTATTTTTGATTCCTTTTATGCAAGTGTTGACGTCGACGGCTACGATGACCTGCTGGAGGTCATGCTTCACGGCCACGGAGAAACCAGAAGATTTCTTGAGAGCACAGGTTTCAGGGTTGTTATGGAAAAGGAGCCAAGGCTTACAAGGGATCAACAAGAGTCCTGATATTTTCATCTGTGAGCTTTATTCCGTAGTTCTTCAGAAATTCAATATCTTCTTTTCCAATTCTTGCAGAGAATTTATAGCTGTTAATTGCTCTTCTTACTTCACTCCCGAAGCCCAGAAGTGAGAGGGCTTTTACGGCCTTGTCTTCGCTCATTTTCTCCATGCAGTTCTCCATCTTCTTTCTGAATTTTGCAATCTCTTCCTTATTCGAGCGGTAAAACGCAATATTTGAGGCCATGGAGCAGCACGGAAAGTTACCTATAACCTCGCTGAACTTATATTTGTGGCCTGAAAGAAGAGAGTAGTAAGGTTCCCATACCGCAACAGCATCGAATTCTCCGTATTCAAATGCAGAGATCATTCTCTCCACTGAATTAAAATAGCGAATTTTTCTCTGAATTCCGAGCCTGTCGAGAAAGAGCTTGAGGTTGCTCTCCATTGCAGAAAGCTCGGAAGTTGCAAACGTTCTTGCATCCTCTATCCTCTTTCTGCTCACAACTCCGCTGCCGTTGTACGCAACGACCGCATGTATTTTTATGGATTTGAGCAATAGGCCAAAGAGAACCTGTGTTACAAGAGGTGAGAAGCCGACATCAACGCTTCCCATAGCAATTGCCTTTGTCAGATTGAGAGCATCTTCGAAAATAACTATCCTTGCGTTGAACTTCTTCGCTGTTATCAGAACATGCGGATATTCGGCAGCCTTTAAAATGCCAATTCTCAGCACACCCTCAACCGGAAAAGGAGCAAAATCTGCAAGCCACACTCTATACGCCCTTCCGATCCTCTCCTTTACAACACTCCTCTCTTCCTCCAGTTCAGCCAGAATTTCTGAAACTGTTGATTTTGAAAGCTTCAGAACAGAACATATCTCACTCTGCATCACCCCATCGCTTCCCCTTGCTTTCAGCAACTCAATTATTCTTTCCCTCGCCTTCATCGAATCGTGTTGCAAAAACTTAAATATCAATCTTTCGAACAAATGTTCGATGGAGCTTAAGGAGGAAATAATCAGGCTAAAAGAAGAAAAGAACGCTGTGATACTTTCACACAACTATCAGAACGCAGAAATTCAGGAAATAGCTGACTTTATAGGAGATAGCCTGGAGTTAGCAAGGGCTGCTGCAAAAACAAAGGCGGACATCATAGTCTTCTGCGGAGTTGACTTCATGGCCGAGACTGCTGCAACGCTCAATCCTGACAAGCTCGTCCTCATTGCATCGAGAGATGCAAGATGCCCTATGGCTGCTCAACTTCCTCCAGAAAGGGTCAGAGAGGCTAAGAATAAAGGGTACCCGTTCGTGATATACGTTAACACCTACGCAGCATCTAAAGCCGAAGCAGACATATGCTGCACTTCTGCCAATGCTGCAGAGATCGTGGAATCACTTGACAGTGAAACTGTGATGCTTGGGCCAGATGCAAATCTTGCCCGGTTTGCTGCAAGAAAGAGCGGAAAGAAGGTTATAGCAGTGCCGTCTCACGGATACTGCTACGTTCACAAAGTTTTTAGAGTTGAGGACATTGAGAATGCCCGCTCAAAGTATCCGGATGCTGAGATCATAGTTCATCCAGAATGTGATGCGGAAGTACAGCTTGCAGCAGATTTTGTCGGTTCAACCAGTCAGATGTACAGGTACGCTGAAAAGAGCGCTGCGGAAAGGATAGTTGTTGGCACGGAAGTGGGACTCATCGAAAGGATGAGGAGGGAGATAGGTAAAGAATTAGGTAAAGAATTCATCCCTCTCAGACACGCAACATGTATAGAGATGAAGCTCAACACTCTTGGTAAGGTATACGACGTGCTGCTCAACGAAAAGAACCCTGTAAGAATAGATGAAGAGATTGCAAGAAGGGCAAGGAGGTCAATAGAGCGCATGCTTGAGGTGGTTTAGTGAAAGTTGGCATCATCGGATGCGGAGCAATAGGAAGCGTAATCGTAAAGGCTACAAGAGAGGAGAAATTTGCAGAAGTTGTTGCTCTCTTCGATAAAAACATCGAGAAGGCAAGAAGGCTTGCAAAGGGTGAATTTGGTGAATTTATTGCAGAAAGCTTTGAAGAATTTATTGGCATTGAAATGGATGTTGTTGTTGAGGCCGCATCCCAGCAGGCCGTTAAGCTTTACGCTGAAAGAGTTCTTGAGAAGGCGAATTTGATGATAATGTCGGTTGGTGCTCTCGTAGACAGTGAACTGCTGGAGAGGATTGAAAGAGCAGCGGAAAAGTACGGAAGAAAGGTTTATCTTCCTTCAGGGGCTGTTGCAGGGCTGGATGCCCTCAAAAGCGTGAAATCTGCTGAAGAGGTTGTTCTGACCACCAGAAAGAACCCGATAAGCCTTAAAGGCGCTCCTTTCTTCGAAATTGAGGGAATAAATCCGGATGAGATAAGCGAAGAGACACTTCTTTTTGAGGGAAGTGCAAGGCAGGCGGTAAAGCTGTTCCCTCAGAATGTAAATGTGGCTGCCGCTGTCAGCCTCGCCGGAATAGGATTTGACAAAACAAGGGTCAGGATAATAGCAGATCCGGAGCTCAAAACAAACATCCATGAGGTCAGGGCAAGAGGGGCGTTTGGGGAGATAGTTGCCACAACGAACAACGTTCCATCACCCCAGAATCCGAAGACGAGTTACCTTGCAGCCCTCTCTGCTGTCAGAACCCTTAAGAACATCGGGCAGAGAATTGTAATAGGAACATGAGTGTGGTACCACGAGTAGTAATTGAGGAGCATGTGAGACGATTTCTCATGGAAGACCTTGCACTCGGTGATGTTACATCCTCAGCTATGCCAGACATCAATGTCAGGGCAGAAATCGTTGTCAAACAGAATGGGGTTGCTGCGGGTGTTGAAGTTGCCAGAATCGTGTTTGAGCTCATGGATGTTGAAGTTGTGAATGCAGTGCCGGATGGAAGTGGTGTGGGCAAAGGGCAGAAAATTATGGATGTCAGGGGAAAGGCGAGAAACATCCTGATGGCAGAAAGGACAGCCCTTAATGTTCTCACAAGAATGAGCGGAATCGCTACCATAACCAGAAACATGCTCAAAAAGGCAAGAAAGAAGAATCCCGCTATAAGAATAGCTGCCACGAGAAAAACGACGCCCGGATTCAGGCTTTTTGAGAAGATGGCAGTTGTAATTGGAGGAGGAGATATGCACCGCTACTGCCTTGGAGATGCTGTGCTCATCAAAAACAACCACATAGCCATAGCCGGAATTGAGAATGCCGTTAAATCAGCAAGGGCTGCAAGCTTCACGAAGAAAATAGAGGTGGAGGTAAGAAGTGTGGAAGAGGCTGTTAAGGCAGCAAAACATGTCGATATAATAATGTTCGACAACATGATACCGGATGAAATTAAAAGAGCTGTGGAAAAGCTCGAAAATCTCGGCTTGAGAGAAAAATTAATTCTCGAGGCATCGGGAGGAATAAATCCGGAAAACGTTGAGGAGTATGCATGCACAGGTGTTGATGTGCTGTCCTCGGGCTACATAATCCATTCTGCAAAGCCTCTCGATATGAGTCTCTATTTAGTAACATAATTATACTGCCTATCGGAGTATATGGCATATGGAAATGAAGGATTGCCTCAAACTTCTTCACGACAGGGTATCGATAAGGAGGTACCAGCCCATCGATGTCCCCGATGAGCTAATTCTTGAGATCCTGAAAGCAGGAAATGCTTCTCCCTCAGCAGGAAACCTCCAGGCCAGGGACTTTATAGTCGTGAAAGATGCTGCAACGAAGAAGAAGCTCGCCATTGCCGCCTTGGAACAGATGTTCATCGCAGATGCACCGGTCGTAATCGTTGTATGTGCAAACTATCCAAGAAGTATGAGGATATACGGTGACAGGGGAAGGCTTTATGCCGAACAGGATGCAACCGCAGCAGTTGAAAACATACTTCTTGCTGCCCACGCTTTAGGGCTCGGGGCGGTCTGGGTGGGGGCGTTTCACGAAGTCGTAGTCTCAAACATTCTCGGAATTCCGGAGTATGCAAGACCGATCTCCATAATCCCCATCGGTTACCCGGCAGAAAGACCGGAAAAGAGGAGCAGGTACCCGATTGAAGAATTAACTCACTGGGAGAAATGGTAGATGCTGTAACTCTTATTACGGATTTCGGAGACTATTACCAGGGTGTTATGAAAGGAGTTATCCTCAAAATCGCCCCTGATGCGAGAATAGTGGACATAACTCACAATATTGAGCCTCAAAATATCTATCAGGGAGCTTTTCTTCTTTTCAACTCATACAGGTTTTTCCCTCCATCCGTGCATGTTGCGGTGGTGGATCCGGGTGTTGGAGGAAACAGAAGAGCGATAGCAGTTGAATGCAAAAGTCATGTATTCATCGGTCCGGATAATGGAATTCTCTATCCTGCATGTTCTGAAGCCGGCATAAAGAGGATATGGAGAATCGATGAGGAGAAGATGTTCAGATTTGCATCTTCTTCAACAACGTTCCACGGCAGGGATGTGTTTGCACCGGCAGCAGCACTTGTATTTACCGGGAAGCTCGAAGAGGTGGGCGAAGAGATCGATGGGATGCATATCCTCGAGCTTTTCGATTACAGCATCGAAAAAAGCGCAATCCGGGCGAGAATTATGTACGTTGACAGATTTGGGAATGCTGTGACGAACATACCCGGTGACGCCGTTCAGGATGCAAAAGCCTTTTACGTTAATGGCATAGAATTTCCTCTTGTTGAAACCTACTCGTGTGTTGAGGTGGGTAAACCCCTGGCACTGATAGGCAGCTTCAACACTCTCGAACTAAGCATAAGGAGTGGCAGTGCATCCGAGCTGTTCGGGTTGAAATCGGGAGAGGTGGTGCTGGAATGGAGGAAATGAGAGGTGGTGCTGGAATGGAGGAAATGGCAGAACTCGCTCTTGCCAGAATGGTGGAGGCCGTTAACAAGCATTTAGCAAGGCAGAGCAGAATGCTTGCAGAGATGCTCGAGGAAGATGAGCCAACTATAAAGGCAAGAGATGGAAATGAGTATTTTATCGAGAAAAAAGAGCTCGAGTTCATAGCAGAAAATGTTGACAGGGACGAGTGGGATAAGTTTCCTGTTCCGGTAATTCTTGAAATGTGCAGTGTTTCAGGAAACGTTTTAATTTATGTCAGAAACAAAAAGCATGCCGAGTTCGTCAAAAAGGCCTTCGGGTACGATAGAGTAGTAGATGACGTTCTGGTTCTTTACCCGTATGAGATGGGCCCCATCAGAAGAAAGCTGAAAACAGCTTCGCAGGTGATGTTTAATGTGCTGGACTGAATATACTGCAAATTGGAAGCTATCGCCTCTAATTCTCTCTTTCAGGAAAGAGTGTACCCAAAAAGTTTAATACGGAAACTTAAGAGTTATGTTATGGAACTCAAAAATCTCTACTGTGCGAGGTGCGGTTCTGAGTTTGATATAGTTGTGAAGAGAACAACAGGCTACTCGGGCCCCATGCATATTCCAAATCTTTATTGTCCCTTCTGTGGCGGCAGGAGATTGATTAAAAAGCAGGGAGTATTCTTCCATGAGTGATAGGGAATTTATACTGAAGTATTTAGCAGAGAACTCGCCTGTGAGTTTCAGAAATTTCACGTGGCTGATCCTCTATCATCCGGAAGTGGGATACTATACGAAGCATTCCCTTCTCCTCAGCAGCCACAGAAGGAGGGCAGTAGATATTGCAGTTAAAGATATGCTGGAGAAGTGTGATGGAGAAGTTGTTGAAATCCGAACGATGAATGACGTGGAAAAGATTGATGACGGGTTCAATGGCATCGTTGTGGCTAACGAATTCTTCACTTCCCTCCCATTTCACCTTCTCGATAAGGGAATGGAGGTATACGTTGATGAGAATCTTAACGAGATATTGAAAGAACCATCTCAAGAGGTTTACAGGTTTCTCGATTATGCTAACCCTTACATAGATGTTGCCCGCCATCCTGCCTGTGTGGATGCGGCAAAGATAGCAGAGCTGATAAGTGACAGGATGCAAACGGGCTTTCTTCTTGCCATTGATTATGGATTACCTGCTGAAGAATACTACTCCAGAAGACTGAGACTCGCATGTTTTAGTGAAGATACCTTTACTCACAATCCATACTCCAGTCTTGGAGAGCAGGCAGTATCTGCTCCTGTCGACTTCACGGCAGTAATCGAGAGCTGTTGTAAATCCGGTTTTAGCATAACTGGCTTTACAAGCTACAAGTACTTTTTGCTCAACACCATCGGGGAAGATGAAATGGAGGAACCCTCTGATTTCAAGTCAGTGGCAATGCCCACAAGCATGAAAGTCCTCGTAATGCATAAGGGGATGAGAAGGCAGAGACTAAGGTGCCTCAGAACTCTGCCCTCTTTTGGTTACTGGAACCGGTACAACTACGAAGTCACTGACGACTACGAAAGCGGAGATTAGCAGGTTTGATACAGACTCCCATTGTTCAGGCAGCTGGAGCAGATGCCAAGCTTAAGAACTTCTTTTTCCTCAAATCTGTATCCCAGCCAGTGGTCGAGTCTCCAGCCAGCAGCCTCGCATATCTCAGCAATTCTACCGCATTTCTGGCACACTACCCGCATGGTTGCTCCTGTGGCAGGGAGGATATATGCTTTTTGATTTTTATTTAAATAAAAAACTATTATTATATCTATAGCAGCATCAAAAAACTTTGAGAGTTAATACAGCAAAGAGCCGCCGGCGGGATTTGAACCCGCGACCTGGTGATTACGAATCACCCGCTCTTCCAGCTGAGCCACGGCGGCTTAGTTACACTTTGCAGAAGGAGATAAAAAAATTTTGCTGGCTTCATCGAAAATGATAAATTGTCCCTGTAATAGGCTGTTTGTGGACAAACTCTTGAGCATAGTGAAGGAGGGGGAAAGGGAGAACGTGGAGTTTAAGGAATTTCTTACCCCATACCATCTGAGAGAGGAGAGGTTTCAGGCTTTGGCCTGCCAGATGAATCACAGAATAATAATGGGCAAAGGCAGAGCCCTGTACGTTGTGGGTGTTTCTGATAGCGGAGAATTGAGAGGTATAAGCAGAGAGCAGCTCGATGAAACCGTATTCGTTCTCAAAAAAATTGCCGGTGAAATTGAGGCGAAAGTAAAAGCTGTCGAGGAATATCCGGTGGACGGAGGTTTTGTTGCACTCGTAGAGATAGCAAAGAGCAGGGCCAAGGAGCACATTCTGATAGGTACCGCCGGTCATGTTGATCACGGGAAATCTACACTCATAGGTTCTCTCATAACAGGCATACCTGATGACGGAGATGGGGCAACAAGAGTTTATCTCGATGTGCTGAAGCACGAGATTGAGCGTGGATTAAGTGCCGATTTGAGCTTTGCAGTATTCGGTTTTAAAGATAGCAGAGCAATGAAAATGAAGAATCCATTGAGTAAAACTGAGAAGGCGAGGGTTGTTGAGAGGGCTGACAAGCTTATCTCGTTCGTTGACACTGTTGGCCATGAGCCATGGCTTCGAACCACCATAAGGGGACTCCTGGGTCAGAAGATAGACTACGGTCTCCTTGTCATCGCAGCGAACGACGGCGTGATGAGAACGACAAAGGAGCACTTGGGCATCCTTCTTGCAATGGATATGCCCGTGATGGTTGCAATAACAAAGGCAGATATGGTCGGAGAAGAGAGAATTAGAGAGGTTGTTTGCGAAATTTCAAAGCTTCTTCGCTCCGTTGGAAGAGTCCCATATCTGGTTCATGGTGTTGAGGAGGCGAAACACGCAGCGGAACTCGTTCCCACAAAACCGGTTGTACCCATTGTTGTGACATCGGCATTAACGCTTGAGGGTTATGATCTCCTTGAAACTTTGCTCTACAGACTGCCAAAGAGAAGTACTGCCAGTAGAGACTTTTTGATGTATATCGACAGACTCTACAGGGTCAGCGGGGTTGGAACTGTAGTAAGCGGCTGTGTAAAGTCCGGAGAAATAAGAGAGGGCGAAGAAGTTTATGTCGGCCCATTCCACGATGGGAGCTTCAGAAAAGCGAGAGTCCAGAGCATAGAAATGCACTACTACAGGGCAAGCAGAGCGGAGGCGGGAGATATAGTTGGGATAGCGTTGAAGAACATCAGGCTGGAAGAGCTGAGGAGGGGCATGGTTCTCGCAAAACAGCAGCTAAAGGCAGTCTGGGAGTTCGAAGCAGATGTTGTTGTTTTCACACATCCAACTCGCCTGAGAACAGGTTACGAGCCCGTCATCCATGTAGAAACAATAGCCGAGGCTGTCATCTTTGAAGAGATGGACAGGGAGTACATGAAGGCTGGAGACAGAGGCAGAGTGAGGATGAGATTCAAGTATCACCCTCACTGCGTCTTCGAAGGTCAGAAGTTCATATTCAGGGAAGGGAGAAGTAAGGGAGTCGGGGAGATAAAGAGAATCTTTGGTTAGTTGTGTCCGATGTCACATCTGTGCAAGCAGGCAGAACAGACCTGCTGAAAGTGTGGCAAGGAAGTTAACGCTGGCATTTGTAAGCCATCCCTTTTTCTCAAGCGTTGCACCCAGCAAACTGTCCACGTGCACACCCACAAATCCAGCAAGCACTGCAATAGCGGCATCTTCTGGTGCAATGACTCTCAGCAGTACTGCCATAATTGCTACAATCAGACACCCGAAGAGGGCTGCAGCCTCACCTTTCAGCGATATCCCGCCGCTAATACCGGGCTGAACTCTTTTGAGGTTTGTTATGAGATAAACTCTTTCAGAGGTTTTGCCGATCTCACTGGCCATTGTATCGCCCAAGGCTGCAGCGATGGAAGCAACAAAAGCAACACTGAAAACTTCGAGTCCGTAGAATCCGAAGTTTATTGCAAAGAAAAGACCTGCAATGCTGTTTGAGAATACGTTTGCATATCCTCTTGCTCCTCCAGCGGATTCAGCAATCCCCCTCTGAAGCTTCAGCGAGAACCTGTATCTTGTTGATGCACTTCCTATAGCATAGAAAGCAAGAAGTACGAGGAAAAATTCTATATTTGTAAATACGATTACAAGCGTTCCGATCAGCGTTGCGCTCAGCAATCCGCTCTCATCTGCAACTCCGGACTTCATTGCTGCAAGGCTCAAGACAAAGGAGATTGAGAATGCCATTGCGAGAGCAGGCAAAGACGTCTTCAGGGCGTATATATTGAAGATCAGGTACGTAGTTGCAACGGCAAGCAGTAGAGTCAATCTTTTATCGTTCTCGGTCTTAACACTTTCAACAAGGGAAGCTGCAAGACTCCCGGTTAGAGCAAGGAAGAACAGATAGTTGAGGTCAGGGATTGCAATTGCGAAATGCAGGCTTGCACAGCGGAAATATATGAAGTATGCGAGGCCGCATGCTGTAAAAATTGCGATGTTTTTCAGGGGATTTCTTTCACCATGGAACGCTGTTATGAATATGGCTGCTCCCACAACGATCTTGGGGGTTCCTGCAAGCGTAGTTGCGAGCATTCCTGCTGAAAGCAGGAGAGAGTTGAAGTAGGAGGTGTACGCATCTATATTTGCAACTCCTATCCTGACCTCTCTCACCATACTGTACCCAAGGAGGATTGTGATTGCCAGCCCGGTCATTACCTTTTCCGGGAGAAGAGGCGTGAGCAGAGCAAGAAGCATGAGCAGGAGCATCGGCAAGGGTTAAGTACGGCAAGTTAAAAGTTTTACCAATGCTTGACTTTATCCGGGCAGTCTATACCAGGCGTCTTGAGAGCAAAATAGCGAAAGGTAAGATGCCTCAGCACGTAATGATTGTTGCCGATGAGATAGATGAAGAAAAGCTTAAAAGCTTCGCTGGGTGGTGTGAACAATTCGGAATAGAGGAAATAACAGTATGTGTTCACGAGTACACTCCTGAATTCAAAAAAATTGCAGAACGACTCGGATGCAGGGTAATTCATCGAGACGGTATTGTGGAGGGAAAAAAATGCCGTGTAACAGTGAACATAATTGCCGGGATTGGTGGGAGATACGAGATAGTTGAGGCCGTTAAGAAACTTGCAAAGCTCGTTGAGGAGGGGAAATTACGTCCGGGAGAGGTTGATGAGGAACTCTTCGAAGCCCATCTCAGGATTAAGTCCCCCCCAGATCTCATAATCAGGGCTGGAACGCAGATACCAGACTTTTTGATCTGGCAGAGCATATACAGTGAACTGCAGTTTCTGGATACGGACTGGAAAAGCTTTAGATACATTGACTTCCTCCGTTGCTTGAGGGACTATCAGAGGAGGGAAAGGAGGTATGGGCGATAGCCTGAAGCTCGTAAGAACAATTGCTGATTACCAGTTCGGGAAAGGTGCTGGAAAAGCCCTTTTTCCCGAGACGTGTAGATTTATAACATCCTATACAGGCAGAGTGAGGCAGGTTGTTGATGGTACCAGGATTGCTACGGTAAAGGCAGACACAGGACTGCTGACAATAAGTATTGAGGGTGCGAGAAGGCTCCTTGCCTCTCTTGTCCATCCCGATATGAGGGTTGTAGTCAAGAATGAGGTCTCGGAGTTCATAGCCAAGGGAAAGAGCGTTTTTGCAAAGCACGTTGTTGATGTGGATAAGGGCATCAGACCCAACGATGAGGTAATCGTTATTAATGAGGATGGCGAACTTCTTGCAACGGGAAAGGCAATTCTATCTGCAAGGGAAATGATGGATATGCAGAGAGGTGTTGCCGTAAGCGTGAGATACGGTGTCCTGAAGGGAGTGGAAGAATGAAAAAACTTGTATTGAGCCGGGACGGTAAAATGCTCATTGTGAAAAGCGAATCAATTATTGACAGGCATCTGAGGTTTAACGGTAAGATTGTTGCGGGGATGTACGTTAACTTCTGGGGCGATGTTGAAGGTGATGAAGTCTATCTGGGAAAAGGATGTACCGTTAACGGCGTTATAAGGTGCAGAAAGGTTGTTGTTGGTGCTTATACCCGTTTTAATTCTATAGTTGCATCAGATACAGTGTTTGTTATGGATGGCTGTGCTGGTAACTCAATAAAGGCATCGGGAGATGTCAGGATGGGAAATGCAAGAGTGGGCATCGTTGAAACTGGAGGAAATGTTGAGATAGATGGGTCAGCAAAGCTCGGAAAGCTTGTTGCAAGGAAGGTTGTTGCAAGGGGTTAACGAAAGATTTTAAAAAAGCTCGGAAAACTAAATCAAAGATGGACGAACTGGAAAAGATCCGCCAGAAAAAGCTAAAAGAGCTCATGTCCAAGTTTTCGCCAGAAAAATCTGGAAAATCGGGAGGAAAGGCTATGGCAAAGCCTGTTGAACTTAATGAGAAAAACTTCAGGGAGATTATGTCAAACAACGAGAACGTTGTTGTCGACTTCTGGGCCGAGTGGTGTGCACCCTGCAGGATGGTTTCTCCTGTAATAGAAGAGCTTGCAAAGGAGTACGCTGGCAGGGTTGTTTTTGCAAAGCTGAATACAGACAAAAACCAGGACATCGCATCGAAGTTTGGAATTTCGGCAATTCCAACGTTGATTTACTTCAAAAGGGGCAGACCTGTTGAATCCATTGTTGGAGCAATGCCCAAAAGTGAGCTCAAGAAGTGGATAGAGAAGAACCTGCAGGCATGAAAATTGGGATTGCAGCGATACAGTGCAGAATTGCAGATTTTGGGAGTACAGAGCGACTGGTTTCAACAGCTGAGGGTATTCAGGTACTTCTTCTTCCTGAATATTTTTCCCTTGTTGGTCTCAATTTGATTGAAGAATCCAGAAAGGGGTTTGAATTTATCGAGAGGTTGAGCCGGGAGTACGACTGCATAATTGCCGGGAACGGTCTTGAGAAGAGAGATGGCAGGGCTTATAACAGCCTGTACGTTTTTGATTCGGGAGAGCTTATTGGTGTGCAGGAAAAGCTGCATCCAACGAAAGTTGAGAGAAACATGGGTGTGTGTAGCGGGAGCAGACTGAAGGTATTTGACGTCAGGGGAGTCAAATTTGCGTCACTCGTCTGCGCAGATATTCTGTATCCTGAAATATGCAGGGTGGCCGGATTGAAGGGAGCGGATATCGTTTTCAATCCTGTTGTATCCTTCAAGAAGTCTGAGTTTCCTGCTCAGAACCTCAGAAGTTGCATCTACTTCACCCGCTCCTTCGATAACGCTTATGCAGTCGTTAAGGCTGGTGGGATAGGCAGGACTTTTACCGGAACTGAAACTGCAGGAAGAAGCCTTATATCAACGTTCAAGGGTATTGCAGCTTCATATACGAGTGAAGATACAGAGGAACTTGTATGGGCCGAAGTAGATGTTTCACTGATAAGAGAATACCGAAGGGCAAACTATTCCCTGCATGACAGGAATATCGATGCATATTCAGAACTTTTAAGGCCATAGGCATATATAGCTTTCATCCAACTGTACAGGGGCTCGTAGGGTAGGAGGACATCCTCGGGGGCTTCGGACCCCCGGACCCGGGTTCAAATCCCGGCGGGCCCGTTTTCTCAGAGACCATAAAGAGCTTAGAAAACTGTTAAAGAAAAAGTCCCGCCTCCCGGATTTGAACCGGGGACCACGCGATCTCTGCTTGCGCAGAGAGTGGCAAACTACAGTCGCGCGCTCTGCCTCTGAGCTAAGGCGGGTTTTTATCCCTACCCGATCTCCCAATCCTATTCTGCTCTAAATGGCCATCAATGAAATTGATATAAAAACCTTGTGCCAACCGAAATAATATCCGAATCCAGAGAATCCTTCTGCGATTTTCAAGTAATCTGTTAGTGCAATATACTCTGCTTACTGCAGCTTTGCTGCCTCCTTAACCGCAAAAATAACCACTCCTCTATCCTCATACGCTCTCTTGAGCAGGCCTTTTTTGACCATCTCTTCAAAAATCTCCGGTGTTGCCCTGTACTCTCTTCTTTCCTCGTATCCAACAACCACGTATCTGACATTGTACTTCTTCAGCAGTTCCACACTCGGTTTTGTGTATACCGTCCTGAGGTCTGCAATTCTCTTAGCGAGCTCTTCTCCATTCCCTCTCCACTGTACTTCATGACATGCCCATCCTACAATAGTGGGATTTCCGGTTAACGCAGCAAATCTCCCTCCGTAGGTGTAGCATTCAGATGCCGCCTCTGCTATAATGCCCTTTTTTCCCCTGAGCCACTTTATTGCATCGTATTCTCCATACGCCTTCGTGAATGCCATGCCGTCGAGCGTCATTTCAGCCTTGCAGTACCTTATGGGCGTTGCAACAACAGGATACACGAAGCTCATGGCGAAGAGAGCAAGCATAAAAATGGCTAATCTACTCTTTTCTCCCCCCTCTACTGGCTCACCTCTCAGGTTTCTGAAGATATCATAGAGAGCGACAGCTCCGGGTATGGTTAGAAGTATCCAAGCAACAAGGTAGAACTTGAAAACAGTGTTCAACCTCGATTCCACAGCTACAAACTCAGGGATCAGGACAGTCACGCAGCCTGTAAGAACTAAAAGAGCAAAGAAATCCTTTCTGCATCTTTTTGCAGCAGCAGCAACCAGAGGAAGGACAGAAATGGCAATGGGGACAAAGAGACTTGTGAACAGTGCTAAGGGCAGCGAAAAAAGCATGACCTTTCTCTCTTCTCTCAAATAGTAGTAGGCGAAGGCGAACGGAATTGAAAAGAATAGAAGAAATTCATCAAGACTGGTTTTAGCACCAGCTTCGACGATCATCGCAGATGCTGAGTGGATTGTCGTTGATGCAAGAACGGTTGCTGCGACACAGGCAATTGGAAGTGCAAGATCTTTTCTCTTAAGAGCAACACAGGCAATAAGAAAGAGCAGAATTGGAGCATCCCACGAGTTTGTAAGATAAACAACTGCTGAGATAATAACCATGCTCAGGGAATAGGGTTTTATATTTTTTCCTCTCCAGATTCCGTAGAGAAAAGATACGGCAAGGATTTTGAGAGGTATTGCAACAACGTGCGCATGAAAATCTGCATGTATAAAGCTGAAGTAAGGAAACTCGTTTATAGTTCCATCTATAACTCTGGTAGCATTCCAGTAATACAGAAAACTGGGAGGATGAAGTGTTACGATATCTGCAACCAGCTCGTAAACTGCATAGAGGTTCCCGGAAAAAAGCACGAATGCCATTCCTAACAGAGCTGCCCTCTCGCTAACGATGTCTTTCAACAGTCCATAAACGAGCATGAACGAGTATGCTGCTATTGCAGCAATAGCTATGTTAAACCCTATTTCCGGGGGTGAAAAGCTGAGGAGAGTTATGACGGCCCCGACGACGTATCCGAAGTAGTAGTAGCAGTCAAGCACACCACCGGCAAAGAACGGATCGGGGGGAGGGAAACTTTCTGCTCTCAGTACAGTATTGATGAATGCAACATCCATAAGCTTCTCTGCTCCGAAAATGTCAGGAATTAGGGAGCGAAGAAAGATGAAGTATGCAAAAGATGCAAGAAAGACGCCTTCAGCTTTTTTATCGATGAACAGACCGTTTCTGGATATACTGACCACCGAAACAACGCAGAGTAGCAGAAGGGACACGTAGAAAGCTGTGTGAAATGACACGAAGTGTGCAAGCAGGTAGGATATAAAGCTGAGAAAAACAAGAGAGAAAAATCTGGACTGGTAGTACTTCAGAAAACGAAAAGACTGGGCAATAAGGAACGACAGAACTGTAAAAAGAACTATAAAAAGCACGCTACTTCAACTCCCTGACTCTTATATTTAAGGCAAGCACAGATATGCCTCCAAGCAGCAGCGTAACGATGTTCTTCAATCCGTGGTCGAGCAGAGATGTTGCAAATGCTATGTCCAGATTAACTCTGGATGCAAGTATCCCCGTCATCACCGCCTCGTATGTCCCTATTCCTCCGGGTGTGAGCGGTATTACCTTGGAGATGTTCGCCATCGAGACGGCCAGAATGGTAACAGGCAGATAGCTTATGTTGAATCCGAGTAGGATTATGCTGCAAACTGCCACGTCTATCAGCCATATAACGAGCGATTGTACTAAAATTACCACAGAGTCCCTCGGATTCATGACTTTTCTGGCATCTCTGGCAATTTTACCGATGATATTCTCCATTCGTGATACGACAACAAGGCCAGCAACAATTACAATGAGGAGAATCAGGGCGTAAAAAGGAGAAGGGCTGGACAGTCCAGTTAAAAGTATCGCAAGAATGGCAAGAAATACAACAGATATGAGGTCAAAAATTCTCTCAACTGCAAGCCCGGAAAGGGATGTTGCGAAAGGAACCTTTTTCACTCTGAAGATATACGCTCTTGCGACATCGCCAACCCTGATGGGAGTTACAACGTTCATCGTCTGACTTACAGCCACACTCTCCGATGAAAAAACCATAGGTGTTGCATAACCAAGTCGGGCGATTATGTATCTGAACCTCTCCCCTCTTGCCAGAAAAGAAGTAGAATACAGTAAAGTTGCGGCAAGAAGATAATAGGGGTTTGCAGAGAGAATCAAACTTGCCACTCTTGAAAAACCTGTATAGGCTGCAAGCCCGGCAAGTATTGACAGGGCGAGAGTGATTGAGAAAGCAAGAAACTTTTTGCTGTATCTCGCTCCTTCTGCCCATCTCTGGAAGATCTGGCCAAGCATGTAGGCGGAATCTTTAGACATGCTAACTTTACTCTCCTCGCACTGTTTCCACACAACAGGAATCTCCTTGATCCTCAACCCCTCCCTCTGAGCGAGAACAAGAACTTCTGTATCCCAGAACCAGTGCCTGTCCTTCGCCTTCCTGCCCAAATTAATTATTACATCCTTTT
>JARQZL010000082.1 GCA_029984855.1 Archaeoglobales archaeon | reverse complement strand
GTAATTTTCAGAGAACTCGGGGAAACTTCAATGCCCGTAGGTGTCCCTATGTGAGGTTCTCAGGGCTACGCCATCTGTAACGTTACGGCCAGCGGTGGAGAGGCTGCAGAGTTAAGGAGGTCAGAGCTTACCTCGACGGCAAGGAGATCGACCACAAGACCATGAGCCTGCCCACGATAGGTACTGAGGATACTGTGTGGTTCGACGTCTCTGAGTTCAAGCCAAACAGCAAACACACGGTTAAGGTTGTGGCAGTTTCTACCACCGGACAGACTGCGAGCGACGAGAAGACGTTTAAGATATGTATGCCACCACCAACAGATGTAATACCACTCTACAAGGAGGGGCGTGGTAACGGGTTTGATGGGGCAATATACGGATACTACGACGGAGGGTGGAAAATGTTTGCCTTCGTTGCTGATGAGGAAAGGCTTAGGCTAACAGGCTCTCCTTCATCCACCCTGAACGACCTGCACCCGTCCAGTGATGTTTACGACGACAGTTATCCAGTCGTGTTTGACCCACCGCTGCCTCCTACCTTAGGACCCATTGATTCGGCAGTTTTAACACTCAAGCAGAAGTTCGGAATGCTTGACAAAGTCGGCTACTACGACAAGAACTCCCACACGTTCCACTTCACGAAAGCCCCGTTCAGCAGATTTGCCTGGAAGGTGTGGCAGCGCATACCGCCGAAAATCATCTATGCAAAGGTCGAAAAAGGAACGACACTCACCACATCGAACTTCGTATTATTCAAGGCACAGGCTAAAGCAAAGACATACTCGGCACCACGTGGAAACAACATCGAGTGGATTGAGATGTACCTCGATGGAGTCAAACTGGAGAAGTGGGATAAAGGGCAGGCAGAAATGAACATGATGACGGTCGAGTACCAGTATCCGCTGAGCAAGCTCAGCGAGGGGTGGCACACGCTCCTAGTTAAGGCGAAGGACTCGAACGGCAACGTTAACTCAGTCAAAGTCAAGTTCCAGTACATACCTTACGAAGGGATTATTGTACCAAGAAAGTGAACTCGTAGCTTTCTTCTTTTCTTTTTGTTTTTGTTTTACGGCTTTTTGGTTGGTAGCTTTTGAAATTTTCATCTTGAGTTCTTGGACTTATTAGGCTGAGTAATTTTCAGAAGTAACTAACTGAATCGCCCCCCGGATTTGGAAGGAGAAATCTTGCAAGCAACAGGATGATAAATCTAATTTCTAACTTTCCTTTCCAAGTGCCTTTCTGACTTTTTCAACCAGGTCTGAGTAAATTTTTTCGGACTTTGGCCCGTGAATGAACACATCGAGACTATTTGTCCAGTTCATTCTGCAGGGCGTATTTATAACTCCTATTGTTCCTTTGAGCCAATCACCGTTTGATTCCTGAGGTTCAATGATGATCACAGATTCGTTGATACCAATAATGCTAACATTTACAGTCTGAACCGGCCCTGTTGTATAATCATTCTCAATCGATTGCAGATAACCAACATCGACTTCATTGACCGGCACGGCAACTCTCGCGTGGGCTATAAGTTCTTTCCAGTCGTTTGGACAATACCCATATTCAAATGCCTTAATACCCATTTCGCTGAGAATACTTGCTGTCCACTCTGCGTAATAAGCACAGATTGCCCCTTCGAGAAGATCATTGGCAATTCTACTGTCAGCAACATTTTCTCTGCACGGAACGAATTTGGTTCCATCGAAGATATACACCAAACTCTCATTCCTATAAACAAGAAGGGAATCAACAACCCTGACAGTTAGGTAGACTTTATGGCTGTTGTTAAGATGATGCAATTCAGCGAACCTGTCTATCTGATTAGCGATGCTCTGAATAATCGTGTTATCCTTCTTATTGGAATCTATGCTAACTTCCATATCAAGTGGGCCGGACTGGTTGCCTGAAGACCGCGAGCCTCCAAAGACAAACAAGTTTGTATAATAAGTCTTGTCATACGGGCCGACAGGCTTCGTTGACACGTTGAAGTCCACGACCAGGTAATCGTCTGCGATCCTGTCGTCTCGAATGATGGCGATTGCCCTGTATGTGGTATCGTTCACCTTCTCTATCAGCTTGCAGATGTCCCTTCCTACAAATCCCACGCAGTTTATTGTCTCAAAAGAGAACGGCCTGTAGCAAACGGCAAGCTCGCGTGTTTTCGGAAAGTACGCGAGAACGCTGCCGGGATGCGTTTTCTGCACAACTCTGGCAACGTGAACGACTTCCGGCGGCAGTTCAACGAGTTCAACGTCTTCGGGATTCACCTCGTAACCCACGTTTAAACCGCCGAGGAGTCCGTAGACGGCGCTCTGCACTGGACCCGTTCCGATAAGCAGAGCCACATGCGGCTTGTGAGGTGCTGCAGCGAACATCAGGGATACTCCGATCAGGCAAGCCATCAAGAGGACTGCGGTGAATTCGAGCCACTCCCTCATACCCGAACACCTTCAATCGAAAAGCTATAAATTAGCTGATCGAAAACACAAAATGGATCAGCACTGCTGAAGTGTCCATGGCTCTGAGTATATATTCCACGAACTACGGTGTTGCACTTTCTTTGGGGATCTTAAATCACACCTTCCAGATTTCAACATTAAGTCCTTCAATCCGTTTAAAGTGTTCGTCAGCCGTTATAAGCTTTTCACCCCTTCTCCTAGCAACTCCAGCAATCATCGCATCCAGTGGAGGGATTTCTCTGCCCCTCTTCACCAGCTCGGCATAAATTTCCGCTGCTTCTATGGAACTTTCTTCATCCATTTCAAGCACATCTAGGCTTTCAAGCAATCCCCTCACCTTTTCCCTCTCTTTTTCACTTCTTCTGCTGAGCAGAACCCCACACCAGAGTTCAAAGACGGTGGGAGAAGCTATACACTTGCTTTGCCTGTCTATGTACTCTTCAAGCTCTTTTGTATCTTTATCTTCTCTCAGTACATCTATCAGTATGCTCGTGTCTATGCAGACCATCAGAATTCCTCCATCTCACTCTTCATCTTTTCATTCAAACTGGCAATGGCTTTCTCAATTTCCTCTGCCGCTTCCCTGCTCAGCACACCTGAGAAATTCGATATAGATGTCTTTTTCGCCAACCTTCTGATCACCTCGCTGAAACTTTCGCCCTCTCTCTTGAGGGATCTTAGCAATTCGTACGCATCGTCCGATATTGAGATAACCCTTGCCATAATATATGCATACATGTATGTGTATACATATTTTACTGCCAACGATAAACACCGAGGACATCGTGTGGTTCGACGTCTCTGAGTTCAAGCCAAACAGCAAACACACGGTTAAGGTCGTGGCCGTTTCTACCACCAGACAGACTGCGAGCGACGAGAGGACGTTTGAGATCTGTCCACCGCCAACAGAAGACAGAATACCACTCTACAAGAAGGGGCATGATAACGAGTTTAGTCTATACGTAGTCTCAGCAAACAGCCTAGATTACTTTGCTGGCGAATACAGCGGAAAAGTCTACACGTTCGGCTACTACAGCCCATCGATGGGAGAAGGAGCTTTGTTTGCAGATCCGGTATACAACAGAGATGTAGAAACCACTTATCACATCCAGCTAAACAAACCAAAGGCTGGAGTCTACGAGTTTGATCCAGCTAACTTCAACGGTGGGATAACGAAGATAACGGAATCTCCATGGTGTAGCTATTACTACAACGAACAACCCGGTGGTAGTTACGAAGTGAGCTGTAGCTAAGATTAGAATGTTTTTTTTTATTTTTTATTATTTTCTATTATCTACTTGAAAACATAATATGTAAGTTCAGCTGGGCTTTTCTTGTCTAACACACCTACTCCATAGAACGGACTTGTAATGCTATACACAACGAATTCTTCCTTTGTACTGTCTAACTCTACGACCAACGGTCTTATTGGTACATCTTCAACACCTGGTGGTATGTGGAGTTCTTCAAGATCGATGTAATGCTTCGGAATTGCTACCAATCCGTGCCAGTAACCACCTAATGGATTTCTTGTAGCGAAGTCACCCACCTTAACACCCATCCAGTTAAGAACGTAAATAACAAAAGTATCCTGAGCATAGCAGCTACCTCTACCGTAAAGCAGGAAAGACTCCATCAAACTGTCCGATTTTGAAACGTTTAACGAGAGTAGCCTATCTCCACTCAAGACATGAATAGTAAACGGCTTTCCAATCCAATCATTATCTGGAACATAACCAATTGCACTTCTAACAAGCCTATCGTAAACCAGCTGAATTGTCTGCGTTTTTGTCAATCGATTCTCGTTACCGTACTTCAAAATCTGGTTGGCAATGGTTTTGGATATCCTGATATCTTCTGAATTCGGATTTAGATAGTACCTTATTTTTACAATTCCAGAGTAGTGCTTATCCCAAGTAGAATTGTAGCTCCATTTGCCTTCCGTTTGATTAATAAATCTCATGTAGCTCGGCCACCAACCATCAACAACGTAACCGCTCCCCATTTCAGTTGAAACTTCAACCTTCACAGAATAATACTTGTCAGCAAACAGGTCGTCGTAATCCACCACGACAACCCTCAGCCAGGTGTCATTTATTCTCTCTATGTACCTCCCCTCTAACAATCTGTCACTCCCGTTTAAAAACAGGTAGACCTTGTTTCCCATCACTTTGTAAAATATATGGGGGTTCTCCATTTTTTTGTAGAGGGCTAAACGGTAAACTTCGTACGGTATTTTACCTTCCTCAGCCATCTGTTTTAATTCATCCAGATTTACTGTCTTGATTCCTGAAACAATTTCAATTGCCGAATTAACATTGGGTAAACTCAAATAACCGGAAAGATACATCCAGATAACAATTAGCGCTGCTAATCCCAGCAGGATTTTACCCTTCATTTTTTCCTTCTTTTTTGTGATTACCTAAACTTCACCAGTTCAACTTCACCAATTTCCTCGAAATGCTCATCATCTGTAACAACTTTGGCATTTACGAACCATGCAGAAGCTCCAATAATCGCATCGGCAATTGGAATTCCTTTAATTTTATACTCTCCAGCCTTTACAGCCACATCCTCGCTTATTGGCACGATTTTCAGATTGGATAACCTCAACTGTTCCACCCTTTTCTCAGCAAATTTCCTACCTTTCTCTCTCGAATAAAGATAAAACACTTCTGTTAGCGTTACAGCACTGATGTATCCATCTGCATTACCACTGTCAACTTCAGAAAGCAATCTTTCAACCTCGTCAGCTCCATCTTCGTTGTTGAAAAATGCAAGTAAAGCTTTAGTGTCGAACATCAAACTCTTCATCCCACTCACTCCTCAATTTGTCAAGTTTCTCCGAAGCTTCATTGATTCTGTCTATTCCTCTGAGCTTTGACAGCTTTATCGCGGGCCTTAATATTATCATGTCTTCCTTTAATTCAAGTAGTAGCCTATCCCCAGGACCCAAGTCAAATTTCTCCCTCACCCACTGTGGAATAACAATCTGCCCTTTAGTTGATAGTTTTACCTCTTTTGCTTTTTCCATAATTAGTAGTTAGTAAGAATTGATACTAAAATCTTATCGTTAAGACTGGGAGACTTCGCCTGACGTCCTCAAACTTAACCCAGCGGAACCCTCTTCAGTTCGGGCACCTTGTCGAAAGCAGCGTCGTCAGAAACTACGACTCCGTCTACGGCTAAGGCCGAGGCTGCTATTAGGCTGTCGAAGTAACTCAACCCGTACTTCTCTTCGATTTCCGCCTGCTTGACGAACAGATCCGCATTTATCGTCGAGACTTCCTTTATCCTGTTACTCTCGAATACGTACTTCAACGCTTTCATCGCAGACGCTACTTCGTCAGGCTTCCTGTCTCTCGCCCTCAGCACGACCTGAAACTCGAACAAAGCAGTATCGGGAACCTTCAATCCCTTCACGGACAGCGTTTTCAAAGCCTTCTCGTGCCTCCTGTCGTTGGGATTCAGAGCGAACAGGAACTCAGTATCAATGACGGGCATTCTTTAACCGCCCCTCTTCTTTAACCACTCCTCCGCCATCTTCTCATCCTCTTTCTCTTCGTATGGTTCGCCGATAACCTTTCCGAGCGTCTCAAAAGGATCAGAGGTTACGAGTTCCAGAGTTATTTTCTTTTCACCCACAACCCGAACATCGAGTAGGTCACCCTCTTTTAACCCGACTTTTTTCCTGATCTCAGCGGGAATTACCACAATGTGCTTCTTTCCAACCCTGACGGTAGTCACCTCAATCACCCAGTTTTTAACTTTGTATTTCTGACTATTTAAGTCTTTCTAACGATTTTTATTATCATACGTTTTACTTTTTCTAATATCTTTCAGGGCGATTACACCACCTGCAGTCATAACTACGGCACCGAGCCACACCATGCTGATCATCGGGTTCACGTGGACTGCTACTCCCACAAATCCCCTTCCCACGTAACCAGGATCTGGAGCGATGTACACGTCTTTAAACCAGTCATCGAGGATTGCCACCCTTGCAACTTTAAGTGGGCCCCCCGTTTGTGGATTCACCATTCTGTAAACCTCTATCTTCGGATTTGCTACTCCCAGAAGTTTATTGCCCTCGTAGACTTCAACGTTCAGTGTGTGAATCAGCTTGATTGGCTCCTCAGAGACGCTCATACCCCTGTACACGAAGGTGTAGCCGCATGCCGTGACGGGTTTATCGAGTTCGAGCACAACGAGCTCCTGCTCTCCGTAGCCCCAGACAAACACCACACCGAGGAAAACTATCAGCAAACCTATGTGCGTGATGAGCATTCCTGCTGGCGTCCTGCGGATGCTGCGCAGATGGGATGTAAGGGCGAATGAGGTAATACCGAGAGCGAGTCCACCTTCTACGCCAGACACCAGACTTCCAGCTACAGCCGCAGCGAGTGCCGCTGTTACGGGCAACACAAGCTCCTCCGCGTGCAGCTTCCCTCTCCACCTCATCATAATGCACACACCGATAAGAAGTATGAGCAAAAACCCCAGCGGCTTTCCTACAGAGAGGTAGTACGACTCCTTAAGAGAGAATTTGTCACCGGTTACAAGCTGGTACCCTATCGGAAAGACGGTGCCAGCCAGCACAGCTGCAGCAAATATAAGGAGAAGTGAGATGCACAGCCAAAAGGCCATCTCTTTCCATGTGCTTTTCCTCCTTCCGGCAGAATTGCCTGCAACGGCGGCATTTCGTTTTTTAACGGCAATTACCGTCACTACCGGTATCGCTATCAGAGCGGCGGTGAACATTGTTATCAGCCCCGATTGAACCTCCGTCCAGGCGTGTTTAGATATCGCCCCGAACAGACCACTCCTCGTTAGGAAAGTACCCGTGATTACCAGCTCGAAAGTAACGGCGGCCAGCACGATGTTCAGCGTCCCCATCTTTCTTGTAACTCTCTGAACGATTGCTCCGTGCATGAGGGCTGTTGCTGTCAGCCACGGCAGCAGAGACGTGTTCTCTACAGGATCCCAGCCCCAGAATCCGCCCCAGCCGAGGCATTTGTATGCCCACAGGGCCCCCCAGAAGATGCCCTGTGTGAGCCAAAGCCACGTGAGAACTATCCACTTCCTCGATCTTGGCAGCCAGTCTTGTGAAAGCCACGCTCCAGCAATTGCGAGAGCAAAGGGGACGGTCGCGCACGCGTAGCCAAGGAACAGAGCTGGTGGGTGTATCACCATCTCAGGAGTCTGGAGAAGTGGGTTTAGCCCGTATCCGTCGGGAGGTGTAAATTTGAGCTCTTCGAAGGGATTTGATGTCGTGTTGAGCACCAGCAGGAAGAACGATAGTGTAGATGATAGCACGCCTAATGCAAAAGCAGAAAGCTCATCTCTGCGCTCTATTCGGTTGAATATTACCACATACGCAGAAAGAATCCACGCCCACAGCAGCAGCGACCCTGAGTTGCCTGCCCAGAAAGCTGAAACTTTGTAAACAGGGGGGAGAAGCCTGCATGAGTAGGAAAAAACGTATGCCAGCTTGAAGTTGTCTGTCACGAAGCTGTACACGAGGTAGATGGAGGCCACCGTAATGAGGGCCGTGCTCAGGTATAATGCACAATCGACTTTCCTGTCCCAAACTCGAGTTCGAACAGTCTGGAACGAGAGCAGGGCTGCACAAGTCGATGCAACAAGTGCAGCGAGCAACGACAGGTGGCCTACGTTCATTTACCGTCCCCCATACTTTTTTCGAGTACGTTTAGGTACTCCCCGATAGTTTTACTCTCTGCAGGATCCATACTCGCCAGCTTTTCCTCAAACTTCTCTTCGATTAGTTTCTCCACATACTCAGACTCGTTGGTGTTAGCCAGGTCTGCCAGTATCTTGAGCATGGCATTTACTCTCTTTGTAATGTATACTGTTTTTCGGATTTTCATCTTTGACACCTTAACGTTATTATGTCTTAACTCTTATAAACTTTATTGTAATTTTCAGAGAACTCGGGGAAACTTCAATGCCCGTAGGTGTCCCTATGTGAGGTTCTCAGGGCTACGCCATCTGTAACGTTACGGCCAGCGGTGGAGAGGCTGCAGAGTTAAGGAGGTCAGAGC
>JARQZL010000081.1 GCA_029984855.1 Archaeoglobales archaeon | reverse complement strand
ATTTCCTCAGCAGCTTTAATACCATCATGTCCCGCGATGGTGTTCAATCCGAAGACTTCGTCAGAGAATCTGGCAATTACATTAGGTACTCCACCTATAAGCACACCTGTTATTCTTACATTACACTTTCTCTTGAAACTTACGAACTCCTCAAGGAATTCTTGCTGAATGTTACATTCACCGTCCGAAATGAACAGCACGTCTGCCTTTGTGAAATCTTTTTCCTTAATTATCCTCATGACCTCTCTAAGCGGTAGCTCGTAGTTCGTTCCACCGCTCGCCCCTATTCTCATGATCTCCAGCACTTCTTCAGGTTTTGGCGGCTTCTTGAAGACTTTGACGTCTTTTATCCCGGCATCGAATGCTATGAAAGCCCATGGACGCTTTTCCTTCACAGCAAGGTCTATGGTAGCGAGCGAGACGGCTTTAGCCCACTGCTCTTTTTCCCCGATCATCGAGCCCGATAAATCTAAAGCAATTACTATCGGCCCTTTAGCCTCTTTCTCTCTCCTCTTTAGATCGTAGTGCAGCAGTCTTCCTTCGTAGCGGTCCTTGTAGAACGCCAACCTGCACTTCTTGAGCTTTAAAACTTCCGAAGGCAGCAATCTTTCGATTTCTCTACCCATTGCAATGCTGTGAAGCTCAAGCCTGCTTTTTCTCGGTTTGGCCTTTGCCGTTGATTTGAGCAGGTTCCTCATCCTGCCGAGCAGCTCCACCATCTTTTTCATGTGCTTATTGTTCTTCAGCTCAACAGCAAGCTTTATTGCTGTTTCAGGATCCACCTGTATGGGTTGCCCGGGCCCCCTGCCAAAGCCGAGTCCTTGCATGGACTCCTGCACGTTCCCGTACTCTTCCCTGGTTTTTCTCACCGCCACGCTGACTGCTCCCTGCGTCACGAGGTTCTGCATCGCCTGCGAGTGCTGCTGCATCTGCTTCTCTATCTTGTTTACCATCTGCTTGTTGCACGTGCCCTGGCTGCAGGCGTTCTGGAGCTGATTTCTGAGTTGCTGGATTTTTTCAGTATGATCTTTCACCTCTTCAAGCTTGTTTTTCAGCTCTTCATAGAGCTTTTCCGTAAGAATTACAGTAGCTATTGCAGAATTTACGTCATCAAGAACGGTTGACTCCTTCAGCTCGTTAAAGGTCTCTGTGTTCATCACTTTCTCAAGTACACGCTTGTTTATTCTGAACTCCGGGGCAATCTGCGATTCATCGAGAAAGTGAGGTTGTGGTTTGTAGAACACGTTGAAGGTGTCCGTGACGAGCGATGGGAACTGGGGAAGAGGTTCTGTAGCCACTTCCCTGACCTTCCCGGTAAGCTTCTCCCTGTGTCTGCTGAATAGGAGATCATCAAAGCTGTCCCTCTTTACTGTATACGGCACTTTCTCATAAACCCTCAGAAGATGATCCAGCATTTAAACCACCTGAGAAATGATTAAAATTAACAAAGTAAATTTACAAATGCTCACACCTACACCGACATTGGAGGGTTATTAACGTCTTCAGTTTCTCTTTGATTCCTGGTTAAGTTATTCCAGATTAACCCTGATTAAAAAAGTTATTTCAGACCGACAGCCTCTTTTATTCTCTCGATCTCTATTTCTATCTTCCTGAACCTCTCGTCAAGATAAGCCTTGAGATCTTGCCTTAGGGCGTCCACTTTCTCCCCAACCTTATCAACTTTCTCTCCAACCTCTTTCACAGCTTTTATAGTTTCGTCCTGCTTTTCCAGCATCTTATCCTGCTTGCCCAGAACCTGCTTTCCGTATTCTATGAACTTTCTCGACTGTCCGATGTTAAAAACTAAAGCGAACGCTTCTATTTTTGGAATGTATCCTGTATAGTCCTCAACCCTAACTTCATCGACAACAGCATCAGGGGGAAAGTTTGACTTCGCAAACTCGCAGAACTCATTTACCGCTTCATCCCCTCCTTCAACGTAAACCTCCACAATCTGCTTCTCATCCCCGATGTTGACAGCTCTAAAACCTTCGATGCCAAAAGCCAAGGCGTTCTCCATTAAAAAGTAGCGATAGCCGATATCGTGAACCTTTGAACCGATAATTCTGATCTTCCCTTTCACAGCTACCACTCTCCACACTCAGATATATATTTTATCTTTCCTAGGAAAGAAATCAAAACATCTTGTCCAGCATGCTCACCTTCAAAGACTGTATTTCATCCAAGATTTCGTCCAGCTCGGCAGTATCTTTTCCACTGCCCAGAGCCATCTTGCTCAACTCCTTGATCTCGTTCTCGATAACCTTTAGCTTTGCCATTATTTCCTGAACTTCTGCCGAATCGATCTTGCTTTGCAGTTTACTTGTGTAATCGCTGATTATGTCCCTGTACTCCATCACCTTCCTTGCGAATGGATCAACGACATCCACAATCACTTTTCTGACCGTCCTCATCTGTTCTGGAGAATCCCACATTACGTGCTGGAGAACTCTCAGATCGTCGGTTGCTGCAGCACTTCTGCCGTGGAAGAATGCGTGGGCTTTAACAACACTCATCGCCTGCTTGAAACGCCTGTCGCTCACAACTATTCCGTTTTCTCTTAGATTTCTCCTCAGCTCAACCATGGTTGGCAGTACAGGGCCGATGTCCACCTTAGCCACGTTCTCCTGCATTACTTTCAGCTCATCCTTTGCAATTCTAGTCTTTGGAGTGTAACCATTACTCCTCTTCAGCATATCCTCGAAGTTCCCGTCGTTCTTGATGTATTCAACGAAGTACCTGATGAGCAATCTGTCGTAGAGCGCCGCCAGCTCCTTCTCATCCTCCGGCAGTTCGTTCGATGCTGCAATGAGTGTGTTCAATGGTACTTTTACAGCCATCCCACCATTGTGGAAAATCCTCTCATTGATTATCGAAAGTAGAGAATTCAGAATCGCACTGTTGGCCTTGAATATCTCATCCACAAACGCTATCTCAGCCTCCGGAAGCTTGTTTGCTTTGATGCGCTTATATTCTCCCTTCTCCAATGCCGTCAAGTCAATTGGGCCGAAGAGCTCTTCAGGAGTGGTGAACCTCGTAACAAGCCATTCGAAGTACTTAGCATCAAAGTGTGAAGCTATAGCTCTCGCCATGGCGGACTTGGCAGTACCGGGAGGGCCGAGGATGTAGACGTGCTGTTTGCTCAAAACTGCCAGAATCAGGAGTTTTACAAGCTCTTCCCTCTCCTTAAAATACTCACACATCTCCAAAACGACATTCTGGAGTTTCCTACTCTCAACTCCCATTAAACAACCTCCAGAAGAGAGCGAATTCGTTAAACTCCAAGTTAGATTAAATTAGCCAGCAAAACCTTCTTTACTGCTTCTTCTACAATATCGCTCCTAATCTCGAAGTAGAGCGGCACCCACCAACCATTACCAGCATCCCACGCTATGAGCGAGATCTCATCACTTATTTTGAACCTCCAGGCCCTTTCACCGTATTCTTCAGCACGCTCTATACTTTTACGTCCAAACTTTGACAGCGTATTATCGAGTTCTGACTCCTCGATTTCGCTTTCTTTGTTCCAGCTCTCAATAATTTCTTCAGCAGGTAAGAGCACAATCACTTCAACTCCTCCAAAAAATGAAATTGGTTTAAGCAATGGATTTAGCTTTGACTTCAATTTGTGAGTATTGTATCTGCCGTATCTTGTTCAACAGACGCTCTGCTTTTTCGAGTAAGCTCGTCGTCCTATTTAGGGACACTTTGAGCATTTTAGTGTACTTCTCCGCCATTCTCGTCGCATGCTCGATCTGCTTTGCAATTTCGTCAACCTGCCTTACCTTGCTCGAATCCTCAGAATCAATTTTCAGCAGTCGTTCAATAGCCGAATTCAGTATTTCCTCCAAAGTGTCCTCAACCTTTATTTCGAGCATTCTGCGATGACGCTCTGTATTTGCTATAGGAGCATACCAGATTTCTGTTCTATTGTTAGGATCGATCTTCTTAATCTCTTCTACAATCTTGGAGAACCTTTCAATCCAGTAGAAGTCGTCCAAGGGTACGAAATAAATTCCACCGCTCGGCTTCAGCTTAACTCTATTGCAGCTGTCGAGAATCCTGTGGAGGATTTTTCTTATGTGCTCGTCAGTATAGCAGTCCTTTTCCCTTTCAAATCTATCTAAAATTTCCTTCACGATCTCTCTAACCACTGGGTCTGCCGTTCTAAGGGAATAATTCACGTTCCTGCTTTTCTCATCATATGTAATCTCTCCAACAACATTGTAGCTCAGCTTTTTACCTTCTTTCCTCTTTTCCAGCACTATCTTCCTCGTAAGTCCCGTTTCCAGCGGTCTGAGCAGGAGGAACGTTTCAGAATCTGCAGATTCGTCTATCTTCTTCTCCTTATACTCAGAGCAAATTCGCTTGAAAGCATCGCCGTGCTTCGGATCTGCCGGTTTAAACTTCGAAAGTCCATGCTTGTCAAACCATGCGTGCAGATCGTCCTTATGCACAAGAGTTCTGCTAATCGTGTACCAAACAGCGTAGCCTAACACGTCTTTCTCATCATTCTCCAAAAATACAGCTTCAGACCCGCCAATCCTCACCCTCTGCATGTAATCACCTCAAAATCGAACAATTTCGCTAAAAATCAAAAAATCTGAAAAATAACAAAAAACTCTAACGCTTTAGATTGAAGGGGCAGATTCTTCTAATCTTTTTCCAGTTCTCTTCAATATCTTCGTACATTACTCTGTTACTCCTATCATTCGAGCAGATTGCACAACTCCCATCTGCATCGATACTCATACTGACTATTCCTTGTCTGCATCTTCCTATTCCAGTCAATTCTGCAATGCATGCATCTACTGCAATTTTTAACCCGTATTGCTTAACTAACTCTATTGCATCGAGCCATAGCTCTTTGTCTATCCTTTGAATTGGTTTGAGGGCCAACAGTGTAACCGTGCTTGCATACTTCCCTAATACATCCAAAGCTCGCTTGAGATCTTCTTTTGTCGTTAGGATGTGGTTCATCCAGACTTCGGCGAACTCGCTGTAGGTTTTAGCTGCTGTGATCACACTTTCCGGATTCCTCCAAGTTTGTTCGTGAACTGAGTCAAAGCTTATCGCATACTTGCTAACACCATCAATTGGCTTGCATATCGTCCCGTTAGTCGTTATCGAAACGATCTTACCGGATTCGGCTAAAAAATTGATGAAGTCGGTGATGTTTGGATGTAACATTGGTTCTCCACCACCAATAGCAACGGCTTTAGCCCTGCTTGCGGCAACGTCTTTGATTATCCTTTTAACCAACTCTGGATTTTCCTCACCTTTATAGTAGCATTCTTTACAGTTCAGATTGCACTTTTTGGTTATCGAGATGTGAACAACTGCTGGACACTTCTCAAGCTGTTTTTCAGGGATTTTGGCAATCATATTACCACTCATCGATAA
>JARQZL010000080.1 GCA_029984855.1 Archaeoglobales archaeon | reverse complement strand
TCCTGTGTTTCTCCTTCATCCACTCTCCCCTGTTGTGTACTTTGATTCCTGTAGAATCGACCGCTATAACTATTTCCTCCGAGTTTAAGGAGGGAGGTGTAAAATCCATCTTTAAGAATCTCTTGTGGATTGTTGAGTGATCTGGAGCAGGAATTCCAAGGATTCTTGATAAGCTCCTGCAGAACCCTTCCAGGGTTCTGTAGTCGAGGTGGCAGTAGTAGCGGATTGCCACTAAAAACTGCATGTATGAGTTTGGATATTCGTAGGGATGTCCTCTCTTTCTTTCGTCCATTGAATTTAGTTCTCTCTTCCAGTTCTCTATAAACTCTGTGCTGAATAAAATTTCTCCTCTCTTTACTAGCTTTTCATTGTATTCCTTCCAGTTTATTTTTGGCATAAGTTGGTTGGGGGTTTTATCTGGATTTAATTTTTATTGTGTATTATTCTATGAGTGTTTGTTCGACAAAGCAAATTCTACACTTTCAACCTCTCCTATTTTTAATATTTCTTCATCTCTTGCTGAGATTATTTTTTCGATCATTGGCTTCACAATCTTTGGATCAATATCGTGGGGCTAATTCCGAAGATAATTCTTTCATCTGGAATTCCGGATTTAAGGAAACTCTTACAGATTTCTTATTTTTCACATCAATCAGTATGAGAGCATTTTTTCCATAGTTTAGTTTTTCTATGTTTGCCTTGCCATAAGTGCATCCTGTAGCCACCTGCACACCATCAACAAAACACATTGTTGCATGTGCCGGACCTGTTTCAACAAAACAATTCTTTGTTCCTTGCACGATGTACCCTTTTCATTGCTGCCAAACCTGCCCTTATGCCCAAAGGCATCGCTGGACATTTATGTCCGTGAAAAGCTATACCTATTTTAAGCAATTCATTTATGTCCATAATTCTACACCTCCTTTTTATTTATAGTCAAGTGCGTAACAACATGAACTTTGAACACTTTCTATTTACACTCATTGGCTTATTAGACTCATCTCAATCAAAGGTTTTGTATAGCTACTTCTGCTTCTGCACGGAACTATAAATTTGGTACAGTCCTGAAATTTTTGACTTTATAAACCCCTTTCATTCTACACCTCATCGAAAAGCTTAGCAGCCAAACCAACCCTCATCTCTACAGGCAACCTGCTCCAGAAAGCATCTTCAGGAGTTTGAAGGTAATGCTTGGTGTCTAAACTCATGGAATCTAACGTTGCTGCAGTAAACGAAGTCGTCCAAGCTATCGAAATCATCTCTGTACCTGTTGTAGCAGTCAAAGAGTTTCTCTATCTTACCATCGCTGAGATGCTTTATCCTGGTTGTTATCAGCTTTATACCCAGTGATTCAATGATGCTTGAATCTGCTGTTCCATTCCTTTCTTTCACCTTTCCTGTGAGCTCCGAACTGCTACGTTGTCCATGATAAGCTCTTTCATTGGCAGAATGTCCCAGTAATCCTCAACAAGCTTGTCTACCAAAGCTATGCTGTTATCTGTGTTAGCATTTGAATTCGCCTGCTACAAGGATCTTTCTGGAAGCATCATCCAGAATAGCACAGAACTTAATGCCACCTTTCTCAAACCAGCCTGCGACACTGAATGTTCTCTCTCGTTATGTATGGCCTCCTTCTTCTCTTCTTCCTTGGTTCTTCCCTTGCAAGACCTTCTTCGAGCGGGAATTTGTGTATGCGGTTGTGTGGATACCATAAACCCGTTCTATTACCCTTTCGAGGCTTCTTGCTCCCAGTTTATACTTTGCTTTAGCTTTCTTCATGACCTCTTTCTCCTTCTCGCTTAACTCCTTCACCTTTCTTCCCTCTTTCTTATCGGTAAATATTCTCTGTATGTAAGCCAGTAAGCTACTCTCTTTACTCTTCCAGAATGGCATATGAAACGAAAACTGCTGCCTCTTTTTCTATATCTCTTATATATAATATCTCTGCAGCAAGCAACGCTCCACCCAGCGGAACTTTGAAGATACTACCAATTCCTGCACCAATGCCAATTGCCACTGAAAGTCTTCTATCTTCAACGCTAAGATTTAACAAATCAGCAACAATTGAACCGAAGCCAGCAGAAAGTAGGGCTACACCAACATCTGGTTTTGGAGAAAATCAGCCCTACAACCAAAAAAATAATGTACGGATTTTCAAAGCTGTAGATAGCATTCTTGATCTCTTAATCTGAATTAGACTGGCTTGATTATAACTATTAAGGACTCAATAATTACCAGTATAGCTAAAATCTTGTAAACCAAGTTTAACTTTGGTAAAATGGCTAATAAGCCTATTAGTGGTACTGCAGATAATATTGCTACTCCAATTAGCCCGATGTTGTCCGAGTATTGTATATTGACCAACTCAGATAACCCTCCGTACCCTTTTCCGGTGTTAACCTCCCAAAATTTTGATACTGGGAGGTCCCAAGTTTTGATGACGTTCTCTAAACTTATGTAGGATGGGGCATTGATAAGATAAAGTATCAATGATACTATCAATATACCAATGCCTACAAAAGTTCCGATTTTCAGAATTTTTCCAAATATTGTGTACTCTTCAGGGATATCAACTCTCATTTTACCGCCCTCCTATACCATACCCAAACCATGCAAACCTTTGTGTATGTTGACTAAGGCTGAGACTAGAAGTATCACTAAAACAATAATTCTTATCACTCTTGGTCTGGCTTTTACAGTTAGCATAGCACCAATTCTTGACCCGATGGTCATTCCTATTACCGTGGGGATTACTATTAGTGGCAATACAGCACCCTTGATTATGTAGATCCATAGTGCAGCCGAGGTATTAAGAGCTATAATTGCCATACTTGTCGAAACAGCCACTTTAATTGGTGCACACATTAGAAGGTTAAGTACCGGGACGTTAGCCCATCCTGCACCAAGTCCAAACATTCCTGCAATGAGTCCCACTCCTATAAAAGCTGGTATGGAATGTAAAGTTCTAGTGAATTTATATTCTACTACCTTACCCAGTGAAGGCTCATACCAGCTCCCGTAAAGACCTAGTTTCTGAGACAAGCTGTCGACCTTTTTCACCTCCGGAAATTCAACCCTTCCTTTTAACATTACTAGGAATATAAGCAGTATCACGATTCCTAGAGTCAGATATATGTAATATTTGCCTTGAGGAATTTTATTGGTGACCCATAGACCGATGATGCTTCCAGCAATTGCTGAAGCAACGGAAACTACTGCAATCACTATGCTGGCTTTTAAATTTGCCAGCCCCTCTTCCATCAATTTAGGAGAAGATGAGAGTGCTGAAGTTAGCGCTAAAGCCAAACCTGCCCCTCTAATGAAGTCTATGTTGAAAGGGAAGATCGCAGCCGACAGAGGTACAAACAACACACCTCCACCCACTCCAGCAAGTGGCGCAAGTATTCCTATGGCGAGTGAAAATATAAACAACACGAGCAACCAGAGGATCGGATCCATGTTACCACCACCGCCTCTAAAAACTGTCCCGTATTAAAGTTTTTCGATATATGCTTTGTCGCGGGATTTCCTAAAATCATTTCCCGCCATCAAACCACCTCCACGCATAACCCAAAACTCTTTCAGGTAGAAGCTTTCTCAGAAAAGCCTGATAAGGAGCCTCCAGTTCATCCAAATTAAGGCTCATATGCTTTTTGTTGTTATACCACTCCTATGAACTCGTCTATTGTATCGAAATACCCTATCTTAGCTTCTAATGTACCGTAGAACCTCTCTATCTTTCCATTCGTTTGTGGGTGATTGACTCTGCCAACAATATGTTTAATTCCGTTTTCAGCAAGGAATTTTTCGAATTTGGAGACCTCTGCTTTCCTTTCTTTGCAAGCGTAGAATTGAGTTCCTCTATCTGTCAATATTGATTCTGCCATAATTATCTATGGTTTCTTTTAGTACTTTTATGGCATTCTCAGACTTTATCGAATACCCATAATCAACAATTAAACGGGAGCATCACCCAAGCTATTATCCTTGCATTACAGAAAAACCAGTCTGTATGCCAACTCATGAATGCTCTCTTTCGTATCGTATCCACTTCATCCTCTTTCTTTTGTTCTTCTCTTCCCTAGCATAGCCGTTCATTCTTAAACTTCGGATTTGTTCTTGCCTATATTATATCCCTTCTCCTTTAGTATTTTCTGAAGAACTATTGCGTTGCATCTGTATTCCTCGTATGCTTTCTTTATAACTTCTATTTCTTCCTCAGATAGCTCTTTTTTAGGTCTTCCCGGCTTCTTTAGCTTTGGAAGCTCTCCTGTGTCTTTGTATTGCTTGTAATCGATTACTCTTCTCGGTGTTATGTTTTCGATCTCTGCTATTCTTAGCTGTCTTCCCTTTTCTTTCTCGAACCTGTTTCTTCTCATCTAATTTTCTTAAAGTTGTAATGATAATGAGATTTTCGAAATTTTATGTGATGATGACAGTTGATACGTATTTGAAATACGTATTATCTTTTCGTACTCCTTATAAACTCGTTCATGATTATCATGGGTATGGAGAGAATAGTTCATGCCCAAACCGTGCTGCTCGAAAGTAAACTTGAGGAACTAAAGGAAAAAACGGGAGAAACAGCGACAAAGGATGCAATAGCAAGGGCTGTAGAACATTATCTGATTTGCCCCCATACACATGAAGATCCGATGGTGAGAAGGCTTGAGGAGGTAATAGAGAGGAGGATTCGAGTAAAGCAGTAGACTTGCATATTCAATACAAAAGCGTTGTGATAACGATAACGGATGTGTCCGAATAAGCATAGATCACCATAAATAATTGAACAACTATCCATCATCTTTTATGGTGGCGTGGAAAGCAGAAAACAACCTTGTTGAGTTATTGAAGGAATTCGATATCTTCGAGAGGAACAGAATATCGCTGGAGATCAAACTCACGGCAATAGCAATGTACCTTCTTTCTTCATGCTTTACAGCGTTTGGGCGTTAGATTCAGACACGAGACATTTGGAGAAAGGAGTCTGGTGAGTCTGTCTTTTCTTCATTCAAGCAGAGAGCAAGGATTTCCTTCTGCTCCATAACAGTTAATTTCAGGAAGAGGGAGAAGAGATTTGGTAGTCTAAGGTGGATAAGGGCTTTAGAATGCTGGAACAGGCTTTGCAGGATGTTCATGTTCTACTTTAATATTGTGAGGAGGTGTTATTAGGACACGTCCTTTTGCAGGTTCTAAAACTTTATAATATTTCGGCTGATAGAAATCTGCATCAAATCTAAGTCTCCCACTTATTTCTACATCTTTGCTACTTTCCGTGTAAGTCAATTCATCCTCAACTTCAATATATTCAATGCCTAAAGCTCTGTAGAGGAGTTCCTCAGCTTTCCTGTGTTTCTGATCAGCCTCTTTTTTAAAATTATCTTTTTTAACATAATTATGGTATTTCTATAACTTTTTATCCACAACAGGTACTATTATTTTTTTCAAAGGTTCTAGTGTTAGATGACCTTGAACTTGTTGAGATTTACCACGCTCGAGTTGAATTTTTCCATACTTAGAAGCTAAAAATACAAGTAAAAACGGAGCAATTCCTCTATCTTTTACAACTACACCTATTATATCCCTGCTCAATCGATAGAGAGGATAATCTGGTGGAAGTAATACCATATTTGCTACTGTTCCCCTTTGTTATAACAAGATTACCACTAGAAATCTCAGATATGCCTTTAATCTTCTGAAAAGGGGATAAAAATACTAAGCTTTCCATTTTAATGCTCAAATTTTTTGAGACTATATCAAAAACTCTTATAAAAGGAATACCTGAATTAAGATAATTTAAGGCTATAGATTCATAAAAAGCACTTGTCTTAAAGTCAACAAGATCTCCAAGTTGTTTTGAGGGGTGCTGTCAAGAATAGCAAACAAAAAATAAATATAAGGAATATAACATATGCAACCCGCACTAAGGCAATTGGTAGACTACGTTAAGGCTACAAAAGTCTTTCGGAGAAACAAGAAAAATGTGGAATTA
>JARQZL010000008.1 GCA_029984855.1 Archaeoglobales archaeon | reverse complement strand
TCCATGAGCTTCTCGTTCATCCTGTACTGAACCTCGAGCATCTTTGAGTTTTCCGGATACAGTTCAATGAGCTTTTCGAACATTGTCTCGCGCAGTTCCACGGCTTCCGGGCTTAAAACCGTTGGCGGTAGCTGCCTGTGATCTCCGGCAAGGACAAATCGTTTCGCCTTTGAAATGGGAATCAGAACACTCGGGATCGTTGCCTGCGAAGCCTCGTCGATGATTGCAACGTCAAATTCCACGTCTTTGATGATTTCCAGTGCTGCAGACGAGTTGGTTGCAAGCACAACCTGAGAGCTGCTGACAATCTCTCTTGCTATCTCCTCTTCAATTCTCCTTGCCTCATCAAGCAGCTTTTGAATCTCTGCGTTGAGCTTTATCCATTTTGCCATTGATTTCAAGACCCTGTGCGAAACCCCTCTGAAACTCTTTCCCCTTTCGGCCGCTTTAACTATCTCCTCGTCGCTCAAGCCCCTCCTCCACTGTGGAGAAGGTTTCACTTCGGAATCTCTCAGCTTAATCAGCCTTTCGGCATCATCTCTGAGCTTCTCCGCCTTTGCGAACCTCTCGTGTTTTTCCACCTGAAAGGGAAGAGAAGATTCGATTAAATGTCTGGAAATCCTTGAAGGGTGGCCGAGTCTGACGAGCCTGACACCATCAAGCCTTTCGACGAGGTTGTCAACGGCCACGTTGCTCTCAGCGGTTGCGAGAACCCTGTTTCCTCTCTCAACCTCCTGAAGGATTAGCTCTGCCAGAGTCCTCGTCTTTCCCGTTCCAAACGGGCCGTGGATGAGAAAGAAGTCTCGACTTCCGAGAGCGAGGCTTACGGCCTCCCTCTGGCCTTCGTTTAGTTTGCTGTCAAACGGCTCGAAGCTTACAGGCTCCGGCTTCTCTGGCCTTACCATGCCGAGAAGAAACTTCAAAGCTCTTTTCCCGCTCTCGCTCAGGCTATCAAGGTTTTCAATCATTCTCTTGAACGTTATGTCGTTGGCGTAGAGGTCTATTCTGACATTTTTGAGCGCCCACTCCGGAACTGTGTCGATTGAGACAACGATGTAACGGGTTCCTTTCTCCACAACGGTTGCGATTAGGTCGCTCTTCAGCGGGTCTCCCTTGCTTATCACCACAAGGTCTCCAACGCTTATTTCCGTCTCTATCTTCTCTCTCCTGCCATACTTGACGAGTTTGTAGCCGAACTCCCTACCGGTGACTCTGCCGTTCAGCCTCAGAATAGCCCTGCCCCGCCTCTCCCTCTCATAGCCCGAAAGTCTTCTCATCTCTTCTTTCATCGATTCGATTTCAGCCCTTCTCTCGAGCTCCACGAGCTTCCTGAGTCTGCTGATGTAGCTGTTCGGTTCCATGTCTCTATCTCTATTATCTACTGTCTCAGCCTATCACTCTCAAAATTCCGGTTACACTCTTCCGGAAAATTGATTGATTCAGCCACAGGATCGGCCGCTAAATCATCCCGTTCTTCGCCATAAGCTCTGCGTTGAGTATGCTCGCTCCAGCAGCTCCTCTGACGGTGTTGTGTCCCATGACAATGTACTTGATCCCCCATCCGTCCTTCCTGACCCTTCCAACAACAACGCTCATTCCGTTACCCTCATTTCTGTCCAGCCTCGGCTGGGGTCTGTCAGGCTCGCTCCTCACGATGATGACCTTCTCGGGCGAGGTTGGTAGATCGAGGGGCTTGAGAGAGTTGAAGGCTGCAATTGCCTCCTCGATACTCACATCCCTGTCGAACTCGGCCCAGGCGGCCTCTGTATGACCATCTATCACAGGAACGCGATGGCACGAAGCTGAAACCTTTATCGGAGCAGGAATTATCCTTCCACCCTCAAACTTACCGAGGAGCTTGAGGGGTTCAGTCTCAACCTTTTCCTCCTCACCCTTTATGAATGGGATGACGTTGTCCGTTATGGCCAGCGAAGGCACGCCGGGGTAACCGGCCCCGCTCAGAGCCTGCATGGATGCAACCCTTACAGCTTTCAGACCAAGATCCATCAGCGGCTTCAGGCTGAGCACGAGCATGATGGTTGTGCAGTTGGGGTTTGTGACTATAAAGCCGTCCCATCCTCTGTTCTTCTTCTGAACTTCAGCAAGCTGCAGGTGGTCGGGGTTGACTTCCGGAATAACGAGGGGCACGTCTTCATCCATTCTGAACGCTGAGGCGTTGCTTGCAACAACAAAACCCTCCTTTGCAAACGCAGCCTCAACTTCCCTTGCCACGTTAGATGGCAGGGCAGAGAAGGCGACGTCTGCATCAACGTGCTTCGGATCCATGGGTACCATTTCCATGTCTCTCACACATTCAGGTATGCTGGCAGAAACGAGCCAGTTAACCTCCTCACAGTACGGCTTGCCAACCCTCTTTTCCGATGCAGCAAGAGCAGAAATTTTGAACCATGGATGTTCAGCGAGGAGCTGGATGAACTTCTGACCAACCATGCCTGTTGCTCCGAGCACAGCAACCCTGTACTTCATGCTCGTCTGCTTTCAGCAATACATAAAAAGGTTATCATTCAGCCTTCCCAGCCGTTAATTCGCTTTCTTTCCTGAGTTTAAGATGATACGGTAATTGTGGCGGGCTGTAACTATAGGCGATTCACTAAACTGTTACTATAAACGTTTCACCATATATTCAGATCTCTTCCGGTATCCGAGCTTTCGGTAGTACTCTCTAACGCCAACTCCGCTTATAACCACGATCCTGTCGTACTCCTGTTTTGCTATTTCCTCAGCCTCTTTAAGCAATTTCTCTCCAAAACCGCGGTGCTGGAACGCCTCTTTTTCTTTTTTTCCGATTGGAATTGCTCTTCCATAAACGTGCAGTTCTCTCACAAGCGCTGCATTTTTCAGCGTGCCAATGAATGGCCTGTGTGGAAATCGCAGCCTTATAAATCCTACCAAGGCATCGTAATCGGGCAATTCATAGGATATGAAGTACTCTTTGCCCTTCGATGCTCTGTACTTTTTGATGACAAGTTCCGCTTTGCTCTCAACATCTTCCAGCTTAACTCCGAGCTTTTTCAGCCTGTGTCCGACCTCTCTGCAGCGAATGCACCTGCACTCGTAGCCGTACTTCTTCAGCCTTTCGTGTACGAGCTGCCTTATATTCCCCTTCTCAAGACCTATTGCCCTGTTTACAGGAATATCGCGCTGAATTCTCTGGACTCTCACCCACTCCGGCAGATATCGCTTTGCTTTCGCTATGAGGTCAACGACTTCTTCGGTGGTATATGGGTTATATCTGCCGGATTTTAACCACCTGTAAAGCTCAGTTCCCTCAACAACAAGTGTTGGATAGATTTTGAGATAGTCGGGTTTGAATTCATCGTTTGAAAACAGCTCTTTGAACATCTCGATGTCTCTGTCAAAATCACTGCCCGGCAGACCCGGCATAACATGGTAGCCCACCTTAAACGCCGAATCCTTAAGAAGTCCTGTGGCTTCGATTGTATCGGCAACGCTGTGACCTCTCCTGATTAAATCAAGTATGTCATCATAAATGCTCTGAACTCCGAGTTCAACTTTTGTTGTACCATACCTAAGCATCTCCAGAATGTGTTTCTCCTTTGCAAAATCGGGGCGGGTTTCAATTGTCAAACCCACACATCTCGCTTTAGCTTTCTCGTTCTTTCTTTTCGCTTTCTCCAGATCACTTTCAGGCTTTGTACGGCTGTTAAAGCAGTTCAGAGCGTTGAAAATGTCGAGTATGAATTTATCTCTGTATTCCTTATCTCTCGCCGGAAACGTGCCGCCCATGACGATGATCTCCACCTTGTCAACATCGTGGCCTATTTCTGAAAGCTCTTTCAGCCTTGCACTCACCTGCCTGAATGCATCGTAGCCGTACTGTCTTCCGCGCTGTGCAGCAGGCTCAAATCCAATATAGCTCTGCGGAGTGCCTGTTTCAACCCCTCCAGGACATGGAACACATCTGCCATGAGGGCAGGGGGCAGGAGAGGTCATCACAGAAACCACAGCAACTCCGCTTATCGTCCTCACGGGCTTGAGGCGAAGCAAAGTTCTTAGCTTGGAGTAATCTTTATTTTCGCCAAATTTTTCCTTAAAAGCAGCAAGAATTTCGGGGTCTGCTGGTAAAGCGGGCAGTCTGTACTTCCTGCTTGTGTCCTTCTTGATTTTCGCGACTTCCTCTTTGCTTTTTGGCTTGAGCCTGATGATAGCGTTGGCTATCTCGATGCATGCTTCTACGTACTCGCTGGACTTGCTCGTTGCCATAATACCCTTACCTGTTACAGACTGGATAAAAAAGTTTGACTCAAAGTTGGCAATTCTATCTGAATTCTATAACAGCTAAAAGAGTTACTACCGGCAGCGTCTGGATTTTCTCACATGCGATTTTTATTCCATTAGGTGGGAGTATAAATGCTGACATCAGGCAAAAACCTTCTCCTCCAGCTTTCT
>JARQZL010000079.1 GCA_029984855.1 Archaeoglobales archaeon | reverse complement strand
TCATCCACCTCAAAACAAGACCAGCCTCAACCGGTCGAACATTGAACTTCTCAACGAGATCTGAGGGTTTGATGCTCTCACCATTCCTGACCTTCTCTGCTGCATAATCCCGCATCTTCCTGAACTTCTCCTGATTTTGCTCGCACTTCTGGGCTTCTCTGACGACCTCCATTGCGTTTTCAGTGTAGCCAGTAATTTTCCTGAAAGCTTTGAAATCCCAGAGTCTGTCGAAGAGTTTGTATGTTGTCTCATTAACGCAATATAACTTGTAAAATCTGTAAGATGCTCTCGTGTAGAACTTATTACTTTCGAGAACCTTGCTACTCCCCATATCTGCAAGAATTGCGTATGATTTCTTATCTATCCCTATTGCTGCGAGAACTTCGTCAACATCCTTCGATGTGAACCAGACATCGAGGAAGTGGTTCTTGATCACTGCAAGAATTAGTACCTTCCTGCGGAGGGAGCCCCTGCCTCTGCCACCCCTCAGCTTTGATCTTGCCCTTATCAAATATGCGTCGTCGAAATCTTTCAAGCATTGCTCACACATCTGCCTTCCTCCTGATCTCATTATAAATCGGGCAGCTCCCCGATTTCCCGCAACGGGAGCAAACTCCTTGGGATAACAGCATTAATTCGCAAGTCAAGGAGAATCACCTCCTGAGAGCAGAATAGAATAGACCCTGCCAGCAAGCAGGTTGTACTCTTCTTCATTGATCAGGTTGAGATTTACAAGTTGCGAAAGAAACTCGTTGGCAAGTCTCGCTTTCAAAGTCTTCGGGTTCTTCGGTAGATAATCGAGTGCAATTTTTTTGAATTGTTCTTCACTTATAACTCCACAATAGTCCATCAGCTCATCGATAATTTCAGATCTCTTCAATAAAAAATCTATGACTTTGTATGCTTTGTCAAATCCATGTTCAGTAGCTATCTTATTCAAAGAAACAACCTGATAGTCTTTTAAGCGAATTACTTCTTTTATCTTTGATGTTACAAAATCACTATTTTTTGTAACATTGTTACAAGATTTACGAGAGTACCCGTTACATCTCTCCTCTCTTGTTCCTCTTTTTCTTCCCTTCCCACGACTACTTATGAAATTATCTCTTGTCTCCATGTTTATCTTCCTCTTTAATTTTTGTTTTAAATTAAGATAGTCTTAATTCATCCCTCCTTATTTTATTCTTATTTAATAAAAAAACTTGAGGAATTCTGAGGGTTTTTATTTGATTATTCCTATGGTTTTCTGTCCTGGTGGCTAAGGGTATCTTCGCAGATTTTGTAACATTGTTACAAATTTGTAACAGTGTTTTGTTACAAAATTCGTTGATTTTGTAACATTGAAGTACCCCCTTATTGTTCATAAGCTATCGACCCCTCCCTCGCTCATCAACCCTAAATACACTTGCACACCGGCAGCGGGAACTCCTGAATCTTCTCGTGCCATCGCAAGTTGTCCTTCAGGAAAACGGCAGCCCCTATGCTTCTCGCCTGCTGTATCAGTAATTTGACCCATTCTGGCTCTGGCGGCCTGTAAGGATTGGTCTGAGCTCCGATTATAATCCAGTGAACTACATGCTCTGGATCTGGGAAAAGCATTCTTATCTCGCCATAGAGCGGTTCGAAGCTGATGAACTTGATGTTGTGTGTGGCATACTTGTTCTCCACAAGTTCTGTAATTCGTACAACTTCGCTTTGCTTGTTAACTGTTGTACCAAGCCAGCAGTTCGGAGGAAACTCAAATTCTCTGTATCTTTTTGGATTCTTCGTCAAAAACATGAAAGTGTGGTGGAGGTTATCATCGACAACTCTGAGTACGGCTTCTATCCACTCGTCAGGAACCCAGTCCCCAAAGAGATCGCCCATTGAGCACACGAATATCTTCGATGGCCTCTTCACCCTGTAAGGCTCACCAAGTCTCTCCTGATGTATGTGCGGGATAAAGTGGTAACACTCGGGGCATCGATTCTTCTGTCTTTTTGCCTGCTTCCTTGCGTAGCATGCATGGCCAACTGAACAGAGATTCCTCCAGTGTTTACAGCCTACTACGGGATTCCAAGTGTAATCACACCATTCGATCCTTGTTCTGTTCATGCATCTCCTCCTTCATCAACCACTCAAGGTCTTCCTGCGAGACTGCTGGTGGAAAGCCTGTACAAATCAATGAGTCGTACATGCCCCTCAGAATCCTTCGAATTCGCCTGATGTCTTCTTGCATGCTTCTCACTCCCATTCAACCACTCAAGATCTCTTCCATAATCTCATCAACACGACCCTGCAGCTCGGTGAGAAACGCAGCCTTATACGAGAGTGCCTCAATCTTTTCTCTAATAACAGACTTCAGAAGTCCTGCAGCTTCTTTAGCGATCTCTGTGTCCTCAATCTCACACCATGTCTCTTCCTCTGAGCGTGAGAACGGGCAGTATCTTGGCTGGGCATCACCTTCTGGGATAATCAGAAAGCAAAAGCCATCCGTGCATCCCGATACACAGACATAGATCTTCTTGGACATAACCCATCACTCCGTCTCTATGCGCGGAGCAAGCACATACTCTACCTTCGCCCTGCCATCGCAGACATCAAATGCGAAGCGTGCCGGATAGTTCGTGCCGAGCTTTATCGTGAGCACTTCCCCATTACCAGCGACCTTGCAGAATTCTCTGAGATACTCTAAACCGAACAAGGACTTCGCTTCGGATTTATTGAGCTCTATCGCTTCAGCATCTCCCACTTCATACTGTATGCTGTCAATATCTCCTTCAGCCTCGACAAGGAAACCATCTTCACTGCTCTGCAGCTCCACGACATCTGCAACCTTCCACGCAAACTCCAGTGCTTTCTTGAATTCTCCAGCGTCAAGCACGATTTTCGCAGGCAGCTCTAAGCTGGGTATTTTCGACTCCTTGCGGATCGCTGCTGGATCTATGAGATCAACGCTGTACTTTATATTCCCGCAGCGAACTGTCAGTTTTGAGTCTTCTGTGAAAATATCGACGAGCTCACCACTCCTGAACGCCCTGGAGGTGTCGTAGAGTCTGTTCACATCAACGCCGATGACGACTTCGTCCTTGTCAATCCTGTAAGCCTCGAATTCGCTCGATGGAACCTCAATGATGACCATCGCAACATTTGCTGGATCCACAGCCCTTGCATGCAAACCCTCGCTATCGAAACGAAATCGCATCTCGCTAACGAGGCAGATTGCTCCCTTCAGGATTGTTTTAAAGATACCAGATTCCAGAACGCACTCTATCAAGCTTCCACCTCCTCAACTTCAACTTCAACAAAATCTGACAAACTTGGGCCGTTTCGCTTCAGAGGTTCAAGCTTTACCTCATACATCGCTCCGATCTGTATCTGCGGGATGATCTCCCTCAGCTCGTCCTTGCTCGGAGCCTCGATCGTTATCGTGACCCTGCACCTGCTCTTACCGGCAAGCTTTGCCTTCCAGACGACGCCCTTATCTGTCTTTTTTGCGTTAACTTCCTTCAGAATCGGGTACATCAGACATCCACCTCGTCAAAATCTATAACGAGCTTCAGGGAGTCGTTCTCTCCTGAGAGCAACTGCCTGATAATTGCATCAGCCTCAGCATCGCTCCTGAGCTTTTTCTTTCCAAGCCTGATCTTCTTGTCGTCGTTCCTTATCGCCCAGAACTCGTAGTACTCGTTACCATTCGCATCCTTCGTAGGGCGGTAGTAGTACTCCTTGATGTCCTTCGCTCTCGTGAACAGTCTGCCAGTCTTAATCCAGGTCATGCAGATTCCTCCCTTGCGTACTTCTCGTTCAATCTCTCGATCTCGTCGAGAACAGCAGAAACGGACATCTCCAATTGCTGCAATGAACTTCTTCAAAGCGTGCTTGTCTCCGGTCTTCTTCGCCTTCTCAATCGCATCGAGAACAGCTCTGATTGTCCTCTTAGGGAGCTTGGTCTTCCCGTAGATGAGAGCTTCGAGGTCTTCTCTATCAAAACTTGCTGTGAGCTTCGAAACAGCCAGGTTAATTTTCCCCAAGGCAGCTTCACATTCCTGCAATAGCTCCCCATATCTCCTGATCTCTTCGTTCGTGATCTCTTCTGGTTCTTCCTCACATTCTTGCAAGGGACAATGCTCGAGGTCGTTTATGAGGACGACTTCGCCAGTTGCGAGGCAGCAATCCTTATCCTCTCCGTTTATTTTTGCAGTTCCATAATACCTGCAATCCCAACCTTCACAACCATCCGGAAACTCGGTCATGGCTCTTTCCTCCTCCTTCATCCCAAAACAAACGGGCTTTCTTCGCAACTCCAAAACCCAAACCCGTATCAACCATCTTCACTGCATGCTCACCTCCACGAGCTTTTTCATCGGCTTCAGCGCAGAAACAGGAATTGCGTATGCAGGAGCCTTCATGTTCTTCCGCCAGATCTTGTGCTTTGCAATGTCTGATGCGTGGATCCAGCCGATGAGAGCAATCTGTGTGCAGCCCCTGTTGATTCCTGCAAAAACCACGATGTAATCGTGCCTGTCCTTGCTTCTGTACTGCTCCTCATTGTAGAACATGTGAACATTTGAGGGATTCAGCGGGTCGGAGATTGTTTGGGTCTTGACCTCAACGACGAAGTCTCTCCCCATAAGCTCGATGATGAAGTCGTCGTGCTCATCGAGGGATGAGTAATCTCTCCTGAATGGAGTGTGCTTTACGGGAATCATCGCATCCTGGCAGAAATAATAGAATGCAAACTCACCGATCTTGCCCTGCAGGTGCTTGATAAGTCCGCCATTCCCGAATCTGCTCTTGAAGCCCTGCCTGAATGAGTCGGCTGCCACATGCCAGGCGTACCACGCAGCATCCTGCACGATTTTGCCGTCGAGGGGGATTGAAACTGGCTCGATCATGCTTCCACCTTCCTGATCTCACCAAAACGTCTCCACACAACAGCAGAAACTCCATCATCCTTCCTGTACAGGATTTTCACAAGCCTTCTTCGCTTTCTGATGTCTGTAA
>JARQZL010000078.1 GCA_029984855.1 Archaeoglobales archaeon | reverse complement strand
ATAAGGATCGAGTATTTTAACCTTCATCCTGCTCTTCCTCCATGAATTTTTTGAAATCTTCAAGTGCTATTTCAAACATAGCTTTCTTCTCATCACCGAGAACATCACCTGCTATTTTACTCTTCTTTTCGAGTGTAAGCACTATCTTTTCGTCTATTGTTCCGCTTGCAACGCTGTAGGTTACAAGCACGTTCTTTTCTTGCCCTATTCTGTGCAGTCTGTCTTCACACTGCTGAATAACCGCTGGTGTCCAGTAAAGCTCCGCAAAGTATGCGTGTGAAGCGCCGGTGAGATTTATACCTTCACCGCCCACTTTCAGACTTACCACTAGAACCCTCACATCGCTTTCGTTGAAGTTCTTTATAACCTCCATCCTCTGGTCCGTTTTCAGATCCGCACTCAGCCACAGCGTTTCGAATCTCTGAGCCATGGCTTTATAAAGTATCTCCTGCACATCCCTGTGATATGCGAAAACAACGAGTTTTGAATCAGGTTCATTTTCGAAGAAAAGCTCAGCATCCTTTACAACGTCGGGTATCTTCAGAAGACCGCTTGCATGCCACAGCTTTACCGCCCTTTTCAGAACCGCAAACCTGAATCTCTGCACTGAAGACGGATCACCGTCTTCCTTTCTCATTTCTCTGTAAAGCGTTGCAACTTCCCTGTTAAGTTCCGTTTCCAGTTCCTTATATTCTGCCATTTTATCCTCATCAAGCTCTATGAATCTGATGTTTCTGATTTTGTCTGGGAGCTGATCAAGGACGTCTTCTTTGCTTCTCCTTATAACACACAGGCTCCTCAGAACTTTATTCAGCTCCCTTGTATTTGTAGCACCAGATACATCAAGACCGAATTTTGTTTCTCTTGCACCGCAATAACGTGTAACATAATCCTTCCAGGAACCCGCCACGTTTTTGAAATATCCGAGTACCTCAAGTTGAGGAGCAAGCTCCGCAGGCCTGTTAAGTATAGGAGTTCCAGTCAGCAGTATCTTTCTCGGTATGTATTTCGATATTTCGAGCGCAGCTTTCGTTCTCTTTGCCTTAAAGTTTTTGAGATAGTGGGATTCATCAAATACGACAGCCTGGAACCCGACAGCCTTAATATGGTCCTTCCAGTCCTTCAGTATATCGTAGTTCATAATTACGAAATCGTGTGATCTTGCAACCGAAGCAAGATTTATGGGGGATGTTTTCGGTGAACCATTTACAACGAAAACCGTGCAGTCGGTAAACTTTTTGATCTCCCTCTCCCAGTTCAACTTAAGGGTTGCTGGGCAAACGACGAGACACGGAAAGGCTTTCAGCTTGTACACTGTGCATATAGCCTGAACCGTTTTACCGAGACCCATCTCATCTGCTATCATTACCCTGCAACCTTTTTCGAGAGCAAACTCAACTCCTGCACTTTGAAAGTCATAAAGGTCAAGCTTTAAAGACATCTTCATGGTTCCCCTGATGCTGTGTGACTTTTCATAGCTTTCTTTCATCTCCTCATACGCTCTTTCCGCATCTTTGCTGAAAACCGCATTTAGCTTTTTAAGTTCCTCTGCTACAAGCGGGTTTCTCTTAACAAAGACAAAACCTTTCCTCACTCCAACCTTCAGCTTCTTTAGGAAATTGTTTCTTATTTTTGAAAACATATCTTCATCTACTGCAAAGCAATCTGTTGTACTATCGTAAAACACATGAGCCACTTCAAGCTGATTGAGCTTTTCCTTCGCATCTTCGGTCAGCACAAAACCGGACTCCTCAATGAGAAGCTCAAACGCATGAAGATCCTGCGGAGTGTATATCTGGATTTTCCAGCATTTCAGATGCTGAATCCAGGCTCTTCTGTAAAACGGAAACCATTCCTTGATTGCATTTACGATTCTTTCATCATATTCAAACTCAACTAAACAGGAACGCTTCTCGGTTCCTGCTTTAATCTTCCTCTTCATCTCCTACCTCCGAATCTAAAGCTTCGAAGAGCAACTCACTATCATCCTCTATCTCCATAAGTACATCCTTTAAACCAATATGAAAGCTCTTTATAGTTAACTCATCATGGAAGATCTTGATAGTTTGTCCGTCCATCGCAATCTTTCTGTATTCGCATCTTTCACCTCTAAACTGCAAGGTGATTTCAAAACAATTCTGGTTAAGGTATAACTGTAAAAGGGATTCGACATCCCATCTTACATTCCAAAAATGCCCGACATCACCACTCTTTAATTTCATCGCTCACCTCCTCAAGGCGTGCAACAAAGGCTACTGTGCCGAATGCATTCGCTTCTATTTTGCTCTTTCTGTAGTAGTATCGTGTCAGCTTTCTCACTCTGTATTCGGTGGTTCCGCTTGCTCTGTTTATATTTGTTCTGTCTTTGTCTATAATGACCGTCGGAAGTATAAGTATGACATCTTCAGCATCAATTGCGTTGCCTGTAACGTAAATCGAAAAATTCTGTTCTGCCAAGACCAGCGTTATATTGGATCCTGTAAAACGTGAAATGCCAGCAAACGAGCTCATTTTATCAAT
>JARQZL010000077.1 GCA_029984855.1 Archaeoglobales archaeon | reverse complement strand
TCAATCTTTGGAATTGTGGCCGTAATGGAAGTGTTTAAGCTGATATCCAGCTACATAGACAAGATTGAGATGAAGATTAGGTGGATTGGAAATCTCGACCCATACGTGAAAGAGGGAATTGGCTGGGAGTAAGGGGTTCTTATGGATGCCCTAGATATTATATCCTGGGCAGCTTATTCTGTTTATATCGTGCTCTGGCATGCTGGAAAGGCGCTAGTAGTGCTCAGACCGCTTGCAGAGCCTATTGCTGATATATTTGAGCATGCTGGAGCTGTTATTAACCCGACTGTAACGTATTTGTCTTCACTCACAATTCCTCTCGATGCGTCATGGATAAACTTCCTTCTCTGGCTTTATCTGATCACATGGTACCTTCACCTCTGGCACGATTACATACAAAAAGTGAACAAGCTTCTTTACATCATAACCAGTCCAATAGCACTCGGGCTCGTATTAGGAAGCTTTGGTGCTGGATTGATTGTCTGGGCGATTGCATTACTCTTAAGTAGAAGAGACTATCTGCTCCTCGAAATTCCTGGAAGAAGAGTTCGCAACCTTAAAAGGGAATGCTATAACATCGGATATGTGATCAGGATAAGAGATGTTGGAGCTTACTTCGTTAACGCTGGAGGACTGGTAGTTCCTTTGGTAATTTTACTCTCCGTAGCAGACAGAATATTTTTCAGACCGGAGGTACAGTTCCCGTTTCTAGCATACTTTCTACTCGCTATACCAGTTGTACTTGTAGCATCTCGCTATGAGAAGGGAAGAGGAATTTCAATGGATCCATTTGTTATCGCAGCCTTATCAGCATTATTCGGAGCTGGTGTTGCCGGCTTCTTCGAGCTGGAAAGATATCCAACAATATTTGCATTTGCAGTGCTTGGAAGCGTGATTGGCTGTGATGTGATCAAGCTTGCGTGGGGTGAGGCAAGGTATGGATTAAGCGCTGGCTCTGTTGGTGGAGCTGGAGTTTTCGATGGGATAATTGCCGGAGCTGTTCACGGGCTAATTTTCTACTACGTCTGGAGCCTTGGCGGGTTCTACATGGGTACTATAGCTTTAGCAATGGTATGTTACATTTTCTGGAGATATCCGCTAACCTTCTTTTTATTATATTTTTTAACAATTCTGTGGTTGCTGTTCTCTTTATATGTTCCGATTACTTTTTAGTTATATCTAACTTCTTCGAGCCTCTCACACGAATTTTACAAGCTTGCTTATTTTATTCCTATCTCCTTTCTCCTTGCTCTCTTTAGTAGTAGTCAGATGTAACCATTTCGCCAAAATCCAAAATCGAAAAAGTTATTTTTACACCTTCTCCAAATTTTCTGCAATGTTTCATGACAAAGTTCGAGCACTGCATGCACTTTTAGCGATATCTGTAATGCTGTCTTCTGTTGCCACTGTCTCGGCCGACGTGCCCATACCCGGTCGAGAGAGCGAGTACATGCAGGGTAAGCTGCTTGCGGGCATACTGATACTCCTCATCTTTTTCGCAATCACCGTTTGTATCGAACTCGTTACCACCCTCGCCTATCTGGTGGTCAGAAAGGTAACTCCGAAAAAGAAAATCCTGCTGGCTGTTTTGCCTGCGAATGCAGTATCATACCCACTGTTCATTATTGCTCTTGATGTTTCACGAAACCTTTTCCCGTCTGAAGCTTTTGTCGTACTGCTCGAGGGTGTAATAATATACAAGATTACAGAGATGAGCTTAAGAGAGAGCGTGCTGCTCAGCTTACTTATTAACTCTGTGAGCGTGGCTTTCCCAGCCTACCTTTTCTTAAAATAGTGTAAGAAGCGCAAGACTCCAGATATTTTCCTACCTGTCTGATTTCAACTTTTTTCTTTCTCTATCCATTTTTAGGATTTCTACTGCTTCATACATCCCATCAAAGGCCCCACTTCCGGCAAATCCGCATACTAGAGCCTCATTTTCATCTTTGAAGTGAAAAAAGCTGATTAACTTTTTTAACTTTTTCACGCTCACACTCTCTCCCCCCTCTACGTAGGTCTGATTCTAACCCTATATATTTAACGTTTAGAGTGTTTCCTTCAACTTCTTATTCAATCTCTATTCAAATAGCTTTATACCTTAAACAGACAATTTTGCCACCTTCTCTTGGAATAGCAAATTCGTATCAAAGTATGTATAATTTTTATTCCCCTCTTTTGTATAATTCGTGTGGCAGCCTGATTTTGTGAGATAGTAGTTTAGTATATCTAACCATAGTTCCCATCACCCCATTAGCTGATAGAAGTTGAAAGCCAATAGACCAAGAATGATCTTAACGGCCAGACCTCTTCTGCTCACAGCTTTTATAAACCTCAATCCGAAGTTATCTGCAACTGAGAATAGTGTTTCGATCTTCTTTCTCAGTCTGGAGAGGAATCCGTAGTATTCAGCTTCCTCGTCGCTCTTAATCATGTTCTCCCTTTTCACTGCAACGAATCTAACGTTTCTCTTCTCCATTTCTTCAGAGGATTCGACAAAGCTCCATTCATGGCATGGAAAGATTGAGCTGACAATCTTTGAAGGGAAGAATGTGGTTGTCAGGACTAGCAAAGAAGAAAGGATGAGGACAGAAAAAGAGCTCAGCGGATTGATAGCTTTGGGAGATGCAGATAAAAGACTGAAAGCTGAGGAGAGGCAGATAGATCTGATCCACGTCTGGAGAGAAGTGAATTACAAGCTCTGGCAGCATGGAGTTAATCTTAAGACGAGGAAGGAATACGTGAATGAAGTTAAGGGGATTTTGTTGAGGCTTAAGAATTCCATTGATAAGCCTGATTTAGAGAGCAGAATAAAGAAAGCGGAGAAGGCTCTGAATGAATTTGTTAAGGAGATGGATAAAAATGGTTATCAGAGAGTAACGTGGTTCTTCAGGAAACACATGAGGAACATTTTTCTCTTCGCCTACAAGAGACTTGAAGGGATAAACATTCCATGGCACAACAATAAAATGGAGAGAAAGATGGGTGAAATAGCTAAACGAATGAAGAACAAGTGGATGAAGTGGAGTGAGAGAGGAGCTGAGAATCTCGCCAATTTGTTGATGAAGATGAGGTATGAGTGGAATGTTTATGAGTCGTTTATTGTTGAAGTTATGAGGCTGGATGGGAATATAAGGTGGGAGGTGAATTTACACCCATGATGGAACACGACCAGAAAAGCTAATTATAATGGCAATAGATTGTATGCAAATGACATTAAGGGAGGCAATAACAATAATAGAGGGGCTCAAAGATTATCCTCAAAGTCAGTTATTAAATATTCTTTATATTGTAGTATTGCTTTTCTCGTTTGTACCTCCCATCTTAGAGCTTATAAAGTATCTAAGTCGTAGAAGAATTAGGGCATTATCTAGAGTATTCTGGATTAACAAGTTAGTTACTGTGGATATAAACGTTAAAGAAGCATTGTTAACTTTTAGAAAATTTAAATTCCCAGAATCATCTATAAAAGGGTTTATTAAATCATATGGACTTTTATATTTTGGTATTTATATTGGGGTTATAACATTTAGTTATTCTTGGCTCGTATTTCATATATTTTTAATTATATATAGTGTAGGTTTTTCATTATTATCCAAATTCTTCATAGAGAATTTGTAAAATTTCAGAATTCAAAAATATCTGATGACTTGATAAAGCGCTTGCAAGTAATATCAGATGGCAACTTAGTTTCACGTTATTTTATCTACGGAAATCTATTTCTTCTGATTATTTATGTGGCAAGTTTTATTTCGGGGTATGTAATGGGATATGTAACCGCTCTGCAGGAGTATGAAAAAATGTCTGTCCCTAATTTAATACCCACTTTAATATTCAATTTAAAATACTTTTTAGTGATAGAAATAGTCATTCTTATACTCCTAATTAAAGGTACTTATGATTCTCGTAAATTACAAAAAAATATTCTAGAATATCTCATAGGCATTCTTAACAAAAAATACATAAGGAAAGTGGAACTAGTAATTTTCACGAATCTAATACCAAAAGGAATCTCAGGTAAGTTAATTGACATTTTTGACAAAGAAGTCATCAAATTAGAAAACGAAAATGGTAAGATGTTTCTAATACCATGGGATTCAATTAATTTCATTGCAATTAGTTCAAATAAGTCTCAAAAAATTGATGTAAATACTGAGACAAACGATTAAACTATATTATAACAAATTTCCAATTACCTTAAATAAGAATCGCTTTAGAATTTTTAAGCCTTTTAGGGAGAAGAAAAATTTAATGTATTATTGTTCGATTTGATTTTTTTCATCCTGAAACAGAGCTTTAGCTTCTTTACTATCGGCAATAGCATCTAAATATGTTGATCTAAATGATGTCTTCCTCTTCCTCATTGTGCAATAACCACTTCGCAAGGAGATAAAGCAGTATAAATGGTAGTATCACAATTACCCAAAAAACCATCCTATAAATGGAAACCAGCAACGGATCCGGTTTGCCTAACGTAAAGCTACCAGAAACACTTTTAAAGAATACTGTTTCGTCACTTTCATGCCAGTTACCTTGTAAAGTTGGTGGGATCGAATAACCTACTTTCTTGTATCCTCTTTCAGTCTCGAAATAAACCATCCCACTCGTTGCATTCAGTGTAAGGGATTGTGATCCGATAGATAAGTAAACGGGACCATTATAAGGCGTGCTACTGGCAGAAATATTCATCCAGACCTTATAGCTTTCTTCGGTCTTCTCAACGTGAATACTCACGTTAGGCTTGAGATAGAACTTTACATACCTCTTCTGAGGCAATGTCTTACCAAAAACGTCAACAACTTCAATATCCTTATCAAATCCTATCCTAATCGCCTTGATTTCGTAGAGACTACCGAGCTTGATATTTTCATCAAGCTTCACGTCAGCTTTAACACTATCCTTATCCAGTACTGCTGCATGCGAATAGAGCTCGTAAGATGGCAAAACTACGACCTCGTAAGCTGGCTCAGAAAGTGAAATCTGTGCTTTAAATCCTTCTCCAATCTTTACAGCATTCTTTATTAACCTATAAGTTATGAAAGAACTTAGACCACCAACTACTACAGAATTGTTCGATCTTATCTCCGACACGCCGGAATGCAGTAGGATCCAGTATTCTCTCGTTCCGTTCTCATCTCTAAGCTCGTAAACGTCTACACTTTGCCTGTGCTGTAACACCGGAATCACATCCTCAACTCTTAGCGAGTACTTCTCAACATAGTTGTAAACGTATGTCTCGACATACGTTGAACCATTCACAGTAACCTCAATGTCTACCTCCTTTCTCACGTTTACCACTGCTGTAATGAGAGCGACAGCTCTTATGTCTCCAGAAGGCTTTAAAGTCAGAATATCCTTTTTACCGTTCCCAGTCCTGCCATCAACCGAAACAGTAATGCTCGTGCCTTTGAGAGAATAATAGTATCTGATGTCACCTCTGTCATCGTCCGGCGGTAGCACAATGCGATAATCGGCAACGTATCCAACTACAACCTCATCATCAGCATAGTATTTTCCCAACGGTGTTCTGACCAGTCCACTAATGGGAATTAGCTTAATATATGCATCTCTAATCACACCTTTACTTTTGGTAGATGCTCCCTCTGGCACAACGCACTCGTAATCGCTCGTCGATGGGAACGAGCTTATGAACTTTTTATTTTGCTCTGAAACGGCTGAAGGATACTTGAGAAAAATTATGTCAGTGTATTTTGCGATCTCGTTTATATCTGTAGAGTTCGTTGTACCGTTAATGTCAACGTCATCCGACTGATATGCTCTCGGAAGATCGGCTAGGGCTGGATTGATTACAAGAATTACAAAAAGTAGACATAACAAGATTTGTAGCGATTTCTCCACACTCATTCACCTAGCCAAGAAACATTGTTCCGACTGCAAAAGCAATCGCAAGCAATCCGGCCAGATAAGGCATACTCTTCCTCATGTCCCCCTTTGCAGCTCCAACGCCAGCAGCTGTCGCTGCAGCTATGATGTATCCGGCATGCCTCATTATCGTCTTAATCTGCTCCAGCACTGCCGTGTTGGGTGAGAAAATTCCTACTGAGCCCGAAACTGATAACTTGCTGATCTGGGTGAAAAGCATTGTCGAAATAGCAGTAGAAATTCCAAGATACACCAGAAACGCCATGATCATAACAAAAATGTGCATTCTTGTTGCGGAAGTTCTCTCCTTTCTGAAGGCAACAACCCTGTTCATCTCTCCCAGTAAAGCAAGCATTGTTTCTCTAACCTTTCCGCTAACGTTCACGATGCTTCCTAAAACGTGGGCAATCATCTTCAGATCTGGAACTGCCGTTGCATTTTGTAACCAGAGAAAAGCCTTGTGCCTAGGAACGCCCAGATTTACCATCTCGGCAAAGGTCTTCACGTATTTTCCCAGCGGATTCGGCTCATCTCTTGCAGCGATTCTAAAAGCTGTTGTGAAATCCTTCTCAGCCTCCATCAACGCAACGACTCTGTTCAGGAAAACTGGCAGAGCTTTAGAAATCCTGTCTTCTTCCGAAGTTAATCTGTAAAGGATTAACGCTGCTACAAGCGAGCCAACTATTGCTCCCGCAATTCCAAACAGCTCCGGATTAGTTTTGAATCCAGCTGCTGCTCCAACAAAGCCCCCTAGTACGGGTAGGAGTGTTAAGTTCATCCCCTTTTTCCTAACAAACTTCTCTGGACTCGATGCGTGGAGGAGTAAGATTAGAACTGCAATGCCCACCGGAATAAGAATGTAGACTATGGTCTTAAGCGTCTGAATAGAACCCTTACCCATTATAAGCCTGCAGGATTCCACGACTATCATGAAGATTGGCCCAACTACGACGAGGGTGAGATAAGCCTCAGAAACAAGCCTAAGCTTTGAGATGTAGCCTGTGAACCACATCTTTCTTTCAACCTCATACGCCTCAAGCCTGTCCTCGAAGAACCTCGCCAAGTCGCCTCCTGCCTCCATTACCGATATTATCCCCCTCAGCAGTTCAGCAAGCTCCTTTGAAGGTGATTTAGCAGCTGCATCGAGCATTGCAGCCTTAAGAGTTCTTCCACCGTAAACTGTTGCATAGTGGATCCTTGCAAAAATGTCAGAGAGCTCGTCAAGCCCCATTACTGCAATCTCCCTCACGATCTCCGGAAGCGTTAAACCAGCTTTGGCATAGCCGAGCATGGCGACAAGAGCTTGATGCAGGTAAGCGTTCACTTTCTCCTTCCTAGCTGAAATCTTCATAGAGAGGATTGCAGATATTACACTCTTCTTCAGCACGATTCCTGGAAGTACGGCGATCGGTAGTAGCAGTAAGAGAAAGACGTTCTGAGGATACAGGAGGATGGCTACGAAGGAGAGGATTGAAATCACGTCGATTATTACCCCTATCCTTTTCGAGAACTCCTTCGGATTGCTTACGTCAGCTGCAGCGAATCTGTGCTCGTTAGCAGTAATAAAGTCTTCAGGAATGTGTCCTGGGATTAGCGTTCTAAGAAAACTTTTAACTCTGCCTTTCATTGTGTCACCCCTTCCAGAGTGTAAAAGCTATCTCGAAGGACGTGCCGTCTTCACGAGTTATCGACGCAACGGCTATACCGGAACTCTTCGATACATCCAAGGCAACGACTGAGGCGATTCCTCTATAGTCCGACTTGACTGTTAGAATATTTCCAGTGTGAACACCATCGGAAAACGTGACAGAAGAGCTTCTGAAAGTTACATCCACGTTTGGAACGGGATTGTTGAATTTATCCCTAACTTCAACAACAAGAGTGGCTGGAGTGGTCTGATTGCTCGGAGAAAGCCTGTACAAGTAGTGCTGCACAGCTCTGCCGGATGATTCTTCAACTTCAACGACTCCAGCGATCAGCCTGTACGTTGTGCCAGTTCTCAGCGTGATTTCAACCGCTCCATTGTTGTATGCGACGTTTGAGACGTATGACGAATCTATAACTTCGCTCCAGTAATTCTCCCAGAAGCTTCTTGGCAGAGATGTTTTTAGGATGATTTTAATCGGGTTGCCGTTATCCCTTACCAGAATTCCCTTTCCGCCACCGCTGTAAACCGACAAAACATATTCCTTGCGAGCGTTCGTACTATCAGATACGTTTGCCCTCAGCAATGGGATGAATATTGTCTTACCTTCTACGATCTTACCATCAACGGGAACGTAGTTTAGCTTGCCAACAGCAACAATCCCGTACTCCCAAACCGCCTCGTGTCCACTGGAAAAGATGTAGTTCGGAGTATACTTCAGGGATTGCCCGGTCCACACGACCTCGCTTCCATCCCAAACCTGCGCAACTTCACCAATACCAACAGCATTCTGTATTCTAACCTCAGCATCGTAGCTTCTGAGCATTCCAGTAAAGCCGGGAGGTGTTGAAAAGAAAGGAACATCTGGATAATAGCCGCCAAGCTTTATTGATACGCTGCTGGGCCCATCGTTTGTAATACTGCCTTTTACTTTCGCTGAAAGCTCTATTAGTTCGTTTATAACCTCACTGAAGTGCTTCGTTTCATGTGACGAGCAAATTTCGGGAATATATTCGATCTGAAAGTATGCGTAGGCTGCTGTAAGTATAACGAGGAGCATTGCAAACCCCATTACGGTGCTGAGGGCAGAATTGTCGCTGAGCAACTTCATCATCTCACCCACGAATTTCCGACAGAACAGCATCTGGAGAGTGGTAGTATCTGGAAATGATATCGCTGAACGGTTTCAGGTTAGTTATTCCGTTCTCCGTAAGGTACTGTAGAAGTTCCGTTCTTCTCTCGATCTCTTTTTCAACCTCTCCCTTACTCCATCCTCTCCTCCAAGCTATCTTTTCCAGAATTGCTTTCGGATTCTTTTTGACGTGAATGTCTCTCTCAGCATCCCACTCAAACACAGGATTTAGCTCAATTTTTTCATTTAACTCCCATACACCAGCACAGCGTCTGACGATCCTCTTACCTCTCTGATACCTTCCAACGAAGATCACGAGGTCGAGATGGTGCAGCATGGATTCCGGAACTGAAAGAGGTGGGCTCGTAATCCTGTCAATAACTGCTTTGGCTGATCCGCCGTGGATTGTTGATAGAGCTGTATGACCTAATGACATAGCCTGAAACATTACAACTACTTCCTTTCCCCTAACTTCTCCAACTATGATGTAGTCCGGCCTCTGCCTCAAAGCAGCCTTCAGAAGAGCAAACATATCCGCTTTACCAGCGACGCTTGGAATCCAGTTCTTATGCGGGAGCAAGATCTCCCTCGTATCTTCTATCGAGACTATCTTCGCATTCGGTGGAATGAACAGTGCTGCAGCGTTCATCGCAGTCGTTTTTCCTCCGGCAGTTCCACCAGCAAACAGTATGCTGCTGTTACTCTCCAAGCTAAGCCAGATAAAAGCCATCTCCTCCGCTGAGAACGTATTCCAGTCGATTAGGGCGATAGGTGTTATTGGTTCCTTTCGTATTTTCCTGACTGTAAATGTTGAACCGTGGTCTGTAACTTCACTCCTGAACGTTATCTGGATCCTGCTACCATCGTAGAGGGTTGTGTCAGCCATAGGATTTGCAACACTTAGCTCAATCCCTCTTTTCTGCGCAACCGAAAGAACAAAATCGTCCAGTTCATCTTCCTGCATCACTATGCTCGTCGGTACGCTTTCGTACCTGCTGTGGTAGACGTAGACAGGCTTACCGTAGCCACTGCAGCTGATATCTTCAATATACGGATCGTGGAGTAGGGGTGTGATCTTACCAGCCTTAAGGGCATCTCTCTCAATGTAATACCAGAGTTTTGATGCTGTTTCAAGCGGTACTAGCTTCTCTCTCACCACATGCTTGAAAGCGTTGAATAGGGTTGTTCTGTCTTCATCTGAAACGTATTTCGGGACAATTTCCAGTATTTCTTTCTTCATCTGGTTGAGTAGTGCTTGCTCTTCATAACTCAACAAAGGTTCGAGAACGCAGTAGTAATACCCTTTCGACTCATGTACAGCTATAAGAGCTGCTGAGAACGGTTTCTCAAGCCAGTACTTCTCGACTTCCTCAAAGCCTTCGGGCAGCTTACCTTCGAGCTGTTGCGTCTCGTTTAGGTCTTTTAGTGAGAAGTCAGGCGCTTTTTTCTTTTTGAAAGGTAATGTAAGCAGGCGTAACCTTATTAATTGCATGGATATAAGTATGTTTTACCGTATATATATTTATCCATCCACGTATTTACGTTTTCAATCGTTGAATTGTTACCCGAAATCGCTATATAGCTCCTTTTCGTTGAATTATTCATGGAATTCAAGAGGCATATGAGGAATGCTGAAGAGAATGTTAAAGCCGCTCTGCATGCATACCGTATGGGCTGGCATACGGTAGTTGCTGAGACGGCTTTTAAGGCTGTGGAACAAGCCGTTGAGATGCATGCCGCCCTTGAAGGAATCCATATGAGGAGTCATTCTGAAAGAATCGAATTTGCCGATGAAAGGTATCTGGAAGTTGCAAGAGCCTTGAGGAGGTTGAGGAGAAATTACGGTGACTTGGGCTATGACGGGATCAATGGCGATAGAGCCGCAGAATCCATCTCGCTGATGAAGAAGGCTTTAAGGATAAATAGGGGAGGCGATAAACTTTGATTTTGAGAAATGGTTTGCTGAATGAACTCACAAGGTTGCTCAAAAAGAGTAATGCTATAGCTGCAATTCTTTTCGGGAGTATAGCAAGAGGGGATTTCGACAGAAGGTCCGACATTGACATCCTTCTCGTCTATAGAAATAAGGATGGGCTGGACAGTGATAAAGATTTATTTGACAGGCTTCCACTGGTTGAGGGAAGGGAAATTCAAATCGTGGCCAGGACTCTCGATGAATTAAAAGAGAGTGATAAGGTTTTTCTCAGCAACGTGTTTAAAGAGGGAATACTTCTCTTTGTGAGAGAGCCCTTAGGATTGAAAGCTTCGGATTTGCTGGGATTAAAACCTTACAGGATTTTCGTATACAGCATGAAGGGTCTGGATGCGGATAAGAAGAAAAGGCTGATAGCTACACTTTACGGCTATTCGACAAAGAAGAAAGTTGGAGAAAAGAGGTATGAGTACGAGTACAGGGGTCTGGTTGACAGAGAAATGAAGCTCGGGAAAAACAGCTTTCTCATAGAAGAAGAGAGAGCAAAAGAGGTTGAAAACGTACTCAGATCTTACGGTGTCCAGTTCAGAAGCATGTCAGTTTGGCTAAGTGCGTAAATTCAAAAGAACAATGTTGAAAAGCAATCGTTAAACTTATACGAGTGAATCAGTAGACTGTTCTATCTGATTTAATCTCTTAACAACAGCAAGCAATGGAACTAAAGCTAAGGCTATTGTTTTTCCTTTTTCAGTAAGCTCGTATTGCACCCTTACAGGTCTTTCTGTTCTAACTTCCCTAACAACAATTCCCGCTTCTTCAAGAGCCTTAAGTTTGTCAGAGAGAACCCTCGAACTAATTCTAAGCACCTTCTTCATCTCATTGAAACCCATATTTTTTCTTATGTACAAGCTGTATATTATTTCTGGAGACCACTTCGAAAGAACAAGCGATAGTGCTGGCATGAGCTTGTTAAGCTCCTCAGAGACTTCTTCAATCTCAAATTCCTCAATGCATTCGTCGCCTAAATACTCAATTTTTCTGAGAAAATGTATAATTGCGCTTTGGAGGTCACTTTCTCCACACTCGGTGTTTTCAGCCATACTTTTGGTTTTATATAGTGCTAATTTAACACTTACTGTGGAAAGGTGATCAAATGATACTGGTTACCGGAGGAACCGGATTTATAGGAAGTTATCTTGTGAAATATTTGGTTAAGCATGGAGAAGATGTTAGGGTGCTTGTGAGAGATAAATCAAAGTTGGAATTGCTTGGTGTAAAAGTAGATTTTGTTAAAGGAGGCGTAACGAACAAAGATTCGCTAAAGGAGGCGTTTAAAGATGTTGAAGAGGTTTATCATCTCGCCGCAATTTTCAGGCATGGCGAAAGCAAGGAAAAAATTTGGTTGGTAAACTACGGGGGGACTAAGAACGTTGTGGATGAGACGTTAAAACGGGATGCCAAGCTACTTCACGTTAGCACAGTCGGCGTATTAGGTTTCGCGAGCTCCAATCCCTTAGATGAAGAAAGTCCTTATAATCCGAATCCCAATCCTTACGCCCAATCTAAAGCTAAGGCTGAGCAGTATGTTTTAAAAATGCAGAGAGAGGGATTAAAAGCTGCAATTGTTAGGCCAGCCTTTGTCTATGGTGTTGGAAGCAATTATGGGCTGAACTTGCTAATAGATATGGTTGTAAAGAAGAGGCTTAGATTTGTAATAGGAGATTGCAGAAACTTCATTCATCCAATTCACGTTAAAGATTTGGTCAAAGCTTTAGTTTTAGCTATGAAGAAAGGAGATTCTGTTTATATTGCTGCGAACGAGAAACCGATTACGCTTAGAGATTTCCTGAATCTCGTAGCAAGTTATGTTGGAGTAAAACTGCGATACGGCTTTCCTCCGAAACTTGCCTATCTCATTCTGAAGATAAAGGGCGGAATTGGTGGTAGCAGTGCGGAAGAGACTATTTCCCTGTTTACAAGAAACTGGTTTTACAATGTAGAGAAAATAAAATCTCTGGGATGGAGGCAAGAAATTAGAATTGAAGATGGTGTTATGGAAGTAGTGAATTGGCTTAAAAAGCTCAAATAGTTAAAACTTTTAAAAATTAAAAGTAAATAAAAAATAGAATTGTTTATGAAATCATTACAGCCTCCTTGTACAGCAGAGTCATTGTCGGCTTGTAATAAACTGCGATCTCATAGGTTCCAGCCTGATTGAGCACACCGTCAGTAGCTACAATCTGTTCTCCACCCTCGAAGAAGTTGTCATCGTAGGCAGTTCCACTCATCTGTTGCTTTGTCAGATTTGTTGTGTCTTCACTCACAATGCTGTTGTAGATCATCTGTCCGCTGGAATCGTAAACAGCTACGATGATATCGTTGTAGTTTATCCTGTCTCCACCCATGTGCCTTATTATGAAAGCATTCTCACCAGTTGCTGCTGGATTTATGGCATCTGGATGATCCATTATGTCCAGCCTGACGTTTGGAGGCTTCTCAACGTTAGTCATGCCGAAGATGTTCGCTGCAACTGCTGCTATTGCAAGCACAACGACCGCCATCAGGAGCATTGCTGCCATTACCTCGCTTACTCCCCTCCCATCCCTAACGAGTTTAACCATACCGAGCATATTTAGATGTGAATGTGGAAGTATTTATATTTTTCCTTGAGAGTGTAAGGAAATACATATATACTTCCAAGTTGATAAGAGTATATGCAGTTAAGTTTAGCACTAAGGGGGATTGCAACTGCAGCACTAACGCTGGCTTTGCTCTGGGGTGGAATCAGGATAATGACCTCAGGAGGAGATGCTAAAGCGATGCAGGAGGGTAAGAATATCATAAAGAACGCTGTTATTGGCTACATCATTGCTATGCTCGCTTCTCTGATTCCAGCCCTTGCTCCACCGAACATTGAACCGATCTACTTCAATCTACCGTGAGGTGGTTGTCATGATCTGGCTTTACAGAACTGCCAATCCATCTTATTTACAGAAGTTGCGTGATGCTGGCCTATCTCCCAGAGAAATAGCCAAAGTATGTGGAGTTTCAAGATTTTACGTTAACAAGGTTACTAAAAGCGGTTCAAAACCTGTGAAGCCCGTATTAATCAAGGGTGAGAGTGGAATAATATCAATTTCAGGTACTGTTCTGAAAAAAGCTGGAGTAGATGTCAGCAAGGAGCTGTACGGCGTATGGGATGTTTCGGACGGTGTACGTTTGAAAATAGTAGAGAAAAAAGAGTGCAACGCTAAAGAGAAAGCGTATAAGCTTGTGAGGAATAGGAACACTAACGCTAGGCTGATTTATCTACCAAAGAAGGTTTTAAAGGCAATTAAAGATGCCTACCCATACGCTGAAAAGTTTCGATGGGTTGTGGATGGTAGTAAACTTCTGAGATTAACTGGTGTGGAGAGAGTGCAGGTTGAAAACGTCAGCATCCGCGAATTAGACCAGCAGTTTAAAGTTTTAGTGGATGTAAGGAGTGGCAAGACCTACATATTCTTTCCACCCGTAGTCAAAGGAGAGTTCTGCGCTTTTGGAGTAGATTTAGACAGAAGGATTCTAATCATTGTGCCGAGCGAACAAAGAGGGCTGAAGTTGCGTAGAAAGAACAGCTGGATGGCTGTGAGGGCTGATAGACTCAAAAGGCTGATTAAATTGAAATGTGGAGAATATACAGCAAACTTGGCAGAAGTGAATGGGGTTAAAGTGATTATTATAAGGATTTAGCTAAATAAGTTTCTCATACCTACCTGAATTCAAAATAATTAGTAGCGCACAAAAATTATTTTATCTCTTGTTGTTTTCTCGAAATGGCCTATAACTCTATTACAGGAGGGGCATCTAATCTCAGATGTTCTTTCTGCCTTGACCACATGCTGGAACCCTTTTCAGCAGACCGAGCCAAAAGCCTGCAGTTAGATGTATCCCTGCTTTGTAACGCAAATTTTGACTTAACAAGCGAGAAGGATGGTGGTAGTGTGATAGAAGCACGAATAGGTGCTCGCTGTCTGTATTGGATTGGATGTACACAAAAGGTACTCCTATGCAGCCGTAGTTGACGAAACAGGAGAGATAATAGAGGAAACAAGAGTAGAGAATACCAGAGAAAGCTTGGAACTATTCGCTTCAAAATACAAAGGAGCTAGAGCAGTAATTGAGGCAACAGGTAATTACAGGTTCATATATGATATCCTGGAAAAATACATGGAAGTAAAACTTGCTCATCCGTACAAAACAAGAGCAATTGCTGAAGCAGGGATAAAGAACGATCGTCTGGATGCTAAAATGTTAGCCCACTTACTCAGAGCAAATCTTATAGCAGAATCCTATGTACCACCAAAGGAAGTGAGAGAGCTGAGAGATCTTACGAGAACAAGAAAAGCCTTAATAGAGGACAGAAACAGGTTGAAGAACAGGGTACATGCTATAGGGGAATTCTGGAATCCTACTTATCAATAATCGACAGAATAAACGAAAAGATTAAGAAAATAGACAGAATAATTGTAGAAAAAGCCAGGCAGAACGATGATGCAATCCTTCTAACAACAATCAAGAATAAGTTACTACTCTGCCCTATTATAGTCAAGTGCGTAACAACATGAACTTTGAACACTTTCTATTCACACTCATTGGCTTATTAGACTCAATCAAAGGTTTTGTATAGCTAACTTCTGCACGGAACTATAATTAAAGCTGAAATAGGAGATGTAAATCGTTTCCCGAACAAGTTCAAACTGATAAGCTATACTGCTATGTCCCTCCACAAGACAGCTGGAAATAAAGAAATAAAAGGCCATATAACAAAACGGCTAAGAATGCTTAGATGGATTCTCATCCAGTGTGCCAACGTAGCAATAAGGCACGATGAATACCTTCGCAACTTCTATCTAAGAATCAAGAGGAGGAGAGGACGCAACATAGCTATTGTAGCTACAGCAAGAAAAATGCTGGTATGCATCTACTACATGCTAAAGAGGAAGGAGGTGTACAATCCAAGGTAAGCTTTATCAATCTGCTGACAAATACCCATGAAGGGTTCCACATAGGTGTAATACCTCAGATTAGAGTATACTCGAAGCTACGGCAATTTGACACATTTAGAATCTTATAAAATCTCTACCAAAATTTTTAAGTTTCTCTGGTAAGATTTACGATTATGAAGGAGCTGATAAAAAAGATAGCAAAATCAGAGTTTAGATGGTGGAGATGTCCTTTGTTTAAGGTATGGATCCCTGCGGATTTAAGCAAAGAGGAAGAGATAAAAATGTTAGAAGAAGCTAAAGAATACTTCAAATCTCAATTAGAAATAATAGAGAGAAGATTACAGGAGTTGAAGAAATGATTGATAGGATTAAGCCTATCTGGAATTATGATTTATTCAATTCCCAAGCTTGAAAAAGATAGCAGATCCATTGATTTTTCCTAATCCTATTAGCAATTTATTAGAGAAATAAAAATTTAAAGTATCGAATTAATAGATTCAGATGCCATCTTGGGAAATTCATGAGAGAGTCTGTAGGAAGCTTATAGGATTTTACGATAGAGAGATTGATAAGTTAGTAGATAGTGAAGGCACTCATGACGCATCGAGATATGATATAGGAGTTTTGGTAAAACATATGCAGATTATTAAGGATAGATTTGGCGACTTAGGTTTGAAACAGTTGGTGTTACACCATTACTTGGACAGGTTAGCAGATTTATGTGTAAGTTATAAGGTTAGCGGTTTCTATTATACTCCCTACGAGTTTGATTTAGATCCAAAAAACGTACTGAATCTACTTGTTTATCCTTACGAATACTTAGATAAAATACTTCGTACTAAATTTTCTGGTAAGGATAATAGAAATAGGAGACATCAGGCATTTTCTATACTGTATAATGCCTATAAGAACTTGCAAAATTGTCCTGAAGTTAAAAATCTTATACCTATTATCAAAGAAATAATTAAATTAATAAAGGAAAATTTAAATTTCGTATTGATGGAAATTTCAAGAGATGAAAAAGTTCAGAAGAGAGTGTCAAACGCCATGAGAATGAAAGCATTAGCTCCAAAAATTAGAGAAGTTTGGATGAACATTAGGCATGAATACAAACAAAACTTATTAAGAACGACAGTAACAAAAACAAATATGGAAACAAATAAAACCGAAAATACGGAAAATAAAGCAAAGAAAGACACAAAGAATGTATTAATTGATAGAATCCTAAAGCTTGATGAGAAATATATGGATGCTCATGATCTAAAATCAAGAGCATCAATTCTCAGTCAAATGATTCAGTTAGCTTGTGAGTTGTGTCCAAGTATTCGTGATGAAAATGTAAAAAATGAATTTGGAAGAGAACAAAAATTATATGAGACTGCCTATCTCTACATAAGATATGCTATGGAACAAAATGGGTATTATAGTCATGAATACGGGAGGTATTTATCGTGGTTAGACTTTATAAGAGCAAGAATTTTATCAAAGCTTGCTGAAGAAAATCTTCTATGATCGAAAGATTCCTAGAACTAAGCTTGATAATATTTGGAGTATTCTTGATATTGGCTGGGATTCTGATTTATTCAATTCCTAAGCTTGAAGAAGCTAAAAATATCTGAGAATCCTTTAGTAATCTATTCTTTGAAGAAAGATAGATTTCTAATAGGTTTCTCTCCTCTGATTTTCCTAATTCTGCTGGTAATCTATCTGATTCTTTGGAGATTTTCCTGGTAGCATAAGCTACAAGAAAGATCAGAAAAACTACATTCCCTATCAGCATTTCAATCGCTATATAATCTGGAAACATCAGATATCCATGTGCAAACATCTTATCACTCTGATTTTATCCTTCCCCTTGATCTTCTTAAAGTTTTCTATCTCTTTGGGTGTGTCTAATATCCAACCTCCTTTATTCTAACCCTCAACAAAATTCTTAGAGCATAACATAAAACCCTCAAAAGAATCCTCGTTATTGTTGTTTCCCTCAGGAGCAAGGAATTCTATTCACCGAACAAGTTCGTTAATGGTTAAAGAGATTGCAGCAAAGGTATGGATATATATAGTTCCGTGCAGAAGTTAGCTATACAAAACCTCTGATTGAGATGAGTCTAATAAGCCAATGAGTGTGAATAGAAAGTGTTCAAAGTTCATGTTGTTACGCACTTGACTATAATTCCCTAAGCTTTCTCTGCTGAGGGATGTTGATTTGAATAGGGAAGGAGAAGCTAATTAAGAATTAGTCGACAAAGCAGTTCTTTCTGTCCCCTAACCTGTTAAACCTAACGTAAATAAGCTAAAAAATATATCTAAACCATTTTGGTATATTTTAAAATCGTTTTTAGACAAATACATTTCAAACATAGTTCCACAATATTGACAAGAGACTTCCTTCTTAATTTTAACCTCCATTCTATTCACCTCCCTTATAAAGCTAACTATCTTTCTTTTTATATTTATATTTAAGAATTTCATATTCGCTTTTGCCTCTGAAAACACACTTTTATAGAGCGTCCCTAAATCCAAGACCACAAACATCTTCAAGCTTTTTCTCAAGCTTGTTTAGCCGTCTCTCAATTTTCGGAAAAAGTCTCGAACCAGAGATTATGGCAATCAAGAAGTCTGTGACGATATAATCAAAATCCAGTACTCCGCCAACAGGAACATACGAAAATTTCTCACCCTGAAAATCTAACGCGACAACTATCGGCGCATCATTCTCTGTGAGCTTCAGCGTTGCAGAGGATGAATTACGAGTTCCATCCGACTTGCCAGCTCTTGATGATCTCAGCTGTAAGTGCAAGATCTCTCGACATTAAAAACATATAGCATTAGCTCACTCAAAAGTTTTGCGACGTCAGTTCTGATTGTGAATTTATATGGTGACAATTAATCCAATTACTGTGACAGTTTGTACTCGTTGGACACAAAGGAAGAAGAAGCTTAACGAATCCATCCGAGCGTTGAGAAATCTTAAAGATAGTTTTTTGTTAGGAACTTCCTAGCGAGGAGAAAGGCTCGTAGAACGGCTGAAGAGACAAAAAATCTCGAAACAATTTAACGATATGTGAAAATCTGCAACAGTCTTATATTCTTTGGTTTATTAAGCTCAGTTTTACCACAGTTTTAGATGGGCTCTTCAACCTTCGGGAGTATTGAGATTTGCAGCCCTTCATCCCTCACAACGCACTCGTACTCCTCTTCAAGCTCTCCGAAGTTTCTTACAACGACCGCGGACTTGGGTATCCTTATCAGCCCGAAGTCTACGAGGGCTTTGTAGGGAGTCCCCTTCACTTTGAGAAGAACTGGATTTAGCTCTTCTCCCGTGAAAACCCTGAGGATCCTTTCGTTGACCTCAGACATACCTGCACGTCAGTCCTATTTCTTCCAGGTACTCTTCGAAGTCCTCCTCCCTCAAGTGGATGTTGCCGGCTCTCCTGTAAGCCCAGCAGCAGAAGTCGAAGATCATCGCATCTACGTCAACCTTGCAGAGCTCGTGACACCTCGCCATCCTCTCCGCAACTTCCCTGCTAACCCTAAACCCGTGTCTCTCGAACTTCAAGATTATCCTGCTGACGTCCACGAACGGATTGGGGGGATTGCTACCCTTATGCGAAGAAGACATCGCTCTCAACGCCCACTCCACGATGATTTAGAAATCGTTTACGGGTGGTGCGAAAGTTTGGAACGGTTGACACTCCAAGATCCTCGTCATGCTCAGGAAGTAGGATTGAAGTAACTCCGGAGGAGGGAGGAGATATGCAGGATGGTGGAGGAAGCTACTGGCGATGAGGGCTTGAAGATCCGAACAGAATCTCCCATTCAACCCTTCTCTGCTCTACAGCATTTGATAAGCCTCTCCCTCTTGCTAAGCGTTGATTTTCCTGATTTTACTTCAACAAAAACTATCTTTCTTAGCTCGCCCTCATCAAGCCCGTCGAACACAATCAGATTGATTGGAGAGCCGATAAAGCGGGCATCCTTTGGATTGTATCTGAATTCTGGTAAGTAGGAAATGAGATGTTCGGTAACCTTTCCCGCAATCACCGCTTTGCTCTTCTCTATCGCATCCCTCCTTATCTCCTTCTCGTACCTTTGTTTCCATTCCTCAAAAAGGAGCTCAGCTCTCCTTTTTGATGTAACCTTAAGTTCTCTTTCTCTCCATTCTTCAAATATCTGTCTTGCTCTCTGCACCATTTTGCCTTTAAGCTCAGCATACCTCCATAGCAGGATTATAAAAGCGAGCAAAAGCAAAAAGAGAATGATCATCAAATACTCCATACCTATCACCACTCAGCAATCCTCCACAAACCAGTTTTGTTCGATCTTGCAATTTCTTCGAGCTGTAAGTAGTATGCTTTCTTCCTGAATTCTCCCTCCTTGTAAACTCTCGCAAGCCCATTTTTCACAAGCAATGCATTGAAGTCTGTCCCATTAACGTAAACGTAGGCAAGATAACGTCCATAATATCCCTTCAATCCAGCAACTTGTAAACTGTTTTGTTGTAGAGCATTGCGTGTTAAACAATTCACGTGCATCCTTAGCATCTTATGAAATAAAAACGTATTCAAAAAGATAATATAAAATTATATTAATAAGTCAAAAATATTTCTACACTAAACTGAAGTTTATTCAGAATTTCCACAGTCAACTGTGTATTATTGGAATATAATTTTTATTGTGTATTATTCTATGAGTGTTTGTTCGACAAGGCACTTTCCACCCGTCATCAAAGGAGAATTCTGTGCTTTTGGAGTAGATTTAGATAAGAAAGTCTTAGTTATCGTGCCAAACACGCAGAGAGGGCTAAAGTTATACAGAAACGGTAACTGGCTAGCGGTGAGAGCCGATAAGCTTAGGAATTTCATGAAGTTAGAGTGTGGTGAATACATAGCAAACTTGGCAGATGTAGATGGAGTTAAAGCGATTATTATAAAGTTTAGCTAAAAATTTCGTTAGTCCTCAAAAACATCTAATCGTCTCAACCGAATCGAAGCGACAAACTTCTCCAACTTTTCTATCTCTTCACGATACTTTCTGTAACCTTCTTCAGTAATCTCAATAACCGTCCTGACACCTTCATTTGTTATAGATTTTCTTCTTTTTACATACCCCTTCTTTTCCAACCTGTTCAAATGTGTGCTCAAACTACCCCACTGAATTCCAGTAGTCTTTGCCAAATCTCCTTCTGTGACTTTTCTGAACAAGAATAGAATGGTCATTATAGCAAATCTCTTAGGATTAAATATGTCTTCGTCGAATTCGATCATGTTTCAAAAACAGCTTTACTTGCTCTGAAAAACGTTACTAAGAAAACTCCGAGATATATTAGGAGCATCATCGAAGTCGCTATAAGTCCCAACGCGATTACTCCGTAGTAGTCAGTCACAAGCTTTGAAATCGGCACGAATGCGATTGAACTTGCAAGTATTAGGATTCCCGCATAAGTTAAAGATCTTGTCACGAGCATTTTATCTTTTGCCTCAGCAAAGGTTCCAACCAATAAGAGTCCGATGCCAAGGGAGGGATACCAAGCTAAGGAGTAGTATAAAGATGCCTGTAGTTGTGTCAGATTAAGAAACTCTGGAATTGCGTAAAGCACTACGAACGGTATGAAAAGGAGGAGCCGTCCTCTACGCCATCTTTTGTGTGTCTCCTCAATTAGGGGTATAAATCTCAAGAACATCCCGTATACTACAGCTCCAATCACTCCAGCCGATATTAAGCATGCTGTCATTATCAACCAATTGTAGCCCACTAAAATCGTAATCCCGTTGAACATCGCAACAGCTGAACCGAAGAGCATTCCGAAAATTATCCACGCAAGAGAGCTCGTTATGTTGTACCTGTATCTATCAATCTTTAAAGCAAGATCTCCAAGCTCCTTCATTTCCTCCATGGGTTTAATTTATGAGCAAAGAAATATATATAAGCTTGGAAACTCTTAAATTAAGAGTTAAAGTATTTTCTTCTCCTTAGAGTAGCTTTCAACTTTTCTGACTTTAAGTTCTTGCTTTACAGCTTTAATACTTATTGGAATCGAAACAGCTGGAATCTTTTCCATCTTCACTCCTCTTTTTTCAACTACAAGCTTTTGATCCTCAATACGTTCTATCTGAATTGCTATATGAACTGTATTGTTCAACAACACCACAAAAATGAACTACTTTAAGAATGTTTCAAAAAATTAAAATAAAATCAAAACAAAAATCAAACATGGATAAAATTTGCATGGGTGAGGTATAAGTCTCCGTACTACCATTTCACTGGAATTTTGTAGAGAGTCATCTGTAAAATTTTTTGTTATTTTGACACTGCTGCCTGTAAAGTCGTGGATTATCATTCACTGGATATAATTTTTGTGAGTATAGTTAATAGATATTTGGCAGTGAACTACTTAATAAACTAATTCTTGCCCTAAACCTACAGATGGGGTTGGGAGGGGTACCCCTTGGTTTGGTCTTGGGGCTTTTGAAAGTGAAAATCCGTGACACCCTTAGATTCCGTAAATTCCCGTATGAATTTATCTAACGCATGGAGTGAAGAATAGAGGTGTGAAACGCCCGCAAGAGGGCTCATTGAGGATACAGACAACGTTTCCATCCGAACGGATGTCAAACCAAGGCTGGACTCGGTGGGGGGAGGACGGAGTTTTGCTTAACAATTGAAATTAGAGGTGAGATGGAGCCACTCCCATTCAAACCAAAACGAATTTAAGAGGTGGGCAAAAACAAAAGAAATAGCTTTTAGCGAGGTGACGGCAGTAAAATGAAACTTGCAGCCATATCTCCACTCGGAATGAGTCCGCCTGTGGTAACAGCCTTTGTTGATTATTTTGGAGGAGTTAAGGATCTCGTAGTCATGACTACGAGGGATAAAAGAGTAAAGCAGGGTTTTGAACTTGTCAGAATCGCATTAAAAATGAAATACCCGAAAACGAGAATTCACGAGGTTGAAATTCCTTTTGAGGACATCACAACGCAAAACCAAAACTTTGAGTTTATGAGGATTGCTGGAAAGGCCATAAAGAATCAGAAAGAAAAGTTCGGATCAGATGTTGTATATCTGAACGTTGCTGGTGGCAGGAAGAATATGTGCATTACTCTTTCAATCCTCGGTCAGTTCCTAAACGTTGACGGCATCTTCCATCTGATTACCCCAGATGTCAAAATCATTAATGAGCTGCTCGAAAATCTAAGGCGGGATATTCAAAAAATATATGCTGCCGATACCGAGGAAGAAAAAGTAGAGGTCTACAAAGAGAAAGAGAGAATGTTTGACTCCCTCATGTTTCCCAAGGAATTTGAAGTCATAAGAATCCCCACAGTTCCAATACCTGAAGACTACATCAAGAGACTCGTGGATGTACTTTACAACGAGAGAATAGATCAGCTCATGGTGTCTGAAAAGGACATGCTCATCCGCCACGGATTAATTGAGAGGGCTGGAATGAAGTTCAGGGTTACTGAATTCGGCAAGAAATTCGCTGAAGTGTTGGTGAGATGACTATAGACCACATACTTCAGGTGGTGGGCAAACCGGAATACGAGGAAAAGGAGTTCAGGATAGGGGATAAAAGCCGTGCGTCTTGTCTGAGTTCAGAGGCTTTAAGGAGTTGTCTTGCCGACGAAGGAAGGAAAGCTAAGCTCACACTCCTAGTCCCTGAAAGTCTCCTTCTGAATGAGGATATAGATGAATTTGCCAGAAGGCTAAAGGAGAAGGGGATTGGGGATTTCGAAGCCATTGTTATACCCTCAATTGGTGAGTACAGGGTAGATGGGGGGAGTGTCGAGTTCAAGACGGGAGTGGAAACCATATTCACGTATATTCTTTTAGTTCTCATGAAAATTAAGCCGGAAACAGTCTATGTGGACGTTTCAACCGGTCAGAACATTTATACCTTGAGCTTGATTGAGGCCACGAGAAGGTACCTGACCTACAGAAAGCTGGAAAGGCTGTTGCAGGGAGATGCTCTAATTAAAGCATTCACCGTTTTTCCTCCCCCAATCACAAAAGATGTGCATAGCTATCCTGTTGAAATCCAGCCCGTTGAAGCCAAGGCCTTCTTTTCCATGCCAAACGCAGACATAGACAAACTTGTAACAAATTTGCCTGAAAATTTCAAAAACAGAATTGCTGAGATTAATAGAAGGTACGGTGAACTGAAAAAGAGAGTTAGACAAATTGTCGAAGAGTTAAGAATTGCTTACAATGCAATCAGGTTGAATGTTCCACTTGCATTCTACGAACTGCTTGGCATGCACGCCAAAGTAAATGAAATCGAGAGGGAAATAATCAGCTTTGTTGAGGAACTTATGAAGCCAATCAAAACTGAAACGTCTGTCGAAAGGCCGGCGATTGACGGTGTCAACGTTTCAAACGTTCTCTACTCGTTAGCCTTGTATAGCAGCATACAGGCGTTCAAGAGCTCGCTTAATGAACCCGAACTTGGCGAAATTTTGGAGAAATTCTCGGAACTGTACAGGGTGAAAAACTTGGGAACTGGAGTTAATGAGTACTTTCTTCTCAGGGATGTCGAGGAAATAAAAAACGCTGTAAAGAATCCAAAAATTGAAATTGAAGAAGGAAAAGAAGAGATTCTTGGCAGAATAAAGTGTGGAAGTGATTTTCACAAAAGTTTAGTCCAGAAAAGAAACTTCTTCGCTCACAGCGGGTTCCTGCAGGAGTACGCGGTAGTGAAAAAAGTAGGAGATAAAGTTTACGTTGGCTGGTTAAGGGAAAAGATAAAAGAAATAAGGAACTGGCTGCTTAATCCAGATAAGGGCTAATCCTGTTTTCTCACTCTTATAACTCCTAATCCCGACGTTCTGCTCCCACCAACGTTGGAGAACTCGCCGAAGTTGAGGAGTCTGGAGGTTATCTCTGCCCACTCCTCGTCGTAGGTGTCTTCTGGAAGGCTGAAGTTTACGAAGCCCTTAAAACCAGCTGCCCACTTCCCCTTCTTCAGCAGAACTTTTTCAGTTTCTATCTTCAATCCAGACACGGCAATTCCATCTCTGTCAAGCCATTCCCTGTATTCCTGAGGTATCTCGGAAAGGAATGCAGAATAAAGCCTTGCAAGACTCCTGAACATCAGGTTTGGCAGGGGCAGGGGGACGAACCTGTAGCTCTCCGAAGGAATCCTGAAGTAGCAGGGTGAGATGAAGTCTACCCTGAACTTGTCAAAAGCCCCATCTGCAAGGGATTCTTCATCACAGTACTTCACATGAATTCTTTTAATCGGATTTTCGACGGCTGTGAAGTAAAGCTTGTCTACTGCCATCAGGTAGTTTTTGATAGCTTCCCCTATTTCGGGGACAAAGAAAGTTATTGAAAAGC
>JARQZL010000076.1 GCA_029984855.1 Archaeoglobales archaeon | reverse complement strand
TGAACTTTCTGATTGTAAATGTGGAGCCGTGATCTGTAACCTCTCTGCCAAGAGTCATCTGGATTCTGCTACCATCCGGCATCGTGGCATCCACCATCGGGTCGGCAACACTTATATGCTTCCCGCATTGCTGAGCAAGCTTTATTACATATCTGTCAAGCTCGTCCAAGGAGAAGTAAATGTTTGTTTTCAGATTGGTGTAGTTTCTGTGAAAGACATAAACCGGTTTACTGTAACCGTTGCAGGATACATCCTCTATAAAAGGGTCACTCATCAGAGGAGTTATGGGGCCATACAGTATCGTATCTCTGAGAAGATAGTAAAATGTCCGGTAATAGCTCTTTTCATCCAGTTTGATCCTGAAATCCCTCAAAATCCCATCCATTTTGTCCCTCAGCACTTCTTCCTTTGATTTTACTCGCATTTCGCTTGGAGTTACCGGAAGATAGTACAATTTCGAGAGCAGCTCATCCACAATAGCTTTTTCTTTATCGCTCAGAGAGGGTTCTTTAAGGAAGTAAAGCATATCGTCATCATCTTCTTTTGAGAGAATGTGAACACTGGAAAAAATGTATTTGCTGTAAACAGGATAGCTTTCTATCTGGAGCCACCCCTCAGGCGGGTGGAAGCTTTCCTCAATCTCCTTTGCGAGGTCTTCGAAGCTCACTCCAGTCCGTTCATCTGCCTTCTCAGCTTTTCTGGTTTTCAGCTTTAATCTCATTATAATAATCGTTAAAACAGGAAATAGAAAAACCTTTTGATTGGCTGCATGATTATTGAACTTACCCTTTCGAAAAAATAAAGACCCTCTGCCACAAACACGGTACAATGAATCTCAAAAAACTGAGAAAACTGCAGGAGGATATGGCGAAAAGCGTTATTTTGAAGGATGCATATACTGTCGGGGAGATTGAGTACGTTCTGGGTGTTGACCAGGCATTCAGTAACGATACCGTGTTTTCTGCCTGCGTCCTCCTGAGCTTCCCTGAACTTGAGGTGGTGGATAGCAGTATCAGCGTTGCAAAAGCAACTGTGCCCTACATACCTACATATCTCATGTTCAGAGAGGGCAAGCCTGCTGTTGAGGCTGTAAAAAAGGTGATAAAAGATAGATGTGTGGTTATGGTTGACGGAAGCGGTATAGCCCACCCAAGACGGTGCGGTCTTGCAACTTACATAGGGCTGGAGCTTGATGTGCCATCTCTCGGGATTACTAAAAAGAAGCTTTACGGTAGTGTTAAGGAGCCAGAGGAGGTTATGGAGAGCTCTCCCATCTATGACGGAGACCAGATTATAGGATTTGCCATAAAGACATGCAAGAGATGCAGGTCAATCTATGTATCTCCAGGACATCTGATTACGCCTGAAACAGCCCTTAAAATCGTAAAAATGTGCACAAAATCTCACAAATTACCCGAGCCTGTAAGACTGGCCGATAAGTTTGCCTCAAGAGCAAAACTCAATCAGTCTTTTCAAGTATAATCCTCCTGGCAAGCTTCTTCGAGATTGCCATCGGCTCTCCGCCCACCTCAATCCTGCCTCCCTCCTTCACAACCACGTCTTTATCAGGTGCAATGCCAGACATCTCTGCAGATGCCGGACAGATAACTACAACATACCTGCCTGGCTTTGCGTCACTCAGCTTTGTTACAGAGAACTCGCAGCTCTCGCAGATGTTGCAGCTACTTGCAATTACTTCGCAAACCTTTCTGGTAATTTCATCGTTAACGTGATGTTCAAGTTCACAACTGAGTCTGTGAGCGATGCTTTCCTCAAGTCCAAGAAATCCTGAAAAGAACTCCTCAAATATGTGATGGTACCTTTTAATTCTCTTTGCAATCTCCTCGCCCTTCTTTGTAAGAACTGCTCCCCTGTATGGGCGGTACTCGATATAACCTCTGCTGCTCAGCTTGGTTAGCATCTCGGTTACACTTGAAGGGCGTACGCTCAGCTTTTTTGCTAAATCACTTGTTTTCACAGCCCTCATTTTTTCAGTCTGCACATCATAAATTGCCTCAAGATACTCTTCAACTCTTTCCACATATCCCATTCCTTAAGCTTTAATTAAAAAACTTCCGGCTTATCCCCTGCTCTCTATCTCTTCCAATGCCTCTCTCGCAGCTTCTCTGACTTCCTCATCCTCGCTTCTTAGAAGTGGCTCAAGCGCCGGAATATCATCTTTTCTTCCAATCTTTCCGAGAATAAAGGCAGCATCCTGAACTTTGGTTGTGTCTTTGCTCCTCAGAATCTTTAATATCTCACCCCTTGCAACTTCAACTCCTTCGGCTTTACTCCTGAAAAGCCTCTCAAGCAGGATCATTGCACCTACTCTTGCCATTAGCTCTGGCCGTTCAATGATCCCGGCAAGCAGAACTGCATCTTCCGGATTTTTATTCACTGCCTCCATTACTTCCTCAATCCTTCCTTCTCTCAGGAGTGTTACGAAGTACTCGAGTTTGTAGTCATTGCTCGCTCTGCGTAGCCATTCAATTAATTCATCCTCGCTCAGCTCTCCAACCAACTTTATTTCCCCATTTATCACTACAGTTGGTGCGGATGTAACGTTAAATCGTTCTCCAAGTTCAGGGAAAAGGGAAATATCCACTATTCTAACTCTGATTTTCGGGTTTGCTACTGCTATTCTGTTTGCAGCTTCCACAGCTCCTGCGCAGTGAGGACAGAAGGGTGCTATGAAGACAGTAATCTCTCCACTGCCTTCAAGCTTCAGATTCTCCTCCTTCAAACCTGCCTTATCTGCCATTCTCGCTATGGTTCTGAGGAAAGGCTCGTACTCCATATCAACCGGTGCAGCGTTATAGATTACAGTTACGCCATCACTCAGAACTATCGCTGGCCTTTCCCCCTCTACCACCTCAACATTTAACCCAAGCTCAGAAAGCCTTGAAAACTCCTGCATTTCTGGAGTTGGGCTTACAAGTTTTACCTTCACGTTTTTCACATTTACGTTGCCGAGAATCCTTCTTGCCTTATCAAGATCTATCAAATGCTCAGCCCTCCCTGCCCATCAACCTCTCCAAAACAATTTTGTTGTAGTTGGCACTCGAGTTTGTTGGCTCTATCTGAAGAGCCCTTTTGAAACATTCCATCGCTTCTTCATATTTCCTGAGCTTCCCATAGGCTACCCCCAAGTTTATAAGAGTATCAACTGACTCAGAAATGTCACGGGCTTTTTTAAAGCTTTCTGCTGCTTCTTCATACTTTCCAGATTCGTAATAGGCAAGACCGAGATTGTACCATGCCGTTACATGCCCATCATCAATGCTTATGGCCTTCTTGTAGCATTCTACAGCCTTCCTGGATTCTCCTATCTGGAAGTACGAAAAACCCATATTATTCCATGCCGCTGCATCATCGGACTGTTCCACAACTTTTTCGAAGCAACGTATTGAGTCTTCATACCTCCCGGCATCAGAGAGGAGAATACCTTTATTGTACCACGCATCAGCATAATCCGGGCTTAAATCAAGTGCTTTATTGATGCACTCTTCTGCCTCCTCAAACCTGCCAAGTTCATAAAGAGCAATTCCGAGATTATTTAGAGCGTAGACATTATCCGGTTCAAGTTGAAGGCATTTTCGAAAGAAGGTTACCTCTTCCTCCGGGGTCTCCGCATTCATTCCTCTCTCAAACATTTTCCGGAAGTCTTCACCCATACAACCACCTGCTGATTGATCAGTCAGAGCAGATAAAAACTTTGTTGTTGAGCATTATTTAGTACAATAAAATTATACCGCAAGTTGGCACTGCCAGCTCTCTTCACTCACATGAGGCTTTTTTAAGCTTCTTCTCAACAATTATGCATCCCGGGTCAGCCTTCATGAAATCCCCTGTGTAAGCATAGGCTCTTGCCCTGCATCCGCCACACACATAGCGGTATCTGCATTTTCCACATATCTCTATAGAGTCCTTATCTCTAAGCATGTTAAGGGTTTCGTTTTCCTTCCAGAACCTCAAAAAGTCCTCCCCACTCTCAAATTCTCTCATACTCCCGAGGGTAAGCGGGAAGAACACACACGGCTCTATATTTCCATTCGCCCTTATTGCAACGTAGAACCTGCCACAACCACACCCGCCAATGAACTCTGCAAGGCTTTTTAACCTCCCTTCAAGATTTGGATTGTAGAAGTGGGTTGGAATCGTTGAGCTTTCTTCCTGCATGGCTATTCTTGCATAATATGGAGCGGTTGACATGAAGTTGATTCCTGTTGATTTCAACCTCTTCCATAGCTCCTTTAGCAGAACCTCTCTCTCATCACAGCTCAAATCCATCTTAAAATCTCCCCTCCCCGTCGGTACGAAGTTGTACAGCATGAACCATTCCACCCCAAGCTCTTCAGCAGTATCCATAACCGCAATGAGGTCATGCTTGTTAATCTTTGTTGCAGTTGTTGAAATACATGTTATAAGGCCCCCCTTCACGGCTCTCTTGATGCCTTCGATGACCTTATCATATATCCCCGGAATTCCTCTGAACTCCTCATGCGTTTCCTTTTTTCCATCCAGACTGATTTGAACAAACCCAACTCCTGCATCCTTCAGCTTCTCAACGTTTTCCTCTGTCAGCAAAGTCCCGTTGGTGGCAACAGCAACGAACATACCCCTATCATGCGCATACGATGCTATTCTGTAGAGATCTCTGCGAAGAAGGGGTTCACCACCAGAAAATGCTATTGCTGTAACTCCCGCATCTGCGAGCACGTCCACAACCTTCAAAGCCTCTTCCGTCGTCAGCTCGTCCTTCCAGGGCTTGCCAGCTGTAGAATAGCAGTGCTTGCATCTCAGATTGCATGCGTAGGTTATATCCCACACAACAAGGAAAGGGGCTCCTGGAACGAAGGGCTTTCTTACTCCGAATTCTACCAGACCTGTCAGGACATTTATAAAACCTCTGCGCCAGTACGCATCTCTTAACCTCTCCTTCAGGTCTTCTTCCTTCCCTCCAAAAATTTTTAAGCCAGTTTTTATAACGGACTTTATCGCCTTATACTCCATGGTACTGACTTCTTCTCCTTCTGCAAAGGCTTTAAGATAGCTATCCAGTTTGACTGTCCCGTTTTCTCTCCTGAGTGTTTTCTTAATTGCCTTTTTTGCAATGGGATTGTTCACAGTGACACTGAAGAGTTCAATCATTCTGCTGATGTCCACATTTTCACCTCCGAAAAATCTATTTACCACCGGTGAACTATGAGATTCATAGTATTAAGATTTACGGTGATAAAATATGCTGGATCGAATAAATAAACTGCTCCGTTCGATGCTATTTCACGCCTCGGAGATAGAGATATACAGAATTCTTCTGCAGAAAGGAGAGATGACTGCAAGTGAGATTGCCAGAGAGCTGCAGCTCTCAACGCGAATAGTCCGAACAAGGCTGAAGAGGATGCTCGAGGACGGGATAGTTGGAAGAAGGCTGATGAAAAAGGGCTGGATAGGGTATGTTTACTTCGCAGAGAGACCGGAAAAAGTTGCAGAGATTATAAAAGGGAGGCTCGCAGGTGCGATAAATACAATAGATAAAATAAAAAGTTAGTCTTTGCTATTCTGCAATCTCCACGAGCCCTTCATCTATCTCCTTCTGAATCTGCTTGGGATTCTTACCCTCAACTGTTACACCCATGGAAACACATGTGCCGAGGATCTCCTTCACTGCAGACTTAAGAGTGTGACTGAGCACTTCATCCTTTTTTATCTTCGCAATCTTGATTATCTGCTCCAGTGTAAGGTCACCAACAAACTGCTTCCCAGTCTGGCTTGAACCTTTTTCCAGTTTTAACTCTCTCTTTAACAGTGCAGTTGCCGGAGGGATACCCACTTCTATATCAAAGCTCCTGTCATCCTTTACTACCAGCTTAACGGGTACTGAGAGACCATCGTACTCCTTTGTGGCCTCGTTGATTGCCTCAACGACCTGCTTTACATTAAGTCCAAGCGGACCTATGGCAGGGCCCAGCGGTGGGCCAGGAGTTGCCTTCCCACCCGGAACGAGGATCTCAACTGATCTCATACGTCTACACCTCCTCACTCTTATCCACGATTCTCACATGGTCTGCCTTAACTGTAACGGGTATTGGAACGACTGCTTCAATTAACTCAACAGTTATCTCGTTTTTAGCCTCATCAACACGCTTGACCACTGCAAGCTCTCCTTTAAATGGGCCAGAAACAATCTCCACTTTGAACCCTTCCTTGATTTGCTCTGCAGCTTTTCTCGGAGCAAGAAAGTGTTCAATCTCTGCAAGAGCCGTTTCTCCCTTTACAACACCTTTAACGTGTGGAAGACCCCGTATAGCTGTCAGCAGGTCCTCCATTTTCTCCGCTTCCACTATAACATACCCCTTAAGTTCTCTGGGTGCAAGAACGGAGTATACACCAAGCCTATATTTCTTCACCGTCATTTCCATCAGATTTGCAACCACCCTCTCCTGATTGGCCGTTGTCTTTACTGCAAAGTACTTGCTCATTTAAATGCCCTCGGAAGGAGATTCATCAGCATGTAGATTACAAAGCCAAAGAATCCTACTGCAAACATCACTGCAATTGAGACCTTCGCTGTCATGAGAAATTCATCTCTATCTGGCTTCCTCGTCATCTTAAGGACATTCGCATACTCCTTCAGTTTATCTCCAATGTTCTGAGTTTCTATCATACGCTCACTTCACCTTACGAAGTCTATCCCAAACTTCCTGGTAACCTGGGTCTTTCGGCCCAGTATCTGGGGCGACCTCACTCCTGTAATTATAACCAGCGTTCTCATTGTATTTTCAAGCTCTCCGTCGAGCATAGCGCCCCATATGATCCTTGCATCCGGATCCACCTTGCTGTATATTTCCTCAACCACGCTTTCTGCCTCTTCTATTGTCATGTCAGGGCCACCAGTAACGTTTACGAGAGCTGCCTTCGCTCCAGCAACATCAACTTCGAGGAGCGGACTCTTCAATGCTTTTCTCACTGATTCAGTGGCCTTATCCTCCCCGCTTGCTTCTCCAAGACCTATCATTGCTACTCCTCCCTTCTCCATCACCGTGCGAACGTCTGCAAAGTCGAGGTTAACCAGAGCAGGTTTCGTTATAAGCTCTGTAATACCTTTCACCGCCCTCATCAGGATTTCGTCCGCAACCTTGAACGCAAGCTGGATCGGGTAATTTGGCACAACCTCCAGCAATCTGTCATTGGGTATAACTATCACGGTATCTGCAACTTCTCTTAATCTTTCAAGCCCCGCCTCAGCATTAGCCCTCCTCACAGCCCCTTCAGCAGAAAACGGGAATGTTACAACTGCAATTGTAAGTGCTCCTGCCTCCTGAGCGGCTTCAGCTACGATTGGGGCTGCACCTGTTCCTGTGCCTCCACCAAGACCACAGGTAACGAATACAAGATCTGCTCCTTCCACAAGATTCTTTATATCTTCTTCATTCTCTCTTGCAGCCTCTTCCCCAATCTGTGGCAGGCTTCCCGCTCCAAGCCCCCTGGTCCTCTTTTTGCCTATCAGGAGTCTCCTGTGAGCTCTTGTGTGATAAAGGTGCTGAACATCCGTATTTATAGCAATCAACTCAGCTCCAGCAATTCCTTCTTCAAACATTCTTGAAATCGTGTTACATCCGCTACCCCCAACCCCGGCTACTCTGATTTCTGTCTTGAGCTCGTGCAACATTTGAAGTATTTCGTCTTCTACATTTTCAGCTGGTTTATATCCTTCTATCTTATCTCTTTCAGCCCTCGCCAAAGCCTCCTCAACTATTGATTTCATCGCATTCCCCTCACGCTTCCAGCATAAAACTCCTTTTCAAAACTTTATGAAATAGTATATAAATCTTTGTTCCCAAAGCCCCCAGATGATTCTCAGAGGAAAAGTGCTCCACAGAGGCGAGATAATAGAAGCCGGTATTGAGTTCGAGGAGAGAATCCTCAGAATAAGCAAAGAACTCAACGGAAAGGCCATTAGAGGTATTATACTCCCTGCAGCGATAGATGTTCACGTTCACTTCCGCGATTTTAAAGAAAAACACAAGGAGACAATAGAGAGCGGTTCGCTTTCAGCCCTTCATGGTGGCGTGTGTCTTGCGATAGACCAGCCCAATACTTCCCCGCCGATAACAACTCCTGAGACCTACTTCGAGAGAGTGAAGAGAGCAGAGAAGAAATCCTACATCGAATATGCTCTCAATCTGGGATTGACTGAGGAAAATTCCGCAAGAATTTGTGAGATTCTTTCAAAGATACAGAAAAGATACTTTGTTCCGGCAATTGGAGAAACCTTTCTCTGCAATTCCATGCGTGTCAGCTATCCAACGCTTGAAAGGGTGAAAAAAGTTCACAGAATTACCGTTCATGCTGAAGACCCGGAACTTGTCAGGTGCAATGACATCCCCAACTTCAGGTGCAGGCCACCAGAGGCAGAAGTCAGAGCAGTAAAAAAGTGCATTGAGACTGGAGTCTTCCATTTCTGCCATGTTTCAACACCCGAAAGCATTAAATCCATAGCAACCTCAAGTTCAACGTCAGAGGTCACGCCTCACCACCTTCTGCTCTCCACCGAAGATGCAGAGAGGCTCGGCAGCTTCGTCAATGTGAATCCTCCTCTCAGAGAAAAGAGCTTTGCTAACACCATGCTTGAAAACATCAGTCTTGCCGATGTAATAGCCTCAGATCATGCTCCCCACACTCCTGAGGAGAAAAAAGATGGAAAGTCGGGTTTTCCGGGCGTGGAGACCCTCTATCCCCTGATGATGAATCTCGTGAGAAAGGGAGTAGTTGAAATAAAGACTGTTGTTGAAAGACTATCCGAAAAACCGGCAGCAATCTTCGATCTGAAAGGTTATGGAGGAATAGAGGTGGGAAACTACGCCAGCCTTGCCGTATTCGATTTTTCGAGGGTGGAGAAAATCAAAGCTGCTGAGCTTCATTCAAAGGCCGGCTGGACTCCCTACGAGGGATTTGAGGCCGTATTCCCAACAAGCGTCTTTATCAGGGGTGTGCAGGTTCTTTCAAATAAGGAGGTTCTTGTGGAGCCAGGTTTCGGAAGGGTACTCAGGTCAGTGGATAAATCATCGGGAGATTAATGCTTTATCGTGTTGGTTGAATCATTAAAATTACCGACAGGTTTTTAACACATCTCAATTGAACTTCTACATGCTTGAAGTGATTTTCAATCCAGACTCCTTTTTCCGGAAGGAAAGAGAGCAGAAATTCCAGAGATGCCTTGTGGTAATTGTCATTTCTGTCGTTCTATCTTCCATTAACGGCTATGTTGTGGCTGATTCTTATTCAGATGCCGTCTACAGGCAGGTGTCATCCAAGGTGCCAGCAGATCAGGCGATAATTATTGCAAAAACCGCCTATACGGCATCCATCATATCTCCGTCTGTGGTAGTCATTATCTCATGGATTGTCATTTCTGTCGTTCTTTATATAATATCTGCATTCTTCAGCGGGAAGGGCAGCTTCAGTGATACTCTCAAGCTTACTGCCTACAGCCTTATACCCTCAATCGTGCTTTTTCCCGTAAATTTCTATCTGTCCATTGAAAACGCAAGGTTAGTCGAGAGCTATGGATTTGAGGCGCTTAAAAGTGGTAATACTGCAGTAGCATCCGCAATCCTCGGTCTCGCAGTACTAATCTGGCAGTTCACACTCTGGAAGTTTGGGATAATGCATGCAAGAAACCTGAACAGGAGAGATGCTACAATCACCGCAGCGATTCCCGCTGTTGTGCTCGGTGCAGTAAGTATTTATTCCCTCATAAACCTTCAGAACCTGACTCTCTAACTGCTTTGTTGAATGCAACCTCTCCAATACTCTTTATCTGCCTTGATGCGCAGAAAAGCTCTCCGCTGCTCATCTTCTGAAGATGTTCAGCCGACGTTATGACTTCCTCCGCCAGCTCTGCGTCACCTTCCATGTATGCTGAAAAGGCTTTTTCAAAAACAATTTTAAGCTCTTTCAGAAGAGGAACAAACTCAGAAAAGCCTGGAGGAGATACAGAAGCTTTGAAAGCGAAGTTGTACAGTATGTCTGCAAGATCCTCAAGATGTTTTACCACAACCCTCGCCCCGAGCACAAACTTCAGATCACTCCACTTGCTCGGGCATGAAAGTTCCTTCATAAGCCTGTTTTCCTGCCTTACCGCAAGCATGTAAAGTCTGTCTGCATCTCTTTCAAGCTTCGCAACGTCCAGTAAGTCTTTTGTTTTTCTTTCCTTTATTCCGCTTTCAAGAAGCTGCAGCATCGTTGAAACTATCTGTGACATTCTGTTAAGCACTTCCACAAGCTCTGCATCGACTATAAACTTTAAAGTTACTCTGTCAGATTTAGCATCAATAATCTCCATTCCGATTAATCCCCTTGCAACATCACTTATTTTCGTTGTAAGTTCTGGTGTGATTTTGCCCTCAACAGTAACTTCATCAAAACCCTGAATATAAAGAGAGTGCATGAGATGCTTTAAAAAGCCTGAATCGCAGCTTCCTATTCTGATATATCCTTTTAAGATGGAGCTGCACTTTTTTGGACGGATAAATATGTGGTTGGAATCAACATTGAGAATTAGCTCATCTCCCTTTTTAAGAGAGTTCAAATCAATCCAGCTCTTAGGCAGGCTCACCATGTAGCTCGAGCCACCTATCAACTGGAGCTTGCGGATTTCCATGTGCCCTTTTTCTGTCTGAATATGTTAAAAGTCTTTTGGCCGATCTCTGCATAAATGACCCGGGATTTGAATAAAATTTAATAAACCTCCCACGGCGATTTGGATAATGAAGTATAACATCAACCTCAACAACAAGGAGTTCACAGTTGAAGTGATAAGTGCAAAGCCACCGGTTTTTGATGTAGTTGTCAATGGAAAGCGGGCAACTCTTATTATAGAAGAGAGGCAGGAGGTTGAGGCTGTAAGCGGTAACGAGGTACGGGCTGAAATGGCTGGAACTGTTGTAAGAACAGTTGTGGAAGAAGGAGAGAGAGTTGAGAAGGGACAGCCGCTGCTCGTCATAGAAGCAATGAAGATGGAGAGTGAAATAGCGTCACCCTCAAACGGCATCGTTAAAAAGATCCTTGTGAGAGAAGGAGAAAAGGTAAGCCCCGGAACTCCTCTTATAATCCTGGAATCCGGAAAAGGTGAGAGTGTAAAGGTTGCCATTTCCGGAGTGGTTACAAAAGTGTTGAAAAAACCAGGGGATGAAGTAAAGGCCGGAGAGGTGATTATGATTCTCGAAGCCATGAAGATGGAGAATCCCGTAACATCTCCATTCGATGGCATAGTAGAATCTATAAACGTATCTGAGGGTGACAGAGTGTCTTCTGGCGATGTTGTTGCAAAAGTAGCAAAGTTATAGAGTTGGAGTTAAGGCAGAGATCGTTCAGGAGAGTTGCTGGCCAGAATATCACGGGTTGCGAGCCTTACAGCCTGTTCACTGCTGTACTTTGGTTTCCAGCCAAGGGACTTTAGTTTCTCTATGGACAGGAGCATCACGGGCACATCGCCTTTCCATCCCCTTCTGCCCCCGGTGAACCTGAAGACCGGGTTCACCTTCATCTCCTCACAGACAATTTCTGCAATTCTTCTGACCTTTATCTGATCCTCACTCCCTATATTGAATACGTTTACCACATCATCTGCCTTCAATCCATGAAACATCCCGTCAATGCAGTCAGAGATGTATATGTACGACTTATTCTGCTCGCCATCGCCAAGTATTTCAAGTTCTCCCGGGTTGTGCCTTAACTTCATTATGAAGTCGTATATAACGCCGTGGTTGCTCCTCTTTCCTATAACATTTGCAAATCTGTATATCCAGGCCTGCATGTCAAATGTGTGGCAGTATGAAGCTATCAAAGCCTCACACGCAAGCTTCGATGCACCATAGATTGAAATGGGTATCGTTGGATGGTCTTCAGGTGTAGGTATTTCTGCCTCTCCATAGACGGTCGAAGTTGACGTAAAAATAATTCTGGAGACATGTGTCCTCCTCATAGCTTCAAGGAGGCGATATGTGGCAAGAATGTTGTTTTCGTATATGCTCTGGGGGTCTTCACTTCCACTTCTAACATCCGGATTTGCGGCAATATGCCACACTTCCTCAACACCACCCATAAACCCCACTACATCATCTCTCATCAGGTCTGCAACGTGAAGCGTGGCGTTCTTGTTGACGTAGTCCTCTATTCCAGATGAAAGATTGTCGAGGATGATGACGTCTTTGCCATTATTCACAAGTCTATCCACAATATGGCTTCCTATGAATCCCGCCCCTCCTGTGACAAGTACTGCCATGGCGATGGGAAGCAGAAGATATATATACGGTTTTTGATATCCAAGAGTTTCGCTGTCGCAATCCTAAAATATTTGATTTACCGAAAGTATAGAGGTGAGAAAAGATGCTACCGAATCAGATGGTAAGGTCACTCATTGGAAAAACAATCAGAGTTGAGATGAAGGGCGAAGAAAGCAACCTTGTTGGAAGACTGGAAAGTGTTGACGACTACATGAATATCCACATGAGCAACGCCGTGGAATACAGAAACGGAGAGAAATCCCGGAACCTTGGTAATATAGTGCTGAGAGGCAACAATGTCATACTTATACAGCCTTTCGAGGAGTAGTCAAAGGTAGAGGAGAACCCCGATGGATACAAGAGGAGAGATTCTCCAGATTCTCGAGCAAAAAGGGGCTATTCTTCAGAAAGATTTGTGGAAGGAGCTCAAGATAGATAGCAGTAAGTGCTCGAGAATACTCAGGAAGCTGGAGAAGGAAGAACTGATAAGAAGGATTGAAGTAGTAGTTGACGGTGTTAAAACTTTCAAAATAGTTCCTGCCGGAGCCGAAGAGGAAGAAGAGGAGGAATTAAGCCTCCAAGCTATAATGGAGAAAATGGAGAGCCTTGTAGGCCTCCCTCCATGCTTCGGCTGTCTGGAGAAAGATTGTGTTACAGGAAGCTGTTTAAGACTCGAGGTATGGTTCCTGAAGAAGGCCAAATTTTAGGTTTTAGAGTATCTGCAATACAACTCTCCTCCTTCTCCTTCCTGTATCAAAGTTCACAACCACTATTTGCTGCCATGTCCCGAGCATAAGCTCTCCGTTGCTGAACGGAACAACTATGCTTGGCCCGATAATACTCGCCTTAACATGGCTTGAGCCGTTGTCATCATGCCAGGTTTTGTGATGTTCATAGTATTCACCATAGGGGGCTATTTTATCCATTATACGTGGAAAGTCCTTTTTTAATCCGGGTTCGTACTCTATTGTTGTTATTGCCCCAGTAGAGCCAATATTGAAGACCAGAACAGCTCCCTCATCTTTACCACTCTCTCTTACAAATCTTCTAACTTCTTCAGTTATATTCGCCATACCATTCATCTCAAGCTCAACGGAGATCTCCCTGATCATTCAAATCCCTCCAGCACCTTTTCAACCGCTTCTTCAGGGCTTTTTGCCAGAATGAGTCCGGGAAGCACCACAGGCGGTTCTATGGCCACAACACGCCTCCCCTCCTTGAGTGCTATGGCCATCTCGGAGACAGTTCCATATCCTCCACCTACAGCTATAAGCGCATCGCTTGAATGAACAATTATCATATTTCTTGCATGCCCCATGTTGGTTGCTATGGCTACGCTTACATAAGAATTTGCACGACTTTTATCGGCGGTAGGAAGCACTCCAACAACAATTCCGCCCTTTCTACTTGCACCCTTTGCACTTGCCTCCATTATCCCACCAAGTCCGCCGTTAATGATAACGCAGCCTTTTTCAGCCAAAATTTCACCGATTCTCTCCGCAATGCTGAATAGCTTTTCATCACAGCTTCCCGAACCAATAATACCCACCTGAACCATGCAAAAGCTAACAGATGCGAACTTTTTACATTTTTGGTTTCTGTGCTCAAATCAGCCTGTTGACTTTGTGTTTGCAGTTTCTGATGTGATACTTGAGATGTAGAGTCAATACTGATGAATAACATTTTAAACTCATTAACTTTAAACATCACAATTAAAAGAGCTAAAAATTGATAAATAACAGGAGAGCGCCATCGACAGTATGGAGGAAAAAGTTAGTTTCTTCCTCTGCTGCACTTCATGTCAAAGCCACATACCCGATCACTTCTGCATAATCACTCCTGACAGGCCTTCACCCTGCGGAATCACCTACGAGAGAGCTCTGCGCTCAAGACTCTTCACAAGGGTTCCGAAAGGTAGACAGCTTGGAGTTGACGAGTTTGAAGGTATAAACCAGTTCGCCAGGAGGTTCGGAATCGAGAGGATTAAGCTGCACTCAGTGCTTAACTACCCGCCACTAACGGCGCTCCACCAACTCATAATTTTCTACATACCGGAACTCGATGGATTTGGCGTGGTTGACCGGAGTTACAAAGATATGACACCTATTGGCCTCACGTTTCAGGAAATGGAGAAAATCTTACCTGGTAGGCAGGTAGAAGGGTTCGTAGGCGCGAGCTTCGCATATCTCAAAAGCAGAAAGTTTCTCGCCGGAGAGAACAAACCGGTAGTCTGGGTGAGTCCAAAGGTGGAGCAGAGGTTAAAGTCCGTTCACCTGACTTTCTCCCACTTGTAGAGCTCTACGACTTCTGCAAGTGTCCTGCCTTTTTCCTCTATCTCCGCCCTGATTCTCTCCTCGTGCTTTTTAACCTCCAGAGCCCTTCTCGCAATTTCATATGCCCTCTGCTTTGGAATCACCATAACACCGTTGTCATCGGCAACTATCCAGTCACCGGGGTTCACCTCAACGCCCCCGCACACGATCCTGATATTTATCTCCCCAAAGCCCTTGGGCTCGCCGGCATTTGGCACCTCACGTCTTGCAAAAACAGGATAGCCAATTGCCCTGATGTCGTCAACATCTCTCACAGCCCCATCAATAACAACACCCTCTATTCCCTTGTTCAGGCAGCTCCTCGTTGCCAGCTCTCCCCAGACCGCTTTTGTATCTCCAGAGCACTTTATAACTATAACATCACCCTTTCCGGCAGCATCTATGGCTTCAACAGACTTTGCCCAGTCACCATCCATGGTCAGAACTGTAACAGCTTTTCCGACTATTTTTTTCCCTCTGACAAGTGGATAAATTTCCCTCATCGCCGGATGACGATGCATGGCATCGCTGATGTTTGGTGTGGAAACCTCGAACAGAATTTTCTTAGTTTCCTCCTCCAGACTTCTTCTTTCAACCTCAAATTTTTTACCATGAAATGCAGCATCAATCGCTTTTCTGACTTTTCTTGCAGCACTTTTTACGTCTCTGGACTTTATCACGTTGCTTCCAACAATCACTATGCTGGCCCCCTTGGAAATGCACAATGCCGCCTTCTCAGCATCAAGCCCTCCAGCGACGGCTACAGGAATTCTAACTTCGCTGGTAATTTTCTCCAGCATCTCGATTGGGTCGAATCCAAGCATCTGCTGATCGATGCCTACATGCACGTTGATGTAATCAGCAAACTCCTCAACCTCCTTTGCCCTTTCAAGAGGATTGGGATGGTTAATCAGGTCAACCATCAGTTTGCAGCCGTACTTTCTTGCAGCCCTTACAGCCTCTTCAAGAGTTGAATCAGAGCTTAAAGCAAGAACTACAACAATATCGGCCCCGCTTTTTGCAGCCATCTCAACTTCAACACTTCCCACATCCACGGTCTTCATGTCTGCAACAACTGTACAGCGATGATGGCTTTTAATCTCCCTCACAGCATTCATGCCTTCACTTTTTATAAGAGGGGTTCCAATTTCAATCCAGTCCGCCCCTCCTTCCAAAGCCTCTTCTGCTATTTCCACTGCTCTTTTTAGCTCAACAAGATCGAGTGCTACCTGGAGGACGGGTTTCTCCATAAAAGTCATTGTCCGGCTACATTAAAAAAGTTCCCCAAACCAGCTTTTGAGCGTTTTTTCATTTACGTTAACATCATGCTGAAGAAAAAAACAAGCAATGGTGGAACAGAGAAAGAATTATATATTGCTGTGCTGCCCTCGCTAAAAAAATATATAGGTGATGAAATGAGTGAGGAAGCGGCAAGAACTCTTAAGGAGAACAATGTAAAGCAGGTTTTGTGTGCCTTCTGTGATGTTCGTGGATATCTACAGATGTTCTCGATTCCTGCAAGGGAGTTTACTGAGGGCAGTGCGTTCGAGGGAATTGGATTTGATGGGTCTTCCGTAAGGGGTTTTAAAACCATAGAACAAAGCGACATGGTCTGGAGGGCAGATCCGTCCACAGTAAAAGTCATTCCCTGGATTGACGATCCCGTGCAAAAAACTGCCATAATGTTCGGAGATTGCTATGAAGCATGGGGAGATCAAGTTGCAAACTGCGATCCAAGAGGGTACGTTGCCAAGCAGCTGCAGAAGGTGCTGAGTGATGAGAATAAGACCGCCGTTTTTGGCCCTGAAATCGAGTTCTTCATCTTTGACTCTGTGGATCCAACAAGACTTTTCTGGGACTTCTGGGTTTCACCAAATGGAGGGGCAGGGGACTCATGGGGTCCTCCAAGAGTTATGCCTGAAAGCCCGGAAACAACACCCGGCGGTTTCACTATAAGGCCGAAAGAGGGTTATTTCAGAGCCCCACCGGAAGATACTACCGTTGAATACAGAAATGAGCTTGTTTACAACCTGGAAAAGCTTGGCGTTGATATCGAGTATCACCACCACGAGGTTGCCACTGCTGGCCAGATTGAACTTGACTTCAAGCCAAAACAGCTTGTCGATGTTGGAGATGCGTTCTACCTCTACAAGTTCGCAGCCAAAAACATCGCAGCAATGTACGGAATGGTCGCTACATTCATGCCAAAGCCGCTTTATCTGGACAACGCAAGCGGTATGCACACCCACCAGAGCCTGTGGAAGGGAGAGGCATTCAGCGGAGAGGCCTTGTTTGCAGATCCTGACGATGAGTTCATGCTGAGTCAGACAGCAAGATACTACATCGGTGGTCTGCTTGAGCATGCGAAGGCTTTAACAGCCCTCTGCGCTCCAACTGTCAACTCCTACAAGCGCCTGGTTCCTGGATTTGAGGCACCAATCTACATCTGCTGGAGTCCACGCAACAGATCTGCTCTTGTCAGAGTGCCAATGTACCTGAAGAAGCCTTCAGCGATCAGGGTGGAATACAGAGGTGCTGATCCGAGCTGCAATCCATACCTTGCATTTGCGGCAATGCTTGCAGCAGGTTTAGATGGCATAAAGAAGAAGATCGAACCTGGCGATCCACTGATGAAGGATGTGTACGAGCTCTCTCCGAGAGAGAGAAAAGAATTCGGAGTTGGAGAGCTGCCAACAACACTCAGAGATGCACTCGACCACCTCGCAAGCGATGAGGTCGTACAGAAGATCATCGGCAGCCATATATTCGATGCGTTCATGAGCATGAAGATTGATGAATGGAACCAGTACTGCCTGTACATAACGCCCTGGGAGTTCATGAAGTATCTGGATATCTGACTGGAATTACATTTTTCAATTTTATTTTTAAGAAGATTGTTCAGCCGTTCAGCAACTAACAGACGTTATATTCAGTTTCGAGAATTTTGTTTAGAGAATTTCATAATTTTGGTAAATAATAAATAAGAGGGCGGATACAGTAATTATTGGAGGTGTTACAAATG
>JARQZL010000075.1 GCA_029984855.1 Archaeoglobales archaeon | reverse complement strand
TGCGGAGGCTCGAAACTCTGAGGATAGTTGATGTCGTAAGCGTCTGTGAAAGGGGTGTGAGCAGGCGTGTGGTTGGAAGGTACGACCCGATGATAGTTCTGAGTGCTCTGAGCAGCAGTTAGTACAGATCACTCTCAGGGGGCTTCGTTGTCAATTAGGAGATAGATTTAGAGAGGGCAGTGGAAGATTGGAAATCTTGTTGAAGTAAATCCGTATCGAGATTTTCTTAAATTTCTACCATATGAAGTCGTTAAGAGATTTCAATACAATGTTCAGCATGTTCTCCTTAGAAAATGGGATAGCAGTTATTTGCTTTCGCTTTAGTCTATCACGAAGTAACGTTAATATAGCGCTGTATTCGTCTTCTGGTTCTTTTTCCTCGAAAAAGATTGATTTACCGATTAAGCGCAGATCATCCAGAACGTAATGTGCTTCTCTGGCTACACTTTGGTTATCAGTGTGTCTAAAGAAGAACAACAAGTTCACGTCAGAGGCCTCCAGATAATAAATCGACTTCTGCTCCATATCAGCTTCAAAACCGTTTATAGAGATATTTGGCAAATCCTCGACCAGAAACGTCTTTTCGTATCCTTTCCCCTGTAGAAAGTCTCTGATGTCGCTGAGGTGGAGCTTGACGTTTGGTGCGTAAGAACCGTAAATAACGACAAAGAGACGTTTCTTCTTCTCCTGAAGCTTTCTATTGACTATTTGAGAGCGAGTATAGTAATCCTGTGGAGGTTGTATAGTGAGCTTTTTGACAGCACTTCTTGGATGTTTTACGTTGTCAAACACAGGTGAACCCATCGATACAATTTTATGGGCTGGTAATTAAATATTATTGAATTTTGGTGATAGGGTTGTAGTGGTAATTTTTATCATCGCCTTTCATTCCTTAATTTCATGTGGAAATTCGGACTTGTAAATCTCATCATAATTCTGGGAAAGATTTATTTGGCGAGTCAAAATAGGAAGACTTAAGTCAAACATTAAGACCTTCGAGATGGAGGGGGTGAAATGGACAAGATAAGTGAGTTTGTTAATCTCGTACCGGAGGAAATTAGGGATGCGATAAAGTCTTTGGGAGACGATACTCGGTTGGCGATTATGACATACCTCATGATTGAGACGGACAAAAATAGTGTGGGTTCGTCTTTTAAGGAGATCAAGAATGAGCTGGGTATTAGGCAGGGCTCGCTGAGCAACCACCTGAAGAACCTCCTGGCTAGCGGCCTCATTAAAAACGAGTACCGGAAGGTAGAGGGTAGGAAGGAATTTTCTTTCTACCTACCTACGAATTTCGGCAGAAATTTCATGATGAAGCTCTTAGAACTCGCTGAAGAAGCTGCATCAAAAGAGGCATCCGTAAATCTAATATCCAAGGCCATAACTCCAGAGTTTAAGCCTGAACTTAGTGGGCTTGAATTATTTAGTGTTACGAGCGGTACTGTCTACCGTATGAGAAGAGAGGAAACAGCTTCAGAATTTGGAGAGAAAAGGGAGAGTATACGTTATGAGGCCAGAAGTAACTACCAAGTACTTTAGAGCCTCTGGCAGATACGCAAACGTGACACGCGTGTTCGATCTGCACGAGATATTGGAGTTGCTCCTTGACATGGGTTACGAGCCGCTTGGAGGAGTTCCCCCACGAGTGTTTGGATACAGAGCTGGAGGGTCTGGACAGATTGCAAGAAAAGGAGGAGTAGTAGTAGACATCAACACGGACGGCCGCATAATTGGAGTATCTGGACTGGACAGAACACAAACCATGAACGAGTTCAAAGCCATCGAAGATGGAATCAGGGAGCAGTTAATGGTTGACCTGAAGAATTACTTCTACGAAATCCTTGCAGAATTCGAGGTATTTTCAGGCAATAACCCGTTAGAGGCTTTCTCAAACCTTGGCAATACTATCGAGGGATTGGATATTGGCTGTACACCCGACACGGAACTCTCACTGTACGGTGTTAAATACTGCTGGAAGGGCAAAGTTCCCGATTCACCCGAGTGGACGGAGATCAGGATAGAACCGTTATCCTCCAAGGCCGATAAGATCTACTACGTTTCGGTAATATACCGGAATATCGATTGGAATAAGCTGTTGCTGTTTGGTGAAAATATAATTGAGTTTGTGAGGGGATTGATAGAGCGCATCGAAGGAAACAAAAAAGGAGGGGAGTAGTCAGCCGTTTTTCACGGGCTTGCCAGCCTTTTTTACTCCATCGGCAGGGTCTTTTTTCGGGAGCATTGGGAGCCACTACGAGAACATCCTCCATCTTCAAACAAGCTTCTTATTATTGGCTAAATTCTTGATTTTTATTTCTTTTAGGCTACTGAGGGCTGAATGAACGTTGTTTTGAATCATCCCCTTTGCGTTTTGATTTTTTGATTTAAATCGAAATAATCTAGATTCTATGAGAAAGAAGTATCTGTGCTCATCCATCTTTTTAAAGAGTACAACCGAAGGTGGGTGATTCGGGATTGCTATAGCAGCTCTCAACTTTAAGTCACCATTTGGGAGAAAATTACTGACTGCTGGAAGGGGGCGATGATAAGAGCCAACGCTTTTTGACCAGGTTCTTCCTCAAGTTCTCGTAAAACTTGGTTGGAGATAGAGATATGAGGAATATGGGCTATCTTGTCGGTTCCCGGAGTACTGTTACCTGGCCAATCTATGCTTTTACAGGAATTTCGGCAAATTTCTTGGCGTAATATTCGGAAATTGCGTTGTCAAGCTCGATGAACTTCTGAACGATTGGATTCTTCTTATTCAGTTTGTACATCTTTGCTCTTCCAACCCTTCTTGTTTCCACCACAATTTCAAGATCTTCCAGCGTTCTCCAGATTTTAAACAGTGTAGTTCGGCTGATCCCCATCTCTTTTGATATTTCTGTCTTAGAGTAATCAAAGGCCTCGTTGTCAAGAAGGAAGTCGATTACTCGCCAAGCCGACTTCTTACGGCTTAGAGGTGTCGCTGAATCCGAGAAGGAAAGCTGAAATTGACGAGATTGTCGAGTATTTATAATTAATAGTTTAGATTTGGAGCAATAGTTCTTACTCATTATTCATTCTTGTTAAAAAATAACAACAAAAAAGTCAGTACAGATCACTCTCCGGTTCCCATCCGTACTTTTCTCGATACGTCTGACGTCTTTTGCGGTCTTTAATCACTCCTATCGCCGTTACGACTGGCAGAGCGAAT
>JARQZL010000074.1 GCA_029984855.1 Archaeoglobales archaeon | reverse complement strand
TTTGATGAGATGGTTGAGAGAAGCAGGGATGTTGCGTTAGAGTTATTTGGTGAGAGAAAGCATGGTTATGCAAGGTACTGGGTTGGGGAGTTTATTAGTGCAGGGAATTAGGAGAATGACTATAATTAACTGTACCGGGCCAATCAGATATGCCGAAAATTTCAATATGCTGGCTGGCAAAATACCTTCATGGAGCGTTACGGCCTCTTGCTTCTATTCATAGCGATGGTATGCACGATTCTTCTCCTTCACTCCTTAGGTGGGTGAAATGGATATTGAGGAGCTCATAGATCAGATCGGGGTCTCGAGAAGAGAGTTTGAGAGAAAGGTAAGAGAGATTAAAGAGCACTTTGCAGGATTGCTGAGCGAGGAGACAGCAATAATGCTTGCAGCATACAGCTTCGGATATGTTCAAGAATCCTCAATTTCAGAGATCGGAGGAAAAAGAGGTATTGTGAGCATAGAGGGCATTGTTGAAAGAGTAGAACTGAAAAATCTCCAGAGGGAGTTTCTTGCAATTCTTACAGTAAGCGACGATACAGGAGCGCTAAAGGTTGCAATGTGGGGCGAGGCAGCCCAGCTCGTAAGGCTCGGCGAGGTTGGAGCGGGAGACTCTGTAAAGCTCAGGGGGCTTGTGAGAGAGAGAAACGGAATAACAGAGCTATTGGTGAGAAATGCAAAAGATATCACCGTAGTGAGAAGGGGTGGTGAGAGCCTGAAAGGCACTATTGTTGCAATGGTGAAAAGAAATGAGGGGGTCGTTGCAGCTTTAGCAACTGAAAGCGAGGTGAAAATATGCACTGCTACAGGAACTAAAGCGGAAGAAGTCGTAAAACTCAAAAAAGGGGACTCAATTGAGGTTTTCGGTTATCCGATGGCGGGTGAGTTCGTAATCTCCTCGGTTTCTCCAGCAGTGTGCAGCTTTAAACCGGATTTTACACCAATAGCCAGTTTGAGATCTCTCCAGCCTGCAAACATAAGAGGAAGGGTAAGTGGAATAGGTGAGGTGAGGAGAGTAAAGAACAGATTACTTGCAGAAATTTACATCTCGGACGACTCCGGAAGGGTTAAAGTAATTCTCTGGGATGATAATGTCTCTGCTTACAGAAAGGCTGATGTAGCGGATATTGTGGAAATATTCAACTGCTTTCCAAAAATAGGATGGGACGGAGAGATAGAAGTTCACTGCGGAAAAAGAAGTGTTGTTAGCATTGAGAAATCGTAGCCATTGCCTGAATCAACCTACTGTTCTCTTCAGGCAGCCCCACCGTTATCCTTGCATGAAATCCGGAAAGGCCGATAAAACCTGTAACATCCCTTACGATTATGCCCTTTTTTTCGAGTTCACTGCAAATCTCTTTATCGCTTTTTATCAGAATGAAATTAGCTTCTGAGGGATAGACGAAGAATCCAATCCTCTTAAGTTCTTTTGCCAGTCTTTTTCTCTCCTTTACTATTTTATTCCTCACTTCCATGTAATAATCTATTGAATTTATTGCAGCAATCGCTGCCATTGCGGCTGCAATTGAGATGTTAAAGGGAAGCCTGCATTTCTCCATTGCAGATACTATCTCCGGATTTCCAACTGCATATCCAACCCGCAACCCGGCAAGTCCGAAGAACTTGGAGAAGGATCGCACAACTATGAGGTTGCTGTACTTCTTTGTCAGCTCTATGCAACTCTTTCCTGTAAATTCGGCGTAGACTTCATCTACGACAACGATTCCATTGCATTTCTTTGCGATTCTCTTTATCTCCTCTCCCGGGATTATATTGCCTGTCGGGTTGTTGGGTGAGCAAAGAAAGACAATTTTTGCATCCTGAACGTCAAGCGATTCTACAAGTTCCGCATCTATTTTATATTCAGGAGCTTCAATGAACTCAATCCTTGCATCCCTTACCATTGCAAGCATCGCATATAGGCTGTAGCCCGGCACGGGGATGATGACTCTATCAAAGGGTTCAAGAGTTATGTCACAGATCGTTCTCAGAACTTCAGAAGCTCCGTTTCCAGCTGAGATACACTCTTCATCCACTCCAGTGTAACCCGCAATCTCCCTCTTTAGTTCCCCGTAATCGGGATGAGGGTATCTGTTTACACCTGATAACGCCCTGATATATGCTTCCTTCACATCTTCAGATGGCGGATACGGGTTCTCATTTGATCCGAGCTTTACAACGTCGCCTTCAGGAATGCCGTACATCGCTGCGATATCGGATGGGGACTTCCCGGCTTTGTAGGGGTTTATAAAACGGATGACATTTCTGACCATATCTGTATTCGGGATGTGAAGGTTTAACATTTATGTTCATATAGCCAGCATCAGATAAGAGTGCTCCGGCCGGGATTTGAACCCGGGTCGCCGGCTCTCTTCGGCATGGCCTCGAAAGGCCGGAATGATTGGCCGGGCTACACCACCGGAGCTCGACTGGATTTAATACTTTCTCCCACACCTGTAGCGTTAAAATTTTCGGGATAGTATAAGCCTACGCTGCCATTTTGTTTATATCTTTTTCCCTGCGAAGACTTACAGCATATTGGGTGAGAGCAAACCGGTGGAATAAGGAAAATTTGCAGCACAAATTCTGAAGACCAAGTTTTATATATCCTCCGGCAAGCACGCATCCATGCAGGTGGCGGTGATTTCAAACCTTCACAGTAACTTGCTGGCAATTGCCTCCGTTCTCTCAAAAATCGAGAGGCTGAGGGAGAATGGAAGTGACATAAACAGAATCTATGTTCTCGGGGTCTTTGGCTTGATGCCTTATCCCAGAGAGGTCTTCCAGTTCATCAGCAATGCAGATAATATCCACGCCGTAAGAGGAAGGTACGACCATATTATAGCAAGATGGAATGAAATGAGGGACGAGGAAAAGGAGAGATTGAAAGAGGAGCTACCAGATTTTGTAATAAAAGTACTCGGGTGGAGTCAGGAAGTGCTCGGTAAAGAAGGAAGAAGCTGGATCAGAAACGATGTCCCGGCGTTTATTTCAGAAAAATTCGGGGAAAACGAGATCCTCTTTGTATATGGCGAGCCTTTCAACCCGACTGGCAAGGATGTCAGGCCAAAGATGCCAACCTCCTACTATGAGAGTCTCCTCGCCCCCCTCCGAAAGTATGAAATGCTTGTTGTTGCTGGCCCCGTACCTTTCATTGCAGAAACAAGGTATGGAAAAGTGGTCTGCCCGGGAAGTGCAGGTTTTCAGCCCGTGAAGTACTCAAAGCCAAGGCTTGCTATTATAGACACAGATAATATGAACGTCAATTTTGAAGAGTTTGAATTTAACAAGAGGGATGTGGAAGAAAGGATAAAAGAACTCAAGCTCCCTAACGAATTGATTGATATACTACACCACGGGTACCTTTAACTTGGATTCGGAGCTAACGTTATTCTTTAATCCCGCCGTTCAGGCTTCCCACGGAGCTTTTTTTTCTGCTCCCCACTGAGCCCAAGGGTAGCAGTGCCCGCCGTTTATCATGTTCTCTTCACACATCCAGCACTCGTGATCCATGGGCTTGAGCATTTTTCTTTTTTCGCAGAACGTTAATTCACCCATCATCATAAGAGAAAATGAAATTGACTATATAACTCTTACCGATTAAATTTCAGTTATAATAATTATGCGTACACCGGGATACTAAGGTTTAATAAAGGCCGGACAGGATGAGGGGCAATGAAAATCTGGGTTGGCATGGACGACACTGATTCAAAGGATGGTATGTGCACAACATATCTTGCGGTTTTAGCCATAGATCAGCTTAAAAGACAGGGCATAAGTGTGGAGGGTTTTCCAAGGCTCGTAAGACTGAACCCGACGATTCCATTCAAAACAAGAGGGAACGGCGCACTCTCATTCCTTGTGGATGGAAACATCGATGAGGTCATGGAAGTGGTAAGCGGAACAATAGAAAAGTATGCAATGCTGGATGACGAAAAAACAAATCCGGGAGCTGTTTTTGTGAATTCGGAGAATGACAGAGTTATGGATGTCCTCTCAGCATTTGCCCTGAAAGCTGTAAGGGGCGTGGTGAGCATAGATGAAGCCTTTTTTATAATAGGGAAATATATGATACCCCATCTGCGCTTCAAGGCTGGCAGAGGTTTAATAGGTGCACTTGCAGCCGTTGGCCTTGATTTCTACGACTACACAATCGAGGTACTTGCATACAGAAAACCAGAACGTTTTGGAACACCGAGAGAATACGACAGAAACTCTTTTTTCGAGGCAGACAGAAAAACATACCCCCTGACGTGGGATACTGTTGACTGGTATAACAGAGTCGTGGTTGCTGTTCCGAGTTCCCCGGATCCGGTACTGTTCGGGATTAGAGGAGATGATATTCATGCAGTCAGAGAGGCGTTTGAGACGGTGAAAACAGAGGATATCGACAGGCATATGACCTTTGTAACAAATCAGGGAACAGATATGCACATCATACATGAGAGTGAAGTTTCCGAACTCGAAAACTATCACTCCTACAGGATAAGGGGGAGTGTTGTTGAAGAGCCATTCATTATCGAAGGTGGGCACGTGTTTTTCATGATAAAAACAAGGTTTGGTGATGTGAAATGTGCGGCATTTGAGCCAACAAAGCAATTCAGAGATGTCATCAGACAGCTAAGGCAAGGAGACCTCGTAGAAGTGTATGGCTCGATGAAGAAAGACACAGTCAATCTTGAGAAGATAAATATCATCGATCTTGCAAATTACGTAGAAGTAAACCCGTCATGTCCTCTCTGCGGAAAGAGAATGGAATCTGCAGGTAAAAACAAGGGTTTCAGGTGCAGAAAGTGTAAAACAACAGCAACAGAGAGGGTAAAAGTAAAAGTAAAGAGGGAAATTGAGAAGGGTTTTTATGAAGTTCCCCCTTGCGCAAGAAGGCATCTCTCAAAACCTCTTGTGAGGATGAATGTACCTCACAAACATGTGTTTCGGTAGACATACCGGTAAGCTTAACTTTCTTGTAGCTAAGAGAGAACGGGTGATGGGGATGAAGGTCACATGGCTTGGACATGCAGCCTTCTTAATTGAAGGAAGCAAAAAAGTCGTAATCGACCCTTTTCTCTCAGGAAATCCATCATGCCCATTGAAACCACAGGATCTGCATGTGGACGTGGTTGCTGTAACGCACGGGCATGGAGATCACCTGGGCGATGCTGCAGAGATATCTACACAGTGCAATGCCCCGGTTATCTGTATACACGAGCTGTCGAGGTACCTGTTCACACAGGGTGTGAACGCCATTGGAATGAACATAGGCGGTACTGCCGAGGTCAGGGGCGTGAAGTTTACCATGGTTAATGCTGTGCATTCAGCGGATGTGGAAGAGAACGGGAGACTGATAAGCACAGGTTGTTCTGCGGGCTTTGTTGTAGAGATGGATGGAGTCAGAATATATCATACGGGAGATACAGACGTTTTTACGGACATGCAGCTGATCGGTGAGCTTTACAGTCCAGACATTATGCTGCTCCCCATAGGAGACTGGTATACGATGGGGATAAAGGGGGCAGTTAAGGCTCTGGAATTTATCAGGCCAGAGCTTGCAATTCCAATGCATTACAACACCTTCCCAGCTATAAAACAGGATCCCATGGAATTCAAAAGACTTGCTGAGGCTCAGACAGATGTAAAGGTGGTTGTACTAAATCCAGGGGAGAGCATTGAATATCCAATATCAATATAATCCATGTTTAACTATCTCTAAAAATAGATTGTAGGACTATATTACTTAACTGACCGTCATTCTACAGAGTATTAATAAAAAAGATTTATTAATTTTTATTCTTAATCCGAAAAATTTAAGTAGCTCAAAGTTCATAGTAATAATTGTAATAATATGATAGTAAAAGGTGATGAAATGGAAGATGTAAAGTGCGTTTCAGTCAAGCTAAACAGAATACGATCGGTTATTGCAATTGACGTTGTTACAAAGAAAGTTGAGGTTTTAGAGTGCAGTCATCGTGATTTTTGTAGAATTAACGGAATCCTCGTCAATGGTGAGTGCCCTCAGTATTGTCAGGCCATAGTTGCAGCAAAGAGCTTCGCCCTCTGGGGCAGAGTAAGAGCTGAAACTTATCTCATAGAGCCAGAAAGGTGTCAGTACTATCTTGAAAGGCAACCGGTAGCCCGTTAAACTGGAATGAGTATTCCATTTTGCCCGACTACTCTGGCTTTTCCTTCAAAGTAAAGAAGCACCGTCAGAGCAGAGATTACGGCATCAATATCATCGTGGCCTGAGAGTCGTTCCACGCCATCTACAAATTCCGATAATTTGTCTATTATCTTCTTTCGCCCCTCCTTCCTGGATTTCTTGGCTTCAGGAGCTATTCCAAGAATTTTTCTGGTTGCGTAGGGGTAAACTTCAAAAACCCTTATGCCCTCTTTTCTGAATTCCCTGGCTATCTGCATACCTCTCTCAACAACTGGCCTGAAAAACTCTGCTCCTGAGGGAAAAAGCCGTATCCCCTTTTTAAGCAGTTCTCTCTCGCACTCTCTGAGATTGCCAGACTCAGGGAGGGAGAGGGGGGCATCTATACCCACGGCATTGCATGAAACAGGATGGCTGTAAAGACCACAGTAAACGAGCTTTTTTCTATCCAGCAGGGCGATATGGCTCTTTTTTACTCCAACATCCACTCCGCATACAAGCACAAAAGAGAAAGAAATTCAAAAAAACAAAAAATTTACTCTTCGCTTTCCTCGCCAGGACCTTCACCTTCTGTACCTTTTCCACTTTCTGTACCTTTTGCTGAGATGACATCGTCGATTCTGAGAAGCATTATAGTGGCCTCTGTTGCGCTGCTTATAGCCTGTTTTTTCACCCTGAGAGGTTCAATTACGCCCAGCTCATGCATGTCCTCAACCTTACCGCTGAATACATTGACTCCTGCATGGGTCTTTCCGCTTTCATGAGCTTTCTTGAGCTCGACGAGGATGTCAATGGGGTCAAGACCTGCGTTATCCGCAAGGCTCCTCGGCACCACCTCAAGAGCTGAAGCAAAGCACTCTGCTGCAAGCTGCTCTCTACCACCCAGCGTTGGAGCCCACTTTCTGAGCTTGAGACTTGCTTCGATTTCAGGAGCGCCGCCACCGGCAATTACCTTTCCGCTTTCCAGGGCTGCTTTGGTAACCTTTATCGAATCTGTTAAGCTGCGCTCCACCTCATCCACTATATGCTCCGTTCCACCTCTGACAAGTATTGTTACAGCCTTCGGGTTCTTGCATCCTGTTACAAACACCATCTTTTCGTCGCCTATCTTTCTCTCCTCCACAAGCGAAGCCTCACCAAGATCTTCTGAC
>JARQZL010000073.1 GCA_029984855.1 Archaeoglobales archaeon | reverse complement strand
TAAGTCTGTTGAAGAGGTTTTCTTCGAGCTTTCAAAGGTTCAGAAGATTGTCGAACCAGGAAGAGAGTATTTTGCAAAGATTCCAAAGAGAGCGAGAAGGATCATGGAGGTGTTTCCGGAGTTACCTGAGACAATCCAGCGGGCATCTACGCTGCTGGGGAATCAGCATACTTCGAAAGCAACCTCATAACCGGAAACGATGTAGGAGCAAAGATTTACACCTCAGAGTTTGCAGCAAGGGGCAACAGCATAAAGGATGACAATCACTATGGCCTGTATATATCCGGAGCTGGCAACGCTCAGATAAACAACTCAGAGTTCGATGACAACAGCAATGGATATACCGATGGAGCAGCCATCTACCTCACGGGTGGAAGAAGTGCGGCAATCCACAGCTGTAACCTGCTCCCTGGCAACAGGTATGCTGTTTACAACGCCCAAAGCAACGATGTGGATGCAACAAATAACTACTGGGGCACAACCGTTGAAAGCGTTATACAGGATAAGATCTACGACAGAAGTGATTACTCTGCATATGGAATCGTCTACTACAGTCCGTGGCTCACTCAACCAGCACCGCCAATTCCCGAACTTGCGACGCTATTCCTGATCTCAGCGGGTATTGTAATAATGGTTGCGAGGACTTTCTTTAAAATTTAATTAATTTTTATATTTTTAAGCATAATACCTCGTAGAAAATATTAAATTTAGTAAACTTTTTGTATATGTTTCATAACTCACAGAATATGAAACTCCAATTTGGATTGGCGGTTTTGCTAGTGGCGGTTTTGCTGCTTGTTCTGGGAATAACTGTAGTCAATGCTACCAAAAAACCAGACGGATTAATAACACCAAAGATACCAAAGATCTCAGAACCCCACGCAAAGATAGACCCGCACCTGCTTGATGAGATGAAGGAAAAGAGGGAGGTACAGGTAATAATAATGCTAAAGGATCAGCCGTCAAAGCCATTCAGCGTTTCCAAGGCAAAACAGCTTGCCTCAAGAACTCAAGCCAATCTGATGCGGGAACTGAGCAGTATCGGTGCAAAGGGCGTGAAGTCTCACTGGATTATCAACGCAATCTCCGCAACCGTTCCGTCGAATTCCGTTATCAGGCTCGCTCAGAGGGCTGATGTTGAATCCATATGGCTCGATCAGAATGTAACCCTGCCAAAACCGCCCGAAAAGTCAAATATAACTGCTCTGTATCCACAGTACTTCACCCAGCCTGACTACGGGGACTATGCTATAAACGCCACAGATATGTGGAATCTCGGATACAAGGGCGATGGCATAAAAATAGCGATCCTCGATACAGGTATCGACAGAACCCATCCGATGCTTGATGATCTGGACGATAACCCTGCAACGAACGATCCGAAGGTCATAGCCGAAGCTTGCTTCACGTTTGAGAACAAGGTTACCGATGGAAACGGACATGGAACACATGTTGCAGGCATAGCGGCCGGAACACCCCAAAAAGTTCCGGTTTTCAACGGCAGTTACGCATGGTATTCAAATGCGGGCAACAACCTTGACAGCATTCTTGAATACACCTTTGATTTAACAGGTGTTAGCTCAGCAACTCTTAACTTCTCCACTTGGTATTTCACCGAGCCTTGGTGTGACTGTTACGTCGAGGTGTCTACGGATGGCGTGACATGGGACGTCCTTGATGTGTATAATGGCTACAGCGGAAGCAACAGCATGGTCAACATGAGCTACAACCTTACACCCTACGCTGGAAATACCGTAATCGTCCGCTTTGAATACGTAACAGACTTCAGCGTTGTCTATCCCGGATGGTATGTCGATGACATATCCGTTCCGGAAATAGGGTTCTACGATGACGTTGAGAGCGGAGGCTTTGCGAGCAGCGTTTCAGGCTGGAGTGTGGTTGAACAGCCGGTGATAAGCGGAGTTGCCCCTAAGGCACTCCTGATGAACGGCAAGGTTCTGACAGACGAGGGTTGGGGTCTGACATCATGGATAATAGGCGGGATTGAGTGGGCAGTCTACAACCATGCAGACATCATAAGCATGAGTCTTGGCGGATGGCAGGGAGACGGCTCAGGCAAAGATCCGCTTTCAATGGCTGTTGAAAACGCAAGGAACGCTGGTAAGGTGGTTGTGGTTGCAGCAGGAAATGCCGGTTCGGGAGAGGCGACGATCTCCTCGCCAGCAGTATCTAAGGGAGCAATAGCTGTTGCAGCATCCGACAGATACGATGCTGTGACGTGGTGGAGTTCGAGGGGGCCGGCTGGAGACGGAAGGGTTGGTGTTGATGTCGCAGCCCCTGGAGATGGCATAATCTCAGCAGTTCCAACGGGAGGAGCTTGGTACAGCAATCCTTCGGGATATGCTGTTATGTCGGGAACTTCGATGGCCTGTCCGCATGTTGCCGGAGCGGCAGCATTACTTCTGCAGGCGTTTCCGGGAATAAGCCCCGATTTAATAGAGCGGGCTTTGAAGAACTCCGCAAAGCAGATTCCTGCATTGGACTTTGGTTCTAACATTCCAGTGCTTGCTGATGGAGCGGGAAGGATTAACGTTACGGCAGCATACGAAGCATTGAAGGGAGGAATTCTTGTAGATGACGAATGGTTCGTCGGCAAGGTTGACTCAGGTACGTACTCCAAGATGTTTACGGTTAGAAACAATGGAAATACTGATGTAATCCTTACAATCTCGTGTTCCGACTTATACACGACATGGGGAGCAGATGAGGGAAGCTGGATGTCTGCAAGCACGTCAAGCATAACCGTTCCTGCTGGCGGCGTTGCAACCTTCAGCGTTACAATGACTATCCCGGCTTACGCAAACGGAACGTACGTCGGCTGGATAAACGTTGGCGATATAACGATTCCGGTTTCGGTCAGTGTTGTCAGGGATGTAGCCCCCAACACCGTTGGCGTTCTTCAGGGCGTTGTTGATGAAGATTTGGGGTATGAAGCAGTTTACTACACCCTGAACGTTGGAGTTGGTGTTACCAGCATGAACATCACTCTGAACGCAAGCGATCCTGACAGCGGGATGGACATTATCCTCTTCAATCCTAATGGCACTGTCGTGGGATGGGGAGAGTGGTTCAGCGGGAGCTACACTTCTTGGTTCGGTATACCCGTTGACAATCCTGAACAGGGAAACTGGACTGTATGTGTTGTGGCTTGGTGGCTTTACGGGCCAACAACCTACAACCTCACAATAGATGCAACGGGCAGCGACGTGCTTGAGATTATGTCGTTCACCGCAAGCCCGACAGCTGTTAACCGGACGGACATCCTTACATTCACAATGGACATTTCAAACAAGATGCCCTACGACATCTACGCATACGCTTACATCAGCATATATCAGCTCACAGTAAACGGGAGGGAGTATGCCGACTACACAAGCGCAGAAGGATGGCTTGCACCGGGAACAAACACCTTGACAGCTACGTGGAACCCCGACAGAACCCCGGGAAATTACGTGGCGGAACTCCAGCTCTACTATTTCGACGGCATACAGAATGTGAGGGCTACGGAGGCAACCACTGCGTTTACAATCCTGCCAAGCTCTCATGTGGTTGTTATGGACGCAAATGGAACAACGAAGTCCGCATTCGCCCCCGGTGAGGACATATACATAGCTGCCACAAACCTCTCTCCATATACGGGCTATAAAGTGTACATACAGCCAGATCCCGTAATCGAAGGACAGCTGCTCGATCCCGCCAGAGATCCATCCACAACTCAAGAGGTCGTTTTTACCGATGCGAACGGTAGTGTTCAGCCAACTCTCGTGTGGAGCATACCTCCAGATGCAACGCCCACTTACGCGAAGTACGACATAATACTCGATAAGCAGGGTGTGGCAGGCACAGGCTCCTACAACGGGGATGACGACGGAATAAACAGCATTGTAACCTACGGCATAGTGGCACCGATTCCTGAAGTTGCAACAATGTTGCTCGTCTCAGCAGGCGTTGTGGCGTTGAGCAGACTAAAGCGCAAGATGTAGTTTCTCTATTTTTATATTTTACGCAAAAATAAGAAAAATCGAAACTCTCAAAAAAACATCCTCTCGATAAGCATCGTGAAGCTGGCGAGCCATGTTCTGCTGACAGTCATCATTATCGCTGTGTTTACAGCGATTATCCAGACCTGGCCGGTTCAAAAAGTACACGATACTGCAAATACTCAAAAGAGCGCAAATGCAAAAGTGAAAGAGAACCCGGTTAAAAAAGAACGAAAATTCGACATTAAGATACTGAACGTAGAAGAAACAGGAACGCTGAGCAGGAAGATCGCTGCAAGGCTGATGAATAAGGAGGGGTATGCTAAGAATGTCAGGGTTTACATCGAGCTCCTTCTGGATGGGGAGGTGATAAAGATAAACGGAGAGGACAGGCTCGAAATAAACGTGGGAGATATGAAACCGAATGAAAGCGTGGACAAGACGGTCGAGCTGTCTGTCAGCTTCTTCGACGGATTGAAGATAAAGAGTAAGGGTTACGTTGATGCGAAGCTTGTAATAAAATGGGATGGAGGCAGAGAAGTGTTCAGAAAGAGGGTGCAGCTTTAGTCCATCATGGTTTGATAGAAAACACCTTTATAGTCAGAGCCGTAGCGGTGATGGATGGATGGGAGTGACGAACAATCAGGATGCGTCTTTGCTGTCGTATTCACCATCGTGCTCCTTGCTGAGGTTATCGCCACGATAAATCGGTCAGCAGGGCTGTTTCTTCATTTTGCAGCGGTCTTCATTGCAGTCCTCTACGTGGTTTTTCTTAAAAAAGGCGAATATGTTCTGTCCCTCACGCTCCCATCCATCCTGAGGATCGTCAACTTTTCAATGCCCGTGTTCTTTCCATATACTATATACTGGCTTCCGCTTGTTTATTCGCCCATCTTCATCTCTGTTTATGCGGCAGCCAGAGCTCTGGGTCTGGAAGTGGAGGATCTCGGTTTAAACCTGAGAAGGCTATACTTCTACGTTCCGGCTGGTGCTGTGATCGGCTGTGCCCTGTCTCTCATTGAGTTCAGAATACTTCAGCCGGACTGTTTAATCCCAGACTTCAGCATTGAAAGCACTTTAACGCTCTGCGTGGTGATGTATGCCTTCGTCGCTCTTGCCGAGGAACTCGTGTTCAGGTCTGTGGTTCAATCAACTCTCGAAAAAGAATTCAGCCTGTTGAAAGGTCTTCTTTTTGCCACAATACTTTTTGCTGCGATGCACACCGAGTACGGTCTTCCTGAAGTGACCTTTGCATTCTTTACAGGACTTCTGATAGGATTTCTCTTTCAGAAAACACGAAGCTTAGCATTTATCGTGGCGATTCACGGCACTTTAAATGTCATGATATTCGGGTTCCTGCACATGACTACGGGTATAACACTTCCATGGTCTTGAACACAACAATTGCAAAGAACACCAGCAGTAATGGGAGAATTGGGGTGTTTAGGCTGTACTCTGCCTTTTCGTCGTAGTAGGTTGATGCAGAAATTATCTCTTTGGAGGAGAGGAGCAGAATAAGGAAGACCGTGGCGAATACACCTCCCCATACCAGACCTATTGTGGAGGTTGCCGTGAATCCACCTTCTGGCGACATCACGTTTACAGCTATCATATCCTCGATTTCAGCATCTGGGGATTTATCAACTTTTCTTTTCAATCTTCTGTCCTCATTATAATTTGTATCCTTGATTCTGCTTTTGTTTTGCTCAAATCTGAGGGAAATATTAAATTTTAGTTTCGAAAAGTATAAATACATCTTCCGGAAGATTCGCTAACATGTAATTATAGATTTAACAGGTGAAAATAATGATGAGTGTGAGGTTGTTACTTGGAGTGATGCTGGGGATGCTTGTGTGTGCTGGGGT
>JARQZL010000072.1 GCA_029984855.1 Archaeoglobales archaeon | reverse complement strand
AATTGCTCCCACAGCAGCAGCTCCAATACCGCTCTCACCGGCTCCAGCACCAATGCCTGCCAATCCGACAGCCAGTCCAGCTCCTACAGCAGCGCAGCCTTTTATGAATGCCACATCACTTATCAACGCTTCAGCCATTTTTTCCACCTCCTTCACTCATCTTCTATAAACATCTTCCTCCTACCAAACGGTTTGAATACTCTTCCGCCTCCTTCCAAGAACTTCGTGAAGAACTCTACGTAGTGCAATCGAAGCGACTGCAATCCAGGGTCGAGAATTCCGAGTATTAGATTCACTGTATGTCCTAACAGCATTATTACTATTGCTACCGGTAGCAGTGACATGCCGGGTGGTAACCCCACCTTCAGACCAAGGTAGTTAATGACATAGGCTATGTAGACTGAAGACAGCCCTATAGCAAGCAATCGGGCATAGCTCAGTATCTGACCGAACCAAGTTAACAGCTCCAGAGCCATGACAACGCCCATTCCCCCCATCTTCGGAATCTCAGCTCTCAGGAAGAGAATAAACCAGATTATCAGCAGTGGTAATGCTGTAACATAGAACACATTGACACCCTGCTGCCAGCCCTGCACCATTCCTGGAATCGGTAGAGGAACTGATGCAGCATCTTTGGTTGTGTATGGGCCGAGCATGTAAAGATTGTCTGGCAATAGCATTCCATACCCTTCAGGTCTCGGGGATGTGAATATTCCAAGGTTGTACGTGAATCCAAAAATCATGCATGTCAGTGCAAGGACGCCTATGAACCATGAGCCCTTCTCAAGGATAGCTTCTTTGACCCCGTGCTCAACAGCAACATTTCTGAAGCCAATTGCAAAACCCCAGAGAATCTTGAACGCACCAACGGCCAGCGTTAAGAACAGGAGAGCTTTCACACCAAAAGCTGCAGCCCTGTCAAATAACGGCTGATGACCGTTGAAGGCATAGAGCGAGTACAGTACACCACCCAAGAAATGAGCCTCTGTTGGTTTTACTCCCTCTATCAGGAAGGGGCCAAAACACTCTCCATAGACGAACCCGAAGAAGACTGCTGCAATGCCGGAGTACAGCGCAATATTCAGCAACTTCTGCCACCCCTCTGTTTTGAATTTTGTTTTCAGATACAGGGATATCAAGGCAATCAGCCCACCATAACCAATATCACCAAGCATCAGTCCAAAGAAGAGCGGGAAAAACACTGAAACTATCACACTTGGATCAATTTCGCTGTACTTGGGCACTGCGTATGTTGTGGTGAACAGCTCAAAATCGCTTACATAAGGAGGATTTGCAAGAAGTGTCGGTGGCTCATCCTCCTCATCCTCTTCAATAAGCTCCATTATCACCATGTTGTTGGTGGCGGACTCAATCTTGGCCTTGACTTTCTCATAGCTCTTTGCGGGGATGTAACCGACTATCATAAATGCATACCGTGAAGCAAGGGCTTTCAAAGGAAGCTCTGCTTTATCAAGCTCGACACTGAGGTATTCTTCGATTGCCAGCATGTACTCAACTTCTCTGCGTTTTATCTCTTCGAGATCAGATTCGACTCTCTTTTTCTCCTCTGAAAGAGATGCCTTCTCTGCCTCTATCTCCTTGATTCTTGCTTCATAGTCTTCAATATCGGGAACGGATAATTCTCTGTAGCCCATCTCCTGAAGCACTCTGAATACCTCTTCTGCCTGCTCAATTCTGGTAAATACGGCTACAACAAACTCCTTCCCGTATGGCCTCACAAAAGCCTCAAAGTCAGGCGTGACCTCCTTTACCCTCTCCGTTGGATCCTCTCTCACAATGCCAACAAAGCTCCTTATGCTTTTATATCCCTTGAGAAGCTTTGGAGGTATCCCCAGAACCCTGAGCGGCTCGATTGCTGCACGTTCTTCATCAAGAGATTTAACTGTATCTCCAAGTTTTCTGAGTTTCTCTATCCTTTCTCCTATTTCCTGCTGGAAGTAGTCAAGCTTCTTCTGAACTTCAGCTTCTATCTCGCTTGCCTTGTACTTTCTTTTTGGAATTATCTTGGTGGGGTCTATTTTAAGATGAGAAATGTAGCTCCTGAGAAGGACAAGGCTCCTCGATATCGCTGAGGCTTTTTCAAGAGGTTCACCGAGCTTGAAGTACTCCTCTTCAGTCGGGTCTTCAATGTGTAAGGCATTCACTCTGTGGAGGGCCTCAGAAGCAGTGGCAAGGTACTCTTTGGGACCCACTACTGAGACCTTAACCATTTTTACCGGCTTAAGCATGCTCCACCATCCCTATAAACTCATTGTACCAAAACTCTGCAGCATTCCAGGCGTTATCCTTTCCCTTCTTTTCAACAGAGTCAATCTTGGCACTCCACTGTTGCTTTATTTTGTTCTTCTCCTCTTCAATCATGCTTTTTGCTTTGTTCAGGATATCCTCTTTTATTTTCACACCTTCTTTTTCAGCCTCTTCGATGATACCCTTCGCCTCTTCTTTTGCATTTGCAATAATCTGCTTTGCCTCCTCCTGAGCTTTACTGATGTCTTGGTTAACTTTCAGTTCCGCTTCCTTAATTCTTTCAAGAATCTCTGTTTTCT
>JARQZL010000071.1 GCA_029984855.1 Archaeoglobales archaeon | reverse complement strand
GTTACACCATAGCTCATACAACCACCTCGGTCTGGATTTGCCCACCATCAACAGTCAGATAAAGCGAAACCCTGATTTTCCTCGAAGAATCGGGCTCAGAAATCTCAATCCTGTCGATTGACTTGATTTTGTCGTATTTGCTCAGGGCTTTCTTAATCTCGTGCTCGATAAGCTTGCGGTTGAACTTCGATTGCTTGATCTTAAGCCAGTCAACGCCGAATTCGGGATTGAATGCATCTGTGCCCTTGACACATTTCAGAATGTGCTCGATGTCTTGCTTTACTTTATCCACGCTATCAACTATATCAATCTGCTTAAGATCGTTGATTACGAGATCCCCCTGGGAGAATTTGAAATCCCACGCCATCAGAGTTAAGAAAAGAATAGACTTTAAAAGAATCAGACTCCTGGTGGATGCCAAGATCCTGCATCAGCACTAACTCCCCTGATTGTCTTGAAGTCGAGGTCTCCATTGATGTAAACATCTCCAATGACATTGATTCTATTTGGGTTGATCTCCGGGATTGATTCTGCCAGCGTGAAAACTCCCCCAAACACTATGGCGTTGTTGATGTTGAACTTCAGCATCTCGTTGACTGCTACGGCCTGCTTGTTTTTGAGTTGCTCTTCAAGTTGGTTTTTGCTAAACAACACGAGGACGACATCTCCCTCTTTAAGCGGGATGTAAATAGTACCAACCGAAGACTTCAGGCAAGCAATTGGCACATCAAACAACTCTATTTCCTGCCCACGAATCTTGTGCTTTAGCTTCACATTGCAGCGAAGCTTGCTATGATCTACCTGCGTGATTATGCCTAAAGCTACTGTGTTAATCCCTTCAAGCTTCTTGTCGATTAATTTTTCAATTCTGTCGATCATACGGCCTTCACTCCTAACTCGCTGTAGAACTCGTCTCTCTTGCAGACATGCTTGAATTCAACGACCTTAAACAACCCGGATACTCTGATGGACTCAAGTTTGATGATTGAATCCTGAGAAGCTTTCCACTGTAGCAGACACCTGACCCTGTAGTCTATAGTGCTGTCCTCGCTCTCCTGTGGTGTCACCTCCATTAATCCTGTTTCTGAGGATAAGACGACTGCTTCGACTTCTTTGTACTCCCTTCTAACGAAATAGCCCATGTTGTTTTTGACGTAAGCTGTCCAGCTCTCGAGCAGTAGTAAGTCAGGCGAGACCTGTCGTTGTTTCACGATTTCGCCATTTGCAAGCCCGATGCAGGTTTGCAGAATCTGATATGGCGAACCTTCGAAAGTCATCGTTTTTGTGAGAGTGATTCCAGGATCTTCGATTAAACCGACTGGTACACCCGCAGCGGAGAATACGTCCTTGACAATGGTGGCAACTGGCATTCCAGCAGGATAAGTCCTAACCATGTACGAGCCCCTGAAGAGCTGCTTCGTTGCATCGAGGGCCTGAACGACTGTTTTCACATCGCCCTGCTGCCATTCGTCCCACACTTTGTCAACAGTCCCGTAAAAGATAATCCCGTAATCGTCTTTGTATCCTGCTTTAAGCTGAATCGGTGTGTCTTTCTTGATTTTAGCTTTTGACGAGTCTGAAAGATTGAAGATAGTAATTTCAGCAGTGCCAGATTGATTGTTTGTGTCGTTCTCGACAGTAAACTCGATATCGAGATCGTCAATCGTGATAAGCAGATCTCCGATCTGAAGCTCGTAATAACGGTCGAAAAGCTCAGACAAATACCCACACCTCCGCTTTCTCGCTGCTTATTTCATATGGTAGCATCGTAAACAGAACCTCGTAAGTTGCAGGATTCTTGACTTCATGGGGGTTTAGCCTGGCGAGTTTGCCATTGAAAACGGTCTGCTGGTCCTCTGCTCTAACTATCTTCAGAACGCAAAACTCGCCCTGATGGTTCCACCGCCAGAATAGGTCATAAGCCACGTTGTTGATCTTAACTCTCTGCCTCTGCGAGAACTTCAGTTTCTCGTCAAACGGGAGAACATTAACTGTCGGCATTGCTATCAACCTCCAAACAAGCCACCAAACCAGTCAAAAATCGAATCCAGCCACGATTTCTCTTCCTGCTTCTCCGGAGCAGACGGAACTTGCTGCTGTGATGGAGATACTGCAGTGTCTGAACCCGGGTATTCTTCCTCCGACTGGATTATGGGGAGCGGGACTGTTGCAGTTTTGGCCTTAGCCTTGCGGATCTGCTTGATGTGAACCGATGTCCTGACCGTGTTGATGCTGCCACCCTCTACGAACTCTCTGCTTTTGATGATCATGTCCTCGAAAACACCCAAGTCGCAGACGAATTCAACGGGCTGTCTGGCCTCGAATAAGCTGTTCAGCCTGTCAACCTCTCCTTCATTCTTCAGCAATTCGAGTTCGAGACGAAATTCAACTGGCTCGAGGATTACGTGGTCCACAATTGAGAACTGTTCCTCAACTCTGTGTTCTGGCGTTGTAGCTGATTGGGATAAGTTGATGACCCGGATAGCTCTGAACTCGTGTCCTCCGAGCAGGATCTTTTCCATGGTTGTGGATTAGAAATAGACTTTAAGAATTGGAAACTTAACCCTGGGAAGCTGAAATAAAATAAAAACATGTTGAGTGGAGAATACTTGTCGTTAGACACCAGCAGCTCTGAACTGCAGCTGGAGCTTTTTCATAACTCTATCTGCAACCTTATCAGGATCTCCAGCTCCATCGACTTTTATTTCAATCTTCGGGATGTTTACTTGCTTGTGCTCGATGTAGGTGGGCTT
>JARQZL010000070.1 GCA_029984855.1 Archaeoglobales archaeon | reverse complement strand
GAATCAAGATATTCTTTTGCTCAATTAGCTGTTTAAATCCCGTAAGGAATTGGAATATGTTCTGTAAGCTGTTCATGCTTTACTACAACCGGTTGAGGTGGTGTTTGTGTTAAGTGGACATGTCCTTATCAGCTTTAGAGACTACAACAATTTTTTGTACCTCATCGATAAAAAAGAGAATTCGATAGTCTCCAACTCTGAGGCGAAAAGTGTCTTTCTTTCCCTTAATCTTTCTTGGTTTGCTTGCAAAAGGGTCTTTAAGGCTGAGTATTTTCTCACGTATCCTCTCGGCATCGTGTTTTGGAATTCTCCGAAGAAACTTCTCGACATCCCTATGAACCTTTACTCGATACATAAGTCTTCAGCATCGATAAATTCTGAGAAATCGCCTTTTCTGATCATCTCCCTGTGTTTCTCAATTAGCTCTTCCTCCTCTGGTGTAAGTGTAGAATCGATGATATTTTCTATAGCTTCTTCGATACACTCTATCTTCTTTTTGATCTCCCGTAGCTCGTTCAGAATGTCAGAAAGTGAGATAGTTTCTTGCATGTTTGAAATGTATCCGAAGAAGTTGATAAAGATTACCTAAAATTTGCGAGCTAACCCTCCATCACCTCATCCACGAATCTCTTACCCTCCGGCAAACCCTTATGATAGTCCTCAAACTCCTTTTCCATTTCCTCTATGTGCTGAACGATTTTTTTACCGAGAGGGGTGAGCTGGTAGGCTTTTGAACCTGTTGGGGTGTCATGGATAATAGTGACTTCGATGAGGCCGAGGTTAAGGAGTTCCTTAATTCGGTAGCTAAGTGCCTGTTTGTCCCTTAGAATCTTTTCTAATTGAATCCATCTTTTAGATCCTTGTCTAAGCTGGAGTAAGATCTCATGACAGCCTTTTTTGCCAATCGTTTTGAGTAGTTTCTTAAATTGGTAATTTGTTTGATTCATTAGAGGTTAGTTTGCTTTTTACTATATATGTGGGTTCTATGCAACATCTAACAATTGTTTGATAATCGTAACATTAATAAAGTTTGAATTTTCAAACAGTTGATTGAGGTGTAGAACATGAAGTTAGGAACTGATGTCCCCAACACATGGAAAGAGCTGATAAGGAGAGCCATGAAAATAGAGGGCTGGAAAACCGTTTCAGCCTACATCAGAGAGCTGATCAAGAAAGACCTCGTTTCTAAGGGACTTCTCGGCGTGAAGAACGAGAAGGAAGAAAAGGAGGCTGTTCTGGTGGAGGGTTAACACAATGTTCTGCCAGGAACAGATGAGGGAAATAAACACCCACGAGTGCACAAAGTGGGGCTGCCGGCATTACGTTGCTAATGGTGGTTCTTGCTTTGGCAGTAATGGCAGCAAGCCAGAGTATAGGATCAGAGTAGATGAATGCTCTTTTTGTGGAAAGAAGATTTCACAGGATGAAACAGTGATGCTCGGCTGCTGTCCTGTTTGCAGAGCCTGTTATGACAGATTGATGAGGGCAAGGAGGCAGTAAACATGAAGTGTGTGCTGTTTGCTCCAGCATGGCCAACACGCTGCCAGCTTCCAAATCCAAGAGTTTGCAGATATTTCGACGTTGAACGCTACGAATGTTCGCAGCCATGGAGGAGGGTTGCCCATGTTGTTAGATGAGTTTGAGCTGTTTCTTAGCGAATTTCTGCCGGAAGTGCTTAGAAATGAGCCGGCAGCGGTGGTCATACAGGTGTTCCTTGGTGAGCGTTATTTAGAGTCTAAGGAGGCTAAGGGGGCTGTTGTAAATGTTTGTTAGTGCTCTTGAGCTTGTGATTCAGTCAGGACGCTGCTTTTGCGGTGGAGAGATCGAGAGAACGAGCAACGGCTGGAGATGCAAGCAGTGTGGTTGGAGCATTAGAGAACTATGAAGGGCGCTGTTAGAATCCTTGAAGCAGAGATAGAACGGAGAAGGCGAGTTTTGCTTGTTGAGATATCCCAGCTTGCTGAAGAACTTACCGACGACCCAAAGTGGGCGCAAGAAGTGGCAAACAAAGCAATAGAGCGATTAGCAAGAAAGAGGAGGGTGGAAAGGCTTCCGTTTTTGATCCCATTGCTGAGAGAAACGAAAAAGCCTATTTGAATGGTTTGAGGGGTGAACAATACGCATTAGCCCTTTTTGAGCAGATAGAAAGAATTGACAAGCTCGTTGACGCAAAAATAGGTGATGAGCTTGTAGAAATAAAGACCTGCCAAGAATGGCAATCAAATGGAAGAGGAAGGTGTAGAGGGCGTTTTGTGTTAGATAAGGAGCAGCACAGATATCTTACCAGAAAAGGAGGTTATTATCTCTTTATTGTGCTAATGGAGAATGGTTCAATCAATTACAGGCTTGTTAAGGCTTCTGTGATTCGTTTTAAGAGAAAATTGGGCTGGATCAGAATTTTTACCCCCGATAGAGCTGGTGGCGATAGCTGCCAGCTCCGGGAGGTGTTAGGAAATGGTGGAGAAGGAAGAAGTGGTTAAGGAAACTGGGAAGATGAAGGAGAAGAATGAGGAGAAAGGAAACGGAAAGAACAAGAGGCCAGTAGAGACTGTGAACCTGTTCACAACAAACGGAATGCTGAGCTTCAGCGTTTGGGAAGGTGGCGGCATCAGCGTTAGGGTGAGCAAGAGAAAGGACAGTACAGATGAATACGAAACAGTTTGGCAGGGTAGAATCAGCCCGGTTGATTTCATAACACAGTGGGGAGAGCTCAAGACAGTGGCAAAAGCAGCACAGGATGAGCTAAAGAAGGTACTGGGGCAGGAAATCTGAAATCCTTTTATTTTTTGGTGAAAAATGTTGCTAAATTTGGGCTCCAATGAATAAAGTTGTTTTTGTTACCTCCCCCTTCATTGAGATAAATACTGAATTTGTAGGAGTAGATGGAGAGATCTATCACATTTATCCAAATGCAAAGCTTATAATTCCAGAACTAAACGCTAAAGTTCTGGAGAAACAGGGCTTAGGGAAGATAATAGCACAATATCAGGAACCAAAGAAGAGCATTGATGAGCTTTTTGAAGAACAAATCAACGAAAGAGCTGATCCATTCGAGATTCTAAACACAGAACAAGAGGATCCTATAAAGGAATGGGCAAAGTGGGCTTTGCAGGTGGAGCTAAACAAACCCTCAGAACAGCAAAACCCTGACCGCATCATAGAGCTTCGGATGATCATCAACGGCAGCAATCCAGCGCAATTTCTATATAAATCAGAAGATACAAAAGAGCCCCAAGAAGAAACCATCAACCTCGCCAAACCTTCAACCCGTTCTGGAGCCCCATGCCCCACGGGTTTATGTTCACCTTTTAATACGGTACAGGCCAAAAATTCAGATGTTAACCTTTTAATACGGTACAGGCCAAAAATTCAGATGTTAACCTTTTAATACGGTACAGGCCAAAAATTCAGATGTTAACCTTTTAAT
>JARQZL010000007.1 GCA_029984855.1 Archaeoglobales archaeon | reverse complement strand
TATTTTCCTGATGTCTCTTGGATTTGGGTTCATCCCGCAGTGAGCCAAATCGTTCCTCAACTGAGATAGCGCGTTCCATACCCCTACCATCTCGTCACAATCTTCAAACGATTCCAGCCTGTCCATAAGTCCCGTAGGCGTATAACTTTCTCCAAGTCTCTTTTTTAACAATCCAGATATTGTGAGCTCAACAGTCTGTCTGACATCTCTTTTTAGCCATTCAGATGTGCGATAGTCAAGTCGAAGTATCAGGTAGTTCACAAACCACTCTCTTGCGAGCTCGACAGCCTGAATTAAAAGGCCATTGTCCATCTGATATCTAATAAGCTCTAATTGTTTCTCAAGATTTTGCCAGCTTAATTTCCGTTCATCAGCAAAATTACTCAATTCTCTGATCCTGTCGAGAATCTGAACCGCGGGAGGGATAAGCGTCCTGACTTCTTCACTCGCTTCGTCAAAATTTCGGACTATCTTGCTTGCTGCTTCCAGAGCCTCTTTGGGTCTTGAAAGATGTACAGCCAGAGAGAACTCCTCCATTTTATTCGCCCAGCTATTAATCATCTTTGGTTTGAATTCGTAGTCCTCGACGTAAGCACTTTTGTGGATTTCCTTCATTAACTTACTCAGCTCAGTCGCATTGGCAAATCTGAAAAATGCTCTTACCGCATTCATCCAGTCGAGGATTTTTGTGAAGTTCGTCAGATCAAAAACAGGGGTCTCATTCTCTTCTTTCGCTTCAAAGGCACCATAAAGGACTTTTTCAATTTTTACCTCTTTAATCTCCTTTAGGTAGGCAATGGAAAGAAAGCTGATGAACGGCAACGATCTGAAGCCATGAGTAATGTCAAACACTATGCTTTCACCCTGCTCGACTTCAGACGATATTATTTCGAATATCTCCCAAAGTTCTCTTTCGTTTTTGCCGTCCGGAATTCTAACAAGCTTGACTTTTTCAATTCTATCGGCAAGTTCGCTGTAGTTCACTTCTTCAGCACGTTTGGTGGAGAGCAGGAGAATTTCATCTGGCTTAAAAAACTCCATTATAGCCTCCTGGATGAATCTTGTCTCCTTTTTCATCGAGTTGTAAACGTACGTCGTTAGTTCATACTTGCGAGGGGCGAGAAAGGATATGCACCTCATTTGCCGAGAAGCACCTCCACGAACTTCCTGCCGTATTCAGAGAGGAAGAACCTCGTCCCTGTTCTTTCAAGGATGCCATGCCTCTCAAGCAGAATTTTTTCATCCGATGATAGAGCATCTATGTCTGAATACGCTGCGGTGATTATCTTCGTTAGATAGCTCTTCGGGTACGGCAGAGTCGGAATCCTCATTATCTCGTAGTCTGATCTGGCAGGGAAAAGCAGACTGTTGAAGTATCTTTCTTTTTCGTTGTATATTTGGATTTTCTCATCTTTGCTTTTTGCAAGAGATATTCTCCGTATATCTTCTCTCAGCGATTCGAGCCGCTGATTGACGACGCTCACTTCTTTGCTAACAACATGAAATACCCCGTCCACTCCCATAAGCTGCCCAAGCAAAGACAGAGTTATGCACATGTTTTTTCTCCCGCCAGCGACATTCAGCAAAATTCTTTCACAACCGTACTTTTCCCTTTCCTCCCTGATAACTCTGGCAGCAATGGACATGAAACGGAGGTTCTCCTCAGTGGTCTGGATGTCTTCAAAAGGGATTAAAACTTCATGAATCCTTGTTTTAGGATATTTAAGGCCCATGCCAACTTTAATCAGTTCAAGCCCTGCTTTGACCATTTCGTTATCTGTAAACATTACCACAAGGTCCGTAACCAGTTCACCAATCCCATCTACAAATGCCGTTATCACTGGTGGACTCATTCCGAGGGGTGCAATTACGGCAGTCTTCACGCTATCACCTTTTAACTTCAAAACTGACCCAACCTAAGGGTTGCTTAGTTTCTGCAGTTATTCTTCTCGTTTTCGGGAAGTCTTTAACGACTCTTCCCGTTCTCGGATTCCTGCCCATTCCAAACTTTCTCCTGACGAAGTCGAACCCGAACTCATCGAGGTTTTTGAGGAGCAGGCCTATTGTCTTGCTGAAGTATCCCGTACTGTGGCCGAGTCTCATGAGGTCTTTTCCTTCCAATCCTGAGTAGAACCTGAAAACGTCTGGAGGATAATTTCTATAGGTTTTCTCTTCCTCAAGGAGGTGTTCTGTAAAGAATCTTACTGACTCGACGACATAATCAAATGTGAGAACCTTAAGTTTCCCGTCTGATTCTTTAATGGATTTATCAATCTGCACTTTACAATTCAAAGTCTCTCCGGGAGATATGCATTCCAAGTACAGAGGTATGGTCTGAGGGTTTCCAATTATTCTAACCTCATAAACCGCAGTGTTCTCTGTAAAGCTGCTGTCTGTAACTCTGAGTGACCTGAAAAGGTCTTTATGCGGTGTGCTTCCGAAGACAACCTTTTCAATCTCATTTGCTGCAAATTTTTTCAAGCGAGAAGGATTTCTCTCCCTACTGAGCCTTTTCTTTAGTTTCTGGAGGGGGATAATAAGCACATCAGGATTTTCTTCAAGAAACTTAAATAGTACGGCGGTTCTCAAAAACCCCTTTATGGACGAGCCAGGGATGTAAGCTCTGCCTGAGGTCTGTATGTGTTTCTGAATTTTCAGACTTTCCTTTGGTTCTTTCCCGATAAAATTCATCACTTTCGAGAAGGGGATCTGACTTCCACCTATCCCGAAAATTTCAGTAATCCTGTTCTTAACTTCCCCAGTTTCAGCAGCCTTAATCAGCTTTTCCACGACTTCTTCATTGAATTCGACCATTTCAAGCAGCTTTTCGTAGTCTATAAGTTTTATACTTCTTTTATCTGCGATAAAATCCATTTCAACATATGTTTCACCCGAGCCAATATGCAGGGGTGATTCAACTTTCAGTGTTAGCTCGACTTCCATTTCAACCACCTTCAAAGTAGGAATCACTTATGCCAGCAGGGAAAACCTTGGCGTAAACGAACACTTTGTGGCCCACAAGCTCCGAAAAGCTGCCGTAGTCGTCGATATCAAGCACCTTTCCGGTATCATTTCTGACCACCGAACCTTCCCTGAGCATGAATAAGAGCGGTTTCAAAATGTCCTTTCCCGTTCTCGAAAATACGTACCCTCCTCTTTTTATTAAATCGTAGCTGACCAGATTGTGCCTCTCAGCAACTGCAAGGCTGAGCGTTACGAAGTACTCTGATTCAGCAGATTTTATACTGACGTCTTCAACTTCAAAATCAAAGTGACCAAAACCAGTTGTTCTGTTTCCACCAATCCCTTCGTCGGCGAGAAGTTTGAAAGCCGGTTTTATGAACTTTTTGAAGTCGCCATCGCTCGAGTCAACAAGAACGTAAAGGCCACAACCCTCCTTCAGCGTTATTACCGTGTAAATGTAGAGAGCAGAGTTTTTGGTTATTCTGTCGAGAGTCACGGATGCTATATCGACGTAATGAGCAAAGTGCTCGATTTTTGCCATTGTGGAGTCGCCACTTACACTTTCGCCTTTGAGGATGTTCTCAAAGGTATCTTTTCTCAAAAACGACTTTCTGTATTTTTTCAGAAAATCCTTCTCGTTTCCCTCAACTTTGGGTCTTACCACTGGTGGTGGAAAGAACAGTTCGTTTTCTCTGTAAGGGAATGCGGATGATATTCTTATCTCGCCGATCCTCGCCTTCTCAATAAACTCGTTGATGTCAAGGTTCAGATAGGCAATGGCGTTTGCTACTGCTCCAAAAATCGTGTCTGAGTGTATCAGCTCGTCATAGGATTCAAATCCCTTCAGACCGCCAACTCTAATCGGAGATTTTGGCTTAAGTTTTACAGCCTTCAATTCTCACCACCAAAGATTTCGTCAATTTTATTGAGGACGTCATCAACACCAATCTTTTCTTCGATCAGTTTGTTCTCCCCACCTTCTCCAGTGTAGAAATCAAGACCCCTTTCTGAAATTGACTCTATACTGAATTCTACCTTTCCATAGCCTCTGGAGCCTGACCCGCCGAGGTAGTCGTCTTCGAGAAGCTTCATAGCTTTGAAAAGGTTCCTTATGTCATCTTTCCACGTATCGTCTTCAACGTTGTAAACTATTTCAAATTCAAATTCAACACCTGGAGGGACTCTTTCCATCGGTCTTGGGTTTGCTGCAGAGGTTATGCGGTCTATTGATGCTTCATACTTCTCTTCAAGCAAGACTTCGCTTCTGAATCTCTCAGCCCATTCCTCCGTCAGGTGAGAATCTCTGAAAAACACCCTTGATGGGTGGTTTTCTGGCCGAGTTTCTCTTTTTCCACCTTCTTCCTTCCAGCCAGAAGAGCCGAATAGTCTGCAAACAGGACAGTTTACAGCTTCATCTCTTGTTTTGCAAACATGGATTCTAACAGGATTAGCTTTAGTCCCTACATTTCTGTTGAAGAAATCCTCGTCTTTAGCAACGCTTTTCTCAAGAAGCGATCTCATCTTTCCCTTAAGCGAGCTACCCGGTATGTACGGCAGTCCGGAAACCGGATCCTTGATAACAGGATTATCCATTCCACCAATCTCAGAACTCTCCCTTGCTGCCCCTATGTGCAGACCGGTAATAGTTTTTATTTTGCCCGTAATAACAAACTTCTTCTTAAGCATCAATCTCCACCTCCGAGGAAGTAGTGAAAGGCAACAATGCTCTGCACAAACTCGTAAACCCTCTCAAAATCCTTATAGCTCTTTACGTCTGAAAGTAATGGGTCGAGAACAGACATCAGCGGCTTGACACTTCTATTTCTTCCAGCACTGTATGCGAGCATGTACCTTACCTTCGCAACTTCCTTTTTCAGCTCAGTCACATTCTCCTTCAGAAGTTCCCCCCTCTTCTTTATATTGCCCATCATTTCCAGAACTTTTCTGATCTGGTTTCTATTGAGATCGTTGAGTATAGAGTAACCAGCAACGAACATCGCTGCAGAAAGAACCTTAGCCGGTTCTTCATCCTCCAAAAATTTGATTCTTTTTTCCTTTATCTTGCCAATTCTCGCTTCTACACTGCTCTTTTCTTTGAGTTTTTTTATTGCATTTTCTTTAGCGATCCTCTTTTCCTTGGGTTTTAATCTATTAAGCATCGCAAAAATCTCACCAACCATGTTGAAATCCGTAATTTCCTCCTTTTCCAAGATATCCACAAGGTCGGACACGTCGTACAAACAAATCACCTCCTCAAGGCGAGATCAACAAATTTTAACGGGACATCTATAAAGAAAATCTCCTGTGGAACGTTCTTCCTCGTTCTCTCCGGGTCAATTTTGAAGAGGCTGCCGAATATTTTCTTTTCTTCGCCTTTTCTCCTTGAAAGATGGTACATTGGGGAAATAAACCAGTAAGGCGATCTTTCATCCTTTACGTAAGCTTCTCTTGCTTCAATCAGTTTGTAAATCAGAGACCTCGGTACCACTTCTTCAGGAGTTTTTCCATTGAGCCTCATCAACGTTGCGGCATATTTATTCCACAATTCGATGAACCCATCCCAGACGTACGACCTGTAGTTTTTGTAGTTGCCAACATTTCTGTCCATGAGGTAAATGCGATCTTTTCCTTCCTCTTTAGCTATTTCAAGCCTTAAAGAAACGAGCTTTGCCATTCTTATCATCGGGGTTTTCTCATCAAAGATTCCGTAACCTCCACTTATGGTTATATTTTGATTATAACCGGTGTATTTCCTGAAGAACTCCCTTATTTCAAAGGCCGACTCAAAAACATCATTCCAGCTCCCTCCAATAACCAGATCGTCCCCACCTGAATATATGACAACGAGTTCTCTCCTTTCGACTGATTTTCTTATTTTTGGAGTGTCGAGGTCGTGAGAGCTGCGAACAATGCTGTTCAGATGTGCTTTAAAGAACAGGTTGAGCATTCTTGAAAGCATTGACGATCTCGATAAGCTGTTGTTTTCAATGCCTTCAGAGAATATTTTGCCAAGGTTATCCACGTCCATCTTTAGCAGGGCAATCTTTTTGGCACCAACCGCCTCCATGCTGTCGAAACTTTTTACTCCACCTCTTTCGCCAGAGCGTATTGCGTAATCCGAAACGAGATACGTTAGCTGCCTGTGCTGGTGGTCAAGGGGATCAAAACAGTTTTTAACAAACAGTATTGATTTTGTCGAAAATTCACTCACCTCGGCCACACTACAGACGTATATTTTCGAAAATGACACCTCAAAGCAATCGATATCCTTCTCATCTCTGGACCTCACAAAAACCTCAGCCTTAAGAAGTCCATCTCCAAGGTGCCACAGGCTATAACAGGAATCGCAAACATCAACGTCCTTCTCTTCGATGTGCTTCAACTCGCTATCTGTCCTCCTGCCACAGACCTTGCAAATGTACCTGTATTCTTTTGAGGCTACCCACCATTCTTCGCCAAACGTATCGTAGAACTTTTTCTGCTTGTCCTCTTTAAGCTCTGCATTCACGGCATCCCACAGACTCACCTCGTTACTTTTCATTCTCATTACTGAGTTGCCGTCAGCCTCAACATAAGCCATTGAAAGATAGACGTCCCCGCCGTAGTTTTTGAGAAGCCAGCTATTGACTTCTCTTTTCACATCCATAATGACTTCTTTAGCCTTTTCTGTGTTTGGTAAAAGGAGATAGAAGTTTCCTCCCCCGACGTAAACGATGTTCGCAAAAGTCAGATTCAGCCTCTCTATTACTTCGATAGCCACATCGTGGGTTAAAAATTCGAGAAATGCTGAGCGGGCTCTGAGATACTTCAAAGCCCCTTTGGACGTTACGTTGTAAATGAACTCCTGAATTCCGCTGAGATCACCTCCAACAAAGAGGTACTTTTTCTCATCCCTGTTTTTGATGTTCGGATTCTCATCGAGTTCGTTGAGATGGTAGTAATAGAGGCAAGAAGCCAGAGCCGCCGTGGACTTAAGGTGGTCAAACAAGGATATGTCGTTTTCAATGCTCATTTTGGAAGGAACAAAGGACGTGTACTTTTCAAGAACCATTAAGAGCTTGTCAGGGTTGAAGGACTGGAGAATTTTACTCAGAGTATTGTCAAATTTCTCAAAAACCTGTTCATAATCACTGTATTTCAATTCCTTCTTTTCTGCCGGATAGTTTATCTTACCCGGATCAAGTTCTGCAGGGTAGTAGTACAGAGCACTACCACCGCTATTGAGTCTGACTGACGAAAATATTGATCTAAGGGGTGTGCCGTAGAGGACTTCGCCCTCATCCCTTTCAGTCGAGGAAATGCTGTCCGCTTCACACACAATTTCGAGCAGATTTCTAAACCGTTTATCGCTATCTCTAAACTCCCCGAGGGATTTTTCATGGTGATAGCGAGCGAAAAAATGAATTTTTTCGAACTCCGTTCCAAAAAACTTCTTTCTCAGGTATTCCTCACCTTGAATTTCGTGAGATTCTTTCACCCTCCCAAGCCAGTTCGCCCGTTGTACAAACTTGCCTATATCGTGCAAAAGCGCACCAGTAACGAGAAGAGTGAATTCATCCATACTTTAACAAAAAATTTTGATCGT
>JARQZL010000069.1 GCA_029984855.1 Archaeoglobales archaeon | reverse complement strand
TCCCACAAGGTATTGAACTGCTCTCTGAGCTTCTTGTTCTCAGCCTGCACATCTTCGAGTATCTTCTTGTACGTCTCAAGCTTCTCCTCAATCTCACTGACATCCTTCACAGCCGTGGATATGCTGAGCTGAGGCTCAACATCAGCGTACATCTGCCTCACCTCCTCAGGCGGAGGTATCAGGTAAGCCCCATTGTATGGAATTGAGTGTCCCATCATGAACTCGACAAGCACTGGGTCGAATCCGTTCAGCCTTAGTATCGATGAAAAGGCTGCCCTCAGAGCGTGCGGCCTGTACGGATTGAAGTCAACTTTTTCCATCTCCTCTTTCGTTATCAGTCCAGCCTTGATTGCGGTCTCCCTGAGCATGTTCTGAATGTGGTGCGGGCTGATTCTCTCTCCCTTCCTCCTTTTTGCCTTATCCTTTATGAAGAGGGGAGTATCCAACTTCATCTCTTCTCCCTTCGCCCTTCTATCGTTCAGATAAGCCTTCAACGCCTCAACCGCATCTCTTCCAACGAAAGTGAAGTACTCAACTTCCTCCTTCTCCCTTACGACGTAAATCATCATGGGAACCTTTCCGCTTTCGAGCTCGTTCTTCACGTCTCCGTAGTTAAGGCTGCAGAGCGTTGAGACGTCGAATCCTCCCTGGAATAGAAACAGGATGATAGCCCTATCCCTTAACGTGGGAGCGTGGTCAACAAGCTTTTTGACAATTTCTGGAGTTATGGCTGCTTTCCTGTTCTCCTTCTTCGGTGCAGCTTTTGGAGTTTTGACGTTCAAAGGAAAGCCGTTCCACTTGTAAAAACTCCTGACTGCTGTGAAGTACAGCGTTGCGGTCTTCTTCGCCACCTTCTTCTCGTTTATAAGATAGTTGTAGAATTCCATCAGCCTTGCTTCGGGCTTACCTCTTTCCCTTCTTGACTTCTTCCTATCTTCCTCAGCCTCGTCAAGGAGCTGAGTCGGATTTAGTCCACACCACTCGCAGAAAAGTCTCAGTCCTGCTCTGTAGGATGGCTTGCTCCCTTCCTTGACGTTGTTGAGCCATCGCCTCACTTCCTCAAACTCTTCGAGTTCCATGATACTATTTTGACTCTTATAGCTATAAAGTTTGCTGTAGAGTTAAGGTAAATCAGACTATTTGTAGGATTGAAAGTATCTAATGTTGTGAAGTCGTCAAAGAACTCGAATGTGGTTGAAATCAGACTATTGTAGGATTGAAAGGAAGTTGAGAATGCTATAAACTCGTGCAGGTAACGGGGTTGAAATCAGAACTGCTGTACATCTATACCTTCATCCCGATTCCGACTCAATTCAAACGAACTATTTTAAGCATCATCATCCAACATGTATCCACAATGATCAGTGAGGGAAAGGCGTACAGCGACGCAGAAATACTTGAAACACTCCACCCCCTTGTTAAGGAGTGGTTTCTGTCGAAGTATTCTACTTTTACACCTCCGCAGCGTTATGCAATAGTGGAAGCATTCAGAGGTAACAGCATCCTTGTTACATCACCAACTGGAAGTGGTAAAACACTTGCAGCCTTTCTCGCAGCCATAAGCATGCTCGTTGACCTTGCAGAGAAGAAAGAACTTGAGAGCAGAGTTTACGTTATTTACGTCTCCCCTCTTCGTGCCCTGAATAACGACGTAAAGCGCAATCTCGAAGAACCTCTTGCTGAGATTTACGGGATTGCCAGACAGAAAGGTATAAAGCTCCAGCCAATAAGGATTGGAGTAAGAACGGGCGATACTGAACAATCTGAAAGACAAAAACAGCTCAGAAGCCCACCCCACATCCTGATAACCACTCCAGAAACACTTGCTATTGTCCTTTCAAGTCCGAAGTTCTCGAGGGCTTTAACAAAACTCAGGTTCCTGATAGTGGATGAGATCCACTCAATTGCCGAAAACAAGCGTGGCAGTCATCTTGCTCTTTCAATGGAGAGATTACAAAGAATTCAGGAGGGTAAGATGGTTAGAATCGGTCTTTCTGCAACAATAGCCCCGCTCGATGAGGTTGCAAAATTTCTCGTTGGCTGTGAGGGGGGACATGCAAGAGATTGCATCGTCGCAGACGTAACGTTTGCAAAGCCTATGGACATAAAGGTTATCTCCCCCATAGATGACTTCTTTACTGCAACCGCCGAAGAGGTAAGTGTAAATCTCTACGATTTACTCGCAAAACTTGTAAAATCATCGAGAACAACGCTGATATTTACAAACACGAGAAGTGCAACCGAGAGAGTTGTTTACTATCTTAAGAAGAAGCTCGGAAAGGATTTTCCAGTCAAAGCTCACCACTCCTCTCTCTCAAAGGAGGTCAGGCTCGATGTTGAGGAGGATTTGAAGCATGGTAGATTGAGGTGCGTTGTTTCTTCAACGAGCCTCGAGCTTGGAATAGATATAGGATATATAGACCTTGTTGTTCTGCTTGGTTCGCCAAAGAGCATAAACAGGGCTTTGCAGCGAATAGGAAGGAGCGGACATCGTCTGGATGAGACAAGCACTGGAAGAATCATTGTTGTTGATCAGGACGACCTCGTTGAGTGCACGGTTCTTGCAGGAGAGGCAATTGAAAGAAGGCTTGATAGAATTGAAATTCCACAAAAACCCCTTGATGTTCTCTGCCAGCACGTTGCAGGAATGGCCATTGAAAAGCGATGGAGTGTTGATGAAGCCTTGACGGTGATAAGACAGGCTTATCCCTACAGAAATCTCTCAAAGTCTGAGTTCATTGAAGTTCTTCGCTATCTCTCTGGCAGCTATTCAGAACTTGAGAAGAAAAGGGTGTACGGGAAGATATGGTTTGATGAAAAAGAGGAGGTTTTTGGTAGAAGGGGCAAACTCGCAAGGCCAATCTACTACCTCAACGTCGGAACAATTCCGGATGAAGTTGCCATATCTGTTATAACAAAAGACAAGAGGAGAGTTGGAAAGGTTGAGGAGGAGTTTGCGGAGAGGCTGGTAAAAGGAGACATCTTCGTGCTTGCTGGCAGAACATTCCGGTTTCTGCATTCAAAGGGCATGAGTATAATCGTTGAGGAGGTTGAAGGTGAGAAACCGACTGTTCCAAGCTGGTTTTCAGAGCAGCTCCCTCTGAGCTACGATCTTGCGTTGAGAATCCAGCGGTTTAGAGGGAAAATGAAATCCATGCTGGAGAGCTGGAGCGAAACAGAGATCATTGGATGGCTTACGGAGGAGTACAGCTTGGAGAGAAATGCTGCAACGGCAATATATCGCTACTTCCTCGAACAAAAGCTATTCAGCGAAATACCAACAGATAGAGAACTCATTGTTGAGAAGTTCGAGGAGGATAGAAATTACTACGTCTTCCACACGCTTATCGGCAGAAAGGCTAACAGTGCAATCTCGAGAGTGTTTGCTTACCGTGCTGGCTTAAAGAAGGATTGCAACGTCCAGATTGCCCTGAACGATAACGGATTTATGCTCATTCTCCCGCTGACAAAGGTTTTGAGGGACAGGGAGATCATTGAGCTTTTCAGTGTAGAGAGCTTCAAAGAACATCTGATTAAAGCCCTTGACAGGACAGAGATTTTGAGGAGAAGGTTCAGGCATGTAGCAGTGAGGAGCATGATGATCCTGCGCAACTACCTCGGCAGAGAAAAGAGTGTATGGAGGCAGCAGCTAAATGCCGACACACTACTGAGACTCCTCAAAAGAAATTTCCCAGAATTTCCCGTTCTTAAGGAGACTTATAGAGAGATAATGGAGGATTCAATGGACTTGAAAAATGCCCTTGATTATCTTGAGAGGATCGGTAGTGAAGTCAAAGTAAAAATAACCAGAACGCCTTATCCGAGCCCATTTGCTTTCAACATATACATGCTTGGAGAAGAAGATGTTGTGCTTATGGAGGATCGTAGAAAAGTACTGAAAGCCTTGCACGAAAAGATTCTGCAGATAATAGGCCAGGATGTGACTCAATAGCTCGTCATAAGCTTGTCATATCTTAAAAAGGTAAGAGCCTTAGAATAATAAGATAGGAAGATAACTTCCGGAGAGAACAGAAGAGTTATCTACTTTTCGGCTTACCCTCACTGAATGCTCACACTTGATAAGTTCTTTCCAATTTTCGATGAATCGCCAGAAGAGGGAGATGAGGGAAACAGGAGATTCATTCCACTTGTTGAAGAGATCAGACAGTATCACAAGTCCCTTTTTGAAAATATGGGTAAGGCTTATGAGATTGCCAGAAAAGCAAGACAGAAAGGGCTTGATCCATCCTTGGATGTTGAGATTCCGGTTGCAAGGAACATGGCAGAGAGGGTTGAAAGGTTGCTCCACATTGACGGTATTGCAGAAAAAATAATAGAACTGGAAGAGAAAGGTGTGAACAGAGAAAAAATATGCTTCATTGTAGCTGAAGAACTCGTTAAAGGAAAGTTTGGCAAGTTCAATGTGCTTGAGGCGATAGACAAGGCCGTTAGGAGTGCTGTTGCAATTTTAACGGAAGGAGTGGTGGCAGCCCCGATTGAGGGTATAGCAAAGGTAAAAATTGACAGAAACAGCGATGGGAGTGAATTTCTCAAGATATACTACTCCGGCCCAATAAGAAGTGCAGGAGGTACGGCGCAGGTAATATCCGTGCTTGTTGGCGACTACGTCCGCCGAGCTCTCGGTCTGAACCGCTACATCCCTACAGAGCAGGAAATCCTGAGATACATTGAAGAAATACCTCTCTACAAGAAGGTTGCAAATCTGCAGCACCTGCCAAGTGATGAGGAGATCCGGCTGATAGTTTCAAACTGTCCGGTATGTATAGATGGAGAACCTACTGAGGATGCAGAGGTTTCAGGCTATCGTAACCTGCCAAGGGTTGAGACGAACAGAGTCAGGGGCGGAATGGCTCTCGTTATAGCAGAGGGTATAGCCCTCAAAGCTCCAAAGCTGAAGAAAATAGTTGATGAGCTTGGCCTGGACGGATGGGAGTGGCTTGAAAAGCTCGTGGGCAAGAAGGGGGGGGAGGAGGACAGTGACGTAAAGCCAAAAGAAAAGTATCTTGCAGACATCATCGCTGGCAGGCCTGTTTTCAGTTACCCCTCCAGAAAAGGTGGATTCAGACTCAGATATGGAAGAGCAAGAAACTCAGGACTGGCAACAGTTGGTATAAATCCGGCAACAATGATAATCTCAGACGGATTCATTGCTGTGGGCACGCAACTCAAAATAGAGAGACCGGGAAAAGCTGGCAGTGTTGTGCCCGTCACATCTATTGAAGGGCCGACCGTAAGGCTGAAGAACGGAGATGTTTTGAAGGTCAACACAGTTCAGGAGGCTATTGCGGTAAAAGATGAGGTTGACTCAATCCTGGATGTGGGTGAAATCCTGATTAACTTTGGCGATTTTCTCGAGAACAACCACCCTCTCCTCCCCTCTCCCTTTGTTTACGAGTGGTGGCTTCAAGAAGTAAGCGACAAGATTCCGAAGGGTGATTACAAGAGAATAAGCGAGGATACTGCATTAAATCTCTGCGACGAGTACAGAATTCCTCTCCATCCAGATTACACATATCTGTGGCACGATATAAGCGTGGATGATGTTCTCTATCTGCGGGACTGGATTTCTAAGGGAAAGGTGGAAGGCAAATACGGAAAAAGCGCTCTCGTTGTTGAAATGGATGCGAGGGGAAAGGAGATTCTAGAAAAAATCTTGCTTGAACATAAGGTTAGAAACAACAGAGTGGTTATAGAAAAATGGAGAGTTTTTGTTCGCTGCCTTGGCCTTAACAGCGAGCTAAAAAAGTACACTGATGCTACGGCAGCTGATGCCCTCGAACTTGTAAGAAAGCTTTCTGGCCTTGACATAAGAGCAAGGGCTCCATCAAGGATAGGAGCGAGAATGGGGAGGCCCGAAAAAGCGAAGGAGAGACTGATGAGCCCACCTCCACATGTTCTGTTCCCTATTGGGCTTGCTGGAGGAAAGACGAGGGACATAAAGAGTGCAATAAACTACACAAGCTCATACAATGCTGTAAGAGGTGTTGTAAGTGTCGAAGCAGCCATGCGAAGATGCAGGCAGTGCGGAAAAGAGACAATACTATCGAGATGTGAGTGCGGAGGCCTTACGGAGCAGTATTACTACTGTCCGAAGTGCAAAATTAAGACAAGGAAAGAAGTGTGCCCGAAGTGCGGAGAGGAGACCACAGGATATTCGAGGAAAAATGTAAACGTAAGAGAGCTTTACGAGAGAGCTCTTCAGAATCTGGGTGAGAGAGATACTTTTCCAGTTCTGAAGGGTGTTATAGGAATGACTTCCCGGAATAAGATACCAGAAAGACTTGAAAAAGGAATCCTCAGAGCCAAACACAGATTATCGGTGTTTAAAGATGGTACCATCCGTTACGACATGACAGATATACCCATTACTCACTTCAGGCCAAGAGAAATAGGTGTCGGCATTGAAAAACTCAAGGAACTTGGCTACTCGGTGGACTGGAAGGGGAATGAGTTAAAGAGTGAAGAGCAGATAGTCGAACTGAAACCTCAGGACATAATTCTGGCCAAGAGAGCTGCCGATTATCTCGTCAGAGTTGCAAACTTTATAGACGATTTGCTTGTTAAATTCTACGGGCTTGAATCCTTTTACAACGTAAAGAGTGCTGAAGACCTGATAGGACATCTCGTTATAGGTTTGGCTCCTCACACATCTGCTGGCGTTCTCGGCAGAATTATTGGCTTTGCAGATGTGCTTGCCGGTTATGCCCATCCTTACTTCCACGCTGCTAAAAGAAGGAACTGTGATGGAGACGAGGATTGCGTCATGCTTCTGCTTGATGGTTTGCTGAACTTTTCCCGAAGCTATCTTCCAGACAAGAGGGGTGGGAGAATGGATGCCCCTCTGGTTCTCACGGTTATTATTGATCCGAAGGAGGTTGACAGCGAGGTACACAACATGGATATTGTTGAAGAGTATCCGCTGAGCTTCTACTATGCAACCCTGAAATGCGCAAATCCGAAAGATTTGGTAGGAATAGAAAGAGTTGAGGACAGACTGGAGAGTGAGCTGAAGAATTGCGGTTTGTCGTTCACTCACGATACAGCAGATATAGCTGCCGGGGTGAAGGAGAGTTCTTACAAAGCTCTCAAGTCTATGCATGACAAGGTTAAGGCCCAGATGAGACTTGCCGAGAAGATAATGGCTGTTGACGAGCACGATGTTGCAGAGAGGGTGATAACATGCCACTTCCTGCCGGATATAATTGGAAACCTGAGAGCGTTCTCAAGGCAGGAATTCAGATGCGTAAACTGTAATGAAAAGTACCGGCGTGTACCTCTCCAGGGCAAATGCGTGAAGTGTGGTGGCAAGCTCACTCTGTCCGTTCACAGCGGTTCAATAAAGAAGTATCTGGAGATATCTAAATATCTAAGTGAAAGCTATAAAGTGAGTAATTACACCCGACAGAGACTGATGCTTATAGACCTCGAAATACGCTCCCTTTTTGAGAGTGATGCAAGAAAGCAGGTCAAGATAGTCGACTTCTTTTAACGGCCATTAACTGAATCGTCTGTCCTCAACACCTTCCTTGGATAGTTTCTCAACTACTTCAACTTCCGGTGTGACAAGCAATGATTCTCTCAGCATCTCCTTTATGAGCTCTGCATTACCATTGCCTTCCACGATTATCCTGAGAACATCTGTTCCTTTTTCATTTTTGCATATCTCCATCCTGAACCTCCCTGTTAGCCCTGAAAAACTCTTCAGTACGAAGGGAATCTGAGAAGGATATATCTTGACTCCTTTGACCTTGTACATTTCATCAGTTCTGCCAAAAACTCCTGTGGGCATTGTGAGGCTCATACCGCATGGGCACTCAACTGAATCGATAACCCCAAGATCCCCTGTTCTGTACCTCTGGAGGGGCATGGCATCTTTGTTGAGATGTGTAACAACAATCTCTCCTCTCTCTCCCTCTCCCACAGGCTCTCCCGTTTCTGGATCTACAACTTCAACATAGCAGAACTCTGTCGATACATGCAGCCCAGTTTCATGTATGCACTCACATGCAATTGGTGTGCACTCGGCCATTCCATAGTAATCTATGAGACTTATGTCTCCAAAAGCGTCTCGAACTTTCTCCTTGTACCCTCTAATTGCCGAAAATGGTTCTCCCGCTGCTACGAGAATTTTTATCCCCTCAAGCCCTTCCTTGGCCAGCTTTAGGGCGAAACTCGGGTTTGATACAAGAACAGTCGGTTTCAGCTTTCTTGCTATCTCTATTGCCTTTCTGGTGGAACCTGGACCGAGCGGAATTGTTTTCGCCCCCGTTTCCTCAAACCCTCCCTGAAACATCAGCCCTGCTATAAAGACATGGTACCCGAATGTTATCATCACAACGTCTTTCTTGCTCACCCCGGCTCTCTCAAAAGCCCTTGCATTTGCCCTGTTCATCGCTTCAATATCCTTTTTTGTGTTTAAAATCGGTATCAGGCCAAATGGAGAAGGAGAGAGGTTCACTCTCACAACATCTTCTGCCAGGAAGCTACCTTTTGCAAGCTCTCCACAAAGCTCAGCTCTCGTCATGAATGGGATGGCTGAAAAGTCCCGGAGAGTTTTTATACTATCTATTTTCAGACCTGCTTCTTTTAGCTTTCTTAAATAAAAGGGGTGCTGACAGTTTCTCCGGAGCTGAGTCCTTAGGGATCTCAAGACATCACTCAAGTAAGCCACCTCTTTCTTCTCTTGTATCTTTTAGCCTCTCTGTAGCTCTTCCTGCCCATATCTGTCATCCCCATATAAAATTCTCTCACATCTTCGTTCTGCTTCAATTTTTCAGCGTTGTCATCCATAACTATCCTGCCATTCTCCATTATATAACCATAATCTGCTATCTCCAGTGCAAGTTTTGCATTCTGTTCATTAAGCAGAATTGTTACCCCTTCCTCCCTGTTTATTCTCTTTATTATATCGAAAATCTCTTTAACAACGATAGGGGCTAAACCAAGACTTGGCTCATCAAGGAGGAGCAATTTGGGTTTTGCAAGCAGTGCCCTTCCAATTGCAAGCATCTGTTGCTCTCCACCGCTGAGATACCCACCTCTGAGATTTCTCTTCTCCTTCAGATTCGGGAAGTAGTTGTAAACAATGTCGTAGTCCGCACTTCCACTTATATAGCTCCCTACCCTCAGGTTTTCCTCCACCGTTAACTCTCCAAATATTCTCCTGCCCTCCATAACCTGAATTATGCCATCCCTTGAATTCTCTTCCGGATCCCTGTTCTCTATTCTCTTCCCGCCGTAGGTTATTGTGCCTCTTGTAACCTCTCCTCTCTCAGGCTTTATGAGCCCAGATATTGCTTTGAGCGCTGTTGTCTTGCCTGCCCCGTTTGGGCCAAGAAGGGTGACTATACTGCCTCTCTCCACCTCCATCGAGACTCCCTTTAAAACAAGAATGAAGTCGTTGTATACTACTTCTACGTTGTTTAACTCCAGTAGCTTACTTTCCAAGCCAGTCTTTCCTCCTTTCCAGTTCTTCCTTTCCAAGAAGCTTTATCTCTCCTCCTTTGACCGTATATATCTTGCTGACCATGCTCGGGCGGTGGTCGTCAGGATACCAGGATATCGGTGGAACGAGCCCTTCAGGATCGTAGTTTCGCAAGGTTTCAAGTTCCTGCTTTATTTTGGCTCCAGTAACTTCTTCTCCCTTTTCTGCAACCATATCAATTCCTTTGAGCATCATCATTGCATTCACCCAGCCCTTGATATAGTGGATTGTATGTTCATCGTTGGGATGCCAGGTGGTGTGTGCATACATAATATCCGCCATGCCCTTTGCGGAGGTGTCTCCCCACAGCACGCCGGGCCAGTTATAATAGTGGCCTTCGGCAGCTTCTCCAGCTAACTTGACTATGCGCTTATCCCATCCCCAAACGTTAACCATAAACGTTGTATCCATACCCAGATCCATTGCATTTTTGAGAATGACCGAAGTGGAGCTTATGGTTCCACCAACCCATGCGAAATCTGCTCCAAATTCTTTAACACGCTGAAGCTGTTCCATCGCAGACGTTGCTTTGAGACCAACTATCTCGTCGCCCCCTATTTCAAAGCCAAGTTCCTGAGCATACTCTTTCCCACCCTCGATGGGGTCAGTTCCGTACGGCACGTTTGGGTATATAAAAACAACCTTTGGTTTATCCTTTCCGGAGTTCTCCTTTGCAAATTTTAATACGGCTCTTAGCTGCGACGTATAGTCTGTAATTGTCACGAAGTTGTACGGTGCTTCAGCAGGATTTGTGAGTTTTGGAGAGTAAGATGCAGAGATGTAAACGATTTCATCCCTTGCAACATCCTGCTTCAGTGCATCTGTATCTCCAGTCCCCCATCCTATTATGCCGGGAACGTTCATGGACTTAAAGTTCTTGTATGCACTCAGCGCCTCAGGGACCTTGTATGCGTAATCGACGGATGCAAGCTTTACAGTATATCCACCAACTCCACCTCTTTCATTAGCAAGTCTCACGTAGTCCTTCACACCCTGTGCATAGTCCTTCCCAACGTCTCCTGTTGGACCGGTGATGTCAAAGAGTGCTCCGATGGTAATTTCTTTCTTTGCTGCCGGTGTTGGCGTTGCCGTTTTCTGTGCACATCCAAGAAACTGCACTCCAAATGCCATTGAACCGGCAACGCCCACGTACTTCAGGAAGTCTCTTCTTGTTACACCCTTCATGAATTTTCTCCTCCCTTCTCTCAACTCTCAATCTTCTCTCAACCTTTCGCCAACTTTAATCATGATATTATAAGTGTTGCTATTTTTCCTGCCGGGATGTGGAGTGATAATGGAGTGATTAAAACAAAACGGATATCCAAACTAAACTCAGTACGGAAATGGAAACAGTCTGAGGTACTCTTTCACCTTCCTCAGCAGTTCAACAATTCCATGCGGTTCTGCAATAAGGAACAGTATGATTATTGCTCCAAATATTATTGGTCTCAGGGATTCGGCTGTAAATGTTACGGGCACGAAGCCAGAAATGGCCGGAATTATCACCCTTTTTAGAACTTCAGGCAGTGTCAGAACGAAAACAGTCCCCACCAGGCTCCCCCAGTGCCTGCCGAGCCCCCCGATGAGTATCATGGCAACAAAATCTATGGATAATGCTATTGTGTAGTGTTCAGGAGTTAGATAGCCAATGTAGTAAGCCCACAGACTTCCTGCGATACCTGCGTAGAAGCTTGCTATCGCGAATGCAAGAAGCTTGTATTTAAAAACGTTTATACCCATGATCTCGGCAGCTATGTCGTTATCCCTTATGGCAACCCATGCTCTCCCAACATCGCTTCTTGTCAAATTTGCTGCAAAGATGAAGAAAAACACGGCAAGCGGAACGGTAACAAAGTAGAAGTAGAAATCTGAACCGGAGAGCTTTGTGATTTCAAATCCCATCAGCGAAGCTTCAGGAACTATCAGGCCTGATGAGCCTCCGGTAAGCCATGCAAGCTTTGGATTGACAAGAAGGAAGTCAACAAGATATTGAGCAGCTAAAGTTGCAATTGCAAGATAGAACCCTTTCAACTTCAGCGATGGAATACCGAAAATCAGTCCGAAGAGCATTGAAGAAATTGCCCCGATAAATACAGTCAGCGGAAAGGGCAATCCAAGTTTTATTGCGGTTATCGTGCTTGCGTAAGCTCCAACAGCCATGAATGCGCCATGTCCAAGAGATATCTGACCTGCATATCCTGTTAAGATATTTATTCCGAGTGTTGCAATCAGGAAGATTGCTATATAGTTCGCCCAGTAGAGCATGTAGATGTTATTCCTGAACACGAATGGGTATGTTAAAAGAAAAATAGCCGCAAGAGTGAGTGCAATCCTGTGAATTGGCCATCTTATGAAAGCCATATCCTCTGCATAGCTTGTCTTGAACACACCGCTTGGCATCTCAAGACCCCCTATACCCTCTCTATCCTCTCTGTCCCGAACAGCCCATAGGGCTTGATTGCCATGATGAGCAGCATCAGCAAGAGCGGAAATACGTCCTTGAACCCTCCTCCCACAAAGGGTTCAAGATATGTGCCACCTACAGATTCCGCAACTCCGATGATGATTCCCCCAACTATGGCTCCAAGAACGCTGTCAAGTCCACCGAGTATCACAACTGCAAATACTTTGAGTCCTATAAACGCAAAGTTCACGTTAATACCACCATATATGTTGCCGACAAGTATACCACCTATTGCAGCCACAACTGCAGATATCGCCCACGAAATTGCAAATATCTTCTCAACACTTATCCCTAAACTCATCGCAGCCTGCTGATCATCTGCAACTGCCCTCATCGCCACGCCTATTGTTGTTCGAGTGAAGAATAGAATGAAAGCGATTATGGCCATCAGGGAGAGTAAAAGGCCCCCAAGATAAACATAGGGGATGACAACTCCATTAACTTCAAATGCCCCTTCCGGAAAAATCTGAGGGAATGCTCTTATATCAGGGCCCCAGACTGCAAGAACAAGCCCTCTCAACATGTATGCAATACCGAGAGTTACCATTATCACTGAGAGAATGGGTTCACCTATCAGAGGCTTCAGTACAACTTTCTCTATGAGAAACCCGATAAAGGCGGAGATGATAACCGCAAGAACCACGGCCATCCAGATTGGAAGAAACCCTGACAGGGCAAGACACATAAAACCTCCCATCATCACAAGTTCCCCCTGAGCAAAGTTCAGAACCTTGGATGCCTTATATATCAGTACAAATCCAAGAGCTATCAGCGCATAGATTCCCCCTATCGTTATGCCATTTATCAGAGACTGTAAGACCACATCTACACCTCCACATCAACGATTTTCATGGTAGTCCGGATTAGCCTTTCCCTGCCATCCTCATATCTTATAGCTATGCTCGCATCGTAGCTCTTCGCATTGCTGTATATGGCTTCGATGAGGTCAGCATACCTCTGCTCCACTATCCGCCTTCTGAGCTTTCTCGTCCTTGTCAGTTCCTCATCATCTGCGTGCAGCTCCTTGTACAGAGAAACAAACCTTTTAATTCTTGCGTTTTCTGGCAGAGTCTTGTTAATTTCTTTAACAACATCTTTGATCAGGTTGAGTACCTCTTCTTTCTGTGATAGATCCATATAGCTTGTATAACCAATCATCTGTCTTTCTGCCCACTTTCCGACATTCTCCATGTCTATATTGAAGATTGCTGCAAGAAACGGCCTGTTCTTCCCAACAACCACAGCTTCCCGTATGTATGGGCTGAACTTAAGCCTGTTTTCTATGTACTGAGGTGAAAACTTCGTTCCGTCCTTCAGAGTAAGAACGTCTTTCAGTCTGTCTACGACAACAAGGTGCCCGTCTTTATCGATGTAGCCCATGTCCCCTGTATGAAGCCATCCATCCTTCAGAGCTTCCTCGGTTTTTTCCGGCATTTTATAGTACCCTTTGAAGACAGCCGCCCCCCTCAGGAGTATCTCACCCTCTTCGGATATTGCAATCTCCGTTCCCGGTATTGGCTTTCCAACTGTTTCAAACTTTATGTCGTTATCTCTGTGCAGGACAGCTATGCCAGCAATCTCCGTCTGGCCATAAATCTGCTTCAGGTTAACGCCTATTGCATGATAAAAGCGGAAGTAATCCGGGCCAAGTGCAGCTCCACCCGTATATGCATACTTGACCCTCTTCAGCCCTGTTTTATCGAGTATTGATCGAAAAACAAGCCAGTAGGCAATTAACCATTGAAGTTTGAGGGCAAGCGAGGTCTTTTTTTCAAACTTCATTTCTGCCCATCTGTAGCCGACTTTCATAGCCCACTTAAAAACTGCTCTGTTGAGGCGGTTTGCATCTTCCATCCTGACGAGTACCTCTGAAACTATGTTTTCCCATATTCTCGGGGGAGAGAACACCACGTGAGGGCCTATCTCCCTAAAATCCTGCCTGACGGTTTCTGAACTCTCCGGGAAGTTGACAACCGCACGCTTGCAGAGGGCGAGTGAAATCGTCATCATCTGCTCCCCTGCCCATGCGAGAGGGAGGCTTGATACGAGTTCGAAGCTATCATCAACCGGATCGACCTTGGAGAGATTTTCTGCCATCGAAATCATATTGCGGTAACTGAGCATCGCACCTTTTGGCATTGCAGTGGTACCGGAGGTCGTGAGAATGCACGCTGTATCGTCCGCCTGCGTTGAAGCAACGTTCTCTTCAAACAGATCAGGGTAACGTTTTGCGTACTCTCTACCCTTCGCCATAACTGTATCGAACCTAAGCAGGCACGGGTCATCGTAACGATACATTCCCTTCGGCTCCCAGTAGATTATTTTCTCCACAGCCGTATCCTGTCTTACAGCCAGCAGCTTATCAACCTGCTCCTGATCCTCTGCAATAACAAAACGAACATCCATGTAGTTAAGCAGTGCTTTGAACTCTTCCGCAAGGCCGTCCTGATACAGTCCTGTGGGGATTGCCAGAGCTGACTGTGCCGCAAGTTCGGCAATAACCCATTCTGGACTGTTATCTCCCACTATCGCAACTTTATCTCCCTGCTCGAGCCCGAGAGATACCAGTCCGAGGGAAAAATATTTCACAGCATCGAAGTATTCTTTCCACGTGTACGTTCTCCATATCCCCAGGTCTTTCTCTCTCATTGCAACTTTTTTACCGTACTTACGACAGTTTCTTACAAGTAATTTGGGGAATGTATCATCCTCCATATTCGGCCCTCGCATCAGCCTCACCGACATAAGCCTGAACTACAGCCGGATTGTTCTTGATCTCTTCCGGTGTTCCACTGGCTATAATTCTCCCCCTCTCAAGAACTACTATTCTGTCGGAGATGTCCATAACAAAACTCATGTCGTGCTCTATTAAGAGTACAGATATCCCCAGATCCTCATTGATTTCGAGTATGTAAACTGCCATATCCTCTTTCTCTTCAAAGCTGAGTCCACCCATAGGCTCATCAAGAAGCAAAAGCTGGGGTTCAAGAGCCAGAGCCCTTCCCAATTCTACTCTTTTCTGTATCCCATACGGAAGCGTTGAGACAATCTTTCGCCTGTACTGCTGAAGATCAAGGAAGTCTATTATTTCCTCAACACGCTTTCTGTGCTTTATCTCCTCTTTCCTCCCTTTCAAGAAATAAAAACCAGAGAATACTGGATTGCATTTATAGTGAATGTGCCTGCCGGACATTATAACATCCAGCGTACTCATGCCCCTATACAGCTCAACATTCTGGAATGTTCGGGCAATCCCCTTCATCGCTATGGAATAAGGCTTTTTTCTCGTTATCTCCTCGTCACGGAAGAATATCTGCCCTTCCTGAGGTCTGTAAAATCCGCTTATGCAGTTGAGAAGGCTCGTCTTGCCTGCTCCATTCGGCCCTATCATTGCAAGTACTTCGCCCTCTCTCATATCAAAAGATGCCCCATCTACCGCCTTAACTCCTCCAAACCTGAGAGTGACATTGTTGACTCTGAGCAAGGTCATCTGGAGTTTTGCAGGATGGCAGGCATATAAAGATTTTCTCAGATTTGTTTGATTTCACCTCAGGTCGTGCAACCCGATAAGTTATTTAAATTGCAGGGCAAACGAGTGCCGATGTTCCGTAAGATACTCATTGCAAACAGGGGAGAAATAGCGGTAAGAATCATGCGTGCCTGCAAGGAACTGGATATTTCCACGGTTGCGGTTTACAGTACCGCTGACAAAAAGTCATTCCACAGGGTTTATGCCGATGAGGCTTACTGGATAGGAAAGCCAGAGCCAAAGGACAGCTACATCAACATAGATAAGATAATTGAGGTCGCAAAGAAGGCGGAATGCGATGCAATTCACCCGGGATATGGATTTCTTGCGGAGAATGCTGAGTTCGCAAGGAGATGCAGGGAGGAGGGCGTGGTCTTCATCGGCCCCTCACCAGAGGTCATAGAAACAATGGGATCCAAGTTGAACGCAAGAAAGCTGATAGGTGAGGCAGGTGTGCCCGTTGTGCCCGGCAGTCCTGAACTCAGAAGTATTGATGATGCCTACAGATGGGGCGAAAAAATTGGTTACCCCATTGCAATCAAAGCATCTGGAGGTGGCGGTGGAATAGGCATATCCATTGCCTGGAGTGAAGAAGAGCTTGAAGCCGCCTACCATCGCTCGAAGAAGTTGGGAGAGAAGTACTTCGGAGATCCGGCAGTTTACGTGGAAAAGTATCTGCCAAAGCCAAGACATATAGAATTCCAAGTCCTTGCGGATGAACACGGCAGTGTTATTCACTTGGGTGAGAGAGAGTGCAGCATACAGCGCAGGCACCAGAAAGTAATCGAGGAGTCTCCATCACCGGTTGTTGATGATGAGACGAGGGAAAAGATAGGAAAATTTGCAGTTAAGGGAGCAAAACACATCGGGTACACGAACGCAGGAACAATGGAGTTTCTTTACTACGATGGAGAATTTTACTTTCTCGAAATGAACACAAGAGTTCAGGTTGAACATCCCATCACAGAACTTGTAACAGGGATAGACATAGTGAAATACCAGATAGAGATTGCTGATGGCGAACCTTTACAACATGATCAGGATTGTATTGAATTTAGAGGGCATGCAATAGAGTGCAGAATTTACGCTGAAGATCCAATCACTTTCATGCCGAAAACCGGTAAAATCGTCCACTACCGCAGCCCTGGAGGCATGGGTGTCAGGGTTGACAGCGGGATTCACATGGGCTGTGAGATAACGCCCTACTACGACCCGATGATTTCAAAGCTCTCTGTATGGGGCAACAACAGGATGGAAGCAATACGGAGGATGAGAAGAGCTCTACACGGTTACATAATAGACGGAGTTGAAACGAACCTGCCATTCCACATGGCAGTGATGCACAATGATGCATTTGTAAGGGGCGAAACGCACACGAACTTCATAGAAGAGCAGAACATCAAGGAGTATATAAAGGAGTTCACAGAAAAGCTCCAGCCGCTCAAGAGGAGACTTGCAGAAATATTCTGGGAAGAGGAGTTAACAAAAGAGGAGGTCGTAGCTGCGACAATTGCAGCCCTCTATCATATGAGATCGGCTGTTTAGCCTTTTGGCTGTTTGGCCTTTTGTTCTCCAAACATATTTATATAGCCCTCCACAACTTCGTACATGAACCTGATAATCGTAGGCATTGTAGCAGTCGCAATCCTGTTTCTTCTCTCAGGAATAAGAGTTGTAAAGGAGTACGAAAGAGGCGTCATATTCAGGCTCGGAAGGCTCGTAGGGGCAAGAGGGCCGGGACTGTTCTTTGTTATACCTGTTCTCGAAGGCATGAACATTGTTGACCTCAGGACGGTAACGTACGACGTTCCATCGCAGGAAGTGGTCACAAGGGATAATGTGACTGTCAAAGTTAATGCTGTCGTTTACTACCGCGTTGTTGATCCGGAGAAGGCAGTTACAGAGGTTCTTGATTTCCGCTTTGCAACCGCTCAGATAGCCCAGACGACTCTCAGAAGTGTTATAGGCCAGGCAGAGCTTGATGAAGTTCTTTCTGAAAGAGATCAGCTTAATGTAAAGCTCCAGCAGATAATCGATGAGGCGACAAATCCGTGGGGAATCAAGGTCACGGCTGTTGAGATAAAGGATGTAGAACTGCCAAAAGAGATGCAGAGGGCAATGGCCATGCAGGCTGAAGCGGAGAGAGAAAGAAGAGCCAAAGTTATAAGAGCGGACGGGGAACTGCAGGCTGCGAAGAAGTTAAGAGAAGCTTCAGAAATACTGGCGGAAAGCAAACCTGCTATGATGCTCAGAATCCTCCAAACTGTAAATGAAGCTGCTGGGCAGGAGAACACAACGGTCGTGCTGCCGATACCGATTGAGATACTTGAATACCTCCACAGGAATAAAGACTGACCACAGCAATTTCGAGAGAGGTGTTAAGATGCTGCTGGTACCCGGTTCCCAGGGCCTGATGGCCATAAAACTCTCCAGACTTACTGGCTTTAAGCTCGGATATGCCCAGCTTGAGAAGCTTCCGGATGGAGAAAAATATGTGAGGCTATCTGGAAGTATTTCTGAAGACGAGGTTGCAATAGTCAACTCTCTCGCCCATAACCCAGACGAGATGATATTGGAGTCAATATTCCTCGCAGAAACTTTAAAGGAATATGGAGCAAAAAGAGTGCTTGCAGTATTTCCCTACCTTCCGTACTCCAGAGAAAGAGTCATAAGGGGGGAGGCTTTTCCAATCAAAACAATATCAAGGTTGTTCTCCTGCCTCGACCGTATGTATGTTGTTGATTTCCATCTTAAAGAGATGATTTCGGAGTTCCCTTTTGATACTGTAAATCTGACGGCAATGAGGGAGCTGGCAGAATATGCAGAAAGATTTGATCTAAACAATCCTGTTGTGGTTGGCCCTGATGAGGAGGCTCTGAGGTGGGCATCCATCGTTGCAGAAAGACTTGAAGTGGACTGCTACTGCATGAAGAAGATGAGAGTTGATGCTGAAAACGTCATAATAGAGAGGGCTCCTTGGGAAGTTCGAGGAAAAGATGTAATAATCGTTGACGACATGATTGCAACCGGATCGACTGTTGTCCAGGCAATAAAGGTTCTCAGAAGAGCCGGCTGTAAAAAAATCTACGTCCTGTGCACTCATCCAGTTCTCGCATCTGACGCCCTCAGAAGAATATATGAGAACGGGGCTGAAGAAGTTGTTGGAACAGATACAGTTCCAAGCCCCATAAGTTATGTCAGCGTTGCTCCCCTCATTGCAAAGGCACTCCTTGAGAGAGAGTGAGCAGCAAAGGGAGATATATAAGAAAAATATAAGTCTGAAAACAGGATGGATTATGAGATACCACACCAGGGCTCATGCCGGAAGAGAGCTTGCAAGGCTCGATGTTGATTTCGATCTCGTTGCTGCTATACCGAGAGGAGGCGTTATTGTCGGAGCAGAGGTTGTAAAAGCGAGAAAAAAGCCTTTATTGATTGTTGGTGTAAGAAAACTTCCGATTCCTTGGAATCCTGAGGCCGGTTTTGGTGCTGTTGCTGAAGACGGCTCTGTTTATCTGAATGAGGGCATTGTCAGAAGGACTGGTATTACTGATGAGCAAATAGAGAGCATATCCGGAGAGGTGAGAAAAGAGGTAGAGAGGAGGGTGAAGACGTATCGAAATGGGCCAATACCAGACCTCTCAGGAAGATCTGTTTTGCTTGTTGATGATGGATTTGCAACCGGATACACTGCGATAGCCGCAATAAATCTTTTGAGAAAGAGGGGCGCCTCCAGAATAATCGCTGCAGCCCCCTGTGCACCCGCTGACACAGTGGAACTTTTAAAAAATTACGCCAGTGTCCTGGTGCTGAACATTCAGAGCTACCTGCCTTTTGCGGTTGCAGACTACTACGAGGACTTCAGAGAGCTAAAAGATGAGGAAGTTTTGAAAGCAATTCGGGAGGTTACTCAACTCAGCTCGTTTACTTGATCTTTTCCAAAACAATTGCAGGACATACTCTCTTAACACCTTCAAGGCTACCTATGCCGGAAAGTATTTTCATCAGTTCCTCTCTGTCCTTCGCCCATATTTCAGTCATTATCATGTGATCCCCACTTGTAATATAGACCTTGGAGGTAAACTCATACTCTTTCAGCTTCTTAGCAATGTCCAGAAACTTATCTGGCTCTGTATCTACACCCGTCAGAGATATTACGCTGTAACCGAGCTTTGCTCCATCAATCTCGGCAGTGTACCTCTTAATTACCCCTCTCTCCTCCATATTTTTTACTCTCTTCCTGATTGCCGCCTCGGTTATACCCAGTTCTTTCGCAATTTTTGTAAAAGGAGTTCGAGCGTCCTTTCTCAAAATTTCGATTATCTTTCTATCCTTAGCGTCTATGATTCCTCTCATTACATAAAATCGCTATCGACAGTATTTATAGTTTGAGAAATAGTTATGATAATGAGAATTTTACCGCTCATAGGTGTACATAAACTGCGTCAATTATTCCATCAAGTTCCACCATCTGCTTCAGTACTTCCTTGCTCGGTGGATCGTCAACCAGCAGAAGCATCAACTGTACGCCCCCTTTTTCACCGTATCTTCCCACATCCATCCCAGCGATGTTTATGTTGTGTTTCCCGAAGAGTGTTCCAACTCTGCCTATAACTCCGGGTTTATCCTCATGAAGGGATATGATATAATGCCCCTCCGGTACAAAATCCACCTTGTAGCGGTCAATTCTCAGGATGCGGTACTCCTTTCCAAAACATGTACCGGCTATGCTCATGCTACGTTCACCATCGCTTACTTCAGCTTCCAGCAGGCTCTCATAGTTCTTCACATCTCCTCTTGTCTCTTCTACAGCAATTCCCCTCTCCTTTGCAACGGGCAGGGCTGAAACAAGGTTTACATTGGAAACTATACCTTCAAGAAGTCCTTTTAGCAAAGCTCTTGTAACAAACTCTGTTCTGTATCCGGCAAGCTTTCCCCTGAACGTAATTTTGACGTCCCCTACAGCCTTCAACTTTGAGGCTGCAAGTTTACCCATTTTTTCTGCAAGCATCAGATAGGGCATGATATATTCGTATTCCCTTACATCTATCCTCGGCAGGTTTACTGCATTTCTGACTGGCAATCCTCTTGCCATGTTTATTATCTCATCTGCGATAATCATTCCTACGCTTATCTGCGCCTCCTTTGTTGATGCTCCAAGATGAGGTGTTGTTACGAGGTTGTCAAGGCTGAACAGTGGATTCGACACATCCGGGGGCTCTTTTTCGTAAACATCCAGAGCCGCTCCTGCAAGCTTTCCATCCTTCAATGCTTCGTAGAGAGCCCTTTCATCAACTATTCCTCCCCTCGCACAGTTTATCAGATACGCTCCATCTTTCATTATGGAGATGTTCTCATGAGAGATGAGCTTCTCCGTCTCCTTCGTCTTTGGAACGTGGATTGTCACGATATCTGAGTTTTTCAGCACTTCTTTAAGCTCAACAAGCTTTGCTCCAATCTCCTTGGCTCTTTCCTCGCTTATATAGGGGTCGTATGCGAGAACGTTCATTTCCAGAGCTTTTGCACGCTTCGCAACCTCAAAACCGACCTTTCCAAGACCGATAACTCCTATTGTCTTTCCTCTGAGCTCCCTGCCTATGAACTTTTTTCTCTCCCACCTGCCCTCTCTCACGCTTTTATGTGCCTGGGGTATTTTTCTAACTGCAGAGAATATCAGAGCAAGGGTGTGCTCAGCCGTAGAAACTGAATTTCCGCCGGGTGCATTGACCACAACTATGCCGTGCTCGGTTGCTGCCTGAATGTCTATGTTGTCAACGCCAACACCAGCTCTTCCAACTATTTTCAGGTTCTTTGCGGCCTCTATAACTCTCCTTGTAACTTTCGTTCCACTTCTAACAACGAGAGCGTCGTATTCTGGAATGATTGAAACAAGTTCTTCCTCACTTATACCTGTCTTCACATCAACTTCCAGCCCTTCACTGCGCATACGTTCTATTGCTTCATCGGGTATTGGATCGGTGACAAGGACTTTCATCGATTACGCTAAAATGATGGTGTTATAAATTTTTGCCTTCAAAAATCTTTTTAAAGCCCTGAGAATAATTAGCCACTGGTGGTTTTAATGGGTGTGATGTGGCTTAGTGAAGTGGATAAAAATGACATTCCACTTGTTGGAGGCAAAGGGGCAAACCTCGGTGAGCTTTTAAGAAATGAAATACCGGTTCCAAATGGCTTCGTCATTGACAGCCGGACTTTTATGGATTTCATAGAGCGGACAAAAATAAAGAAAAAGATAATCGATATTCTTGAAGGTCTTGATGTTGAGAGCACTGAAAAACTTCAGGAGGTATCAAAGGAAGTCAGAAAACTCATAGAGTCAACTCCAATTCCCGATGACATCGTTGAGGAGATAAAAAAGGCATACAGAGAGTTATGCAGAGAGGAGGGCGAGGAGGTATACGTTGCAGTCAGGAGTTCAGCAACAGCTGAAGATCTGCCTGAAGCAAGCTTTGCCGGTCAGCAGGAGACTTTTTTGAACGTAAAGGGTGAAGAGGACCTTGTTGAAAACGTCAGGAAGTGCTGGAGCTCTTTGTATACTCCGAGGGCAATATACTACCGCATCCAGCAGGGGTTCAGACATGAGGATGTGAGCATAGCCGTGGTTGTACAGAAGATGGTCAACAGCGACAAGAGTGGTGTTATGTTCACATCACACCCCGTGACAGGTGAGAAGCTTACAATAATTGAGGCTGTTTGGGGTCTCGGTGAGGCAATAGTGAGCGGAATGGTAACTCCTGACACATACGTGTACGATAGAGTCAATAATAGAATAGCGGATGTTAAAGTTTCGGTAAAGAATAAAGCAATTGTAAAGCAGGATGGCAAAACCGTTGAGGTTGAATTGCCTGAGGAGAAGGCAAAGGCAAGAGTTCTGGATGATGATGAGATTGAAGAGCTTGCGAAGCTTGGAGAAGTTATAGAGGAGCATTACGGAGAACCGCAGGATGTGGAGTGGGCTATAGAGAAAGGGAAAGTCTACATAGTGCAGTCCAGACCGGTAACCACAATAAAGGGCAAAGTAAAAGAAGAAGAAATCAAAGAAGGAGAAATTCTCGTAAAAGGTCTTGGAGCCTCGCCGGGTATAGGTATTGGCAAGGTCAAGGTAATTCTAAACGAAGAGGAAATAGGAAAGGTTGAGCAGGGAGATATTCTGGTTACAATCATGACAACTCCTGATATGGTACCGGCCATGCGAAAAGCTTCAGCAATAGTGACAGATGAGGGGGGGATGACCTGTCATGCTGCAATTGTCTCAAGAGAGCTTGGCGTTCCGGCAGTTGTCGGAACAACGAATGGAACGAAGGTTCTTAAGGATGGTACTGTTGTTACCGTTGATGGAGAGAAGGGGATAGTGTATGCAGGAAGCCTGAAGGTAGAAGAGAGAAAGGAGGAGAAAGTAATAACAGCAGCTCCAGCGATAATCACGGCAACAGAAGTTAAAGTGAACATTTCCATACCCGATGCTGCAGAAAGGGCTGCTGCAACTGGAGCGGATGGTGTGGGACTCTTCAGGATAGAGCACATGGTTCTCGGATTAGAAAAGCATCCGATGAAATACATAAAGGATGGCGAAGCGGAGAAGTACATAGAAGAGCTGTACAGAGGTATGAGGAGAGTTGCAAAGGCATTCTATCCAAAGCCGGTCTGGATTCGAACCCTTGATGCTCCAACAGACGAGTTCAGAACAATGGAGGGTGGAGAAGATGAGCCGATTGAGGCAAATCCAATGCTCGGGTTCAGGGGGATAAGAAGAGACTTGCGGAATGAAGAGCATTTCAGGGCAGAAATAATGGCCATAAAAAGGCTTGTTGAGGAGGGTTACACAAATGTAGGAATAATGCTCCCCCTTGTTACACATCCAAGGGAGGTCGAAAGGGCAAAGCAGATAATAGAGAGTGAAGGGCTGTCGCTTGACAAAATAGAATTCGGTGTGATGGTTGAAACACCTGCAGCTGCACTGGTAATAGAGGATATAATAAAAGCGGGAATAAACTTCATATCATTCGGCACGAATGATTTAACGCAGTACACTCTCGCTGTTGACAGAAACAATGAAAATGTTGCATATCTGTACAATGAGACGCATCCTGCAGTGATGAAGCTGATAGAGAGAGTAATAGGGATCTGCAAGGAGCACGGCGTTAAAACGTCGATATGCGGACAGGCCGGGAGCTATCCCCATGTCGTTGCAAGGCTTGTGGAGATGGGTATAGACAGCGTTTCTGCCAACCTTGATGCCGTTCAGACCGTACGGGAGACAATAGCAAGGGTTGAAAAGAAGCTGATGCTTGAAAAACTCAGAAAGCTTTAGTTTCATTTTTTATGTCTTCCATTCTTTCCAGAATCGACTTCGATTCAGTTCTAAAAGAGCTGAAGCGGCGTAATGTTAGAACCGTTGGGGTACAGCTTCCTGACGGCTTGAAATACTTCAGCAAGGAAATAGCAGAAAAACTCGGGGATTTTGAAGTTCTCATTTCTGCATCTCCAAGCTTCGGGGCATGTGATGTGGATACCTCTATCCTTCCATATGTCGATGTTCTCCTCCACTTTGCTCACGAACCTATTTTTGAGCTTGATGGAGTTATCTATGTTCCCTACAGAGTTGACTTCCATGAAGAATCTGTTAAACACCTGAAAATTAAGGAGAATAGAATAGCACTGATAGCCGCAGCCCAGTATGCATGGAAGCTTGAAAGTGTAAAGGCAATTCTGGAGAATGAGGGCTACGAAGTGGAGCTTAAAAAAGGGAGTGGCAGGGTAAAGCTTCCGGGGCAGGTGCTGGGCTGCAACTATTCTGCTTTGAAAGGGAGCGGGGCTGGGGCTGTACTTTTCATAGGTGATGGCCTCTTTCATCCCGTAGGAGCAGCAATATACACAGGCAAAAAGGTTTACAGGTTCAGCCCGCTGAGTAAGGAATTTGAGGAAGTGGATACAGGCTGCTTTTTGAAGGAGCGCATGCTCATCATGTCAAAGGCATTAAACGCAGAGAGCTTCGGTATTGTTGTCAGCACGAAGATCGGGCAGAATAGACTCAATCTCGCAAGAAAATTGAAAAAAATAGCAGAAAGATCGGGTAAAAAATCCGATATTATAATTACGGACAACTTCAGTGTTGAGAACTTCAACTACGAGTGCTACGTCAACACCGCCTGCCCCCGTATTGCCTACGATGATCATCACCGGAGATCAAAACCCATCATCACTCCTCAGGAACTCGAAATCGTCGTGGGATTGAGAAGCTGGGAGCAATACAAAATAGATGAAATTCTGTAACCGAGTTGCGGTGATGGAAAGGCTTAAATTTAAAGCCTGCAAAAGCAGAGAAAGTGACATATAACGTGAAGTCAGAAGATGCAGAAGGTGAAATGCTATGAGATTCTTCATGATAGGGTTTGGTCAGGCGGGAGGCAAAATCTTAGACTTATTCCTTGAAAATGAGAAAAGAAGGGGTAGCAATATAGAGCTGAAGACTCTTGCAGTAAATACTGCAAGAACAGACCTCATGGGTTTAAAACACGTCCCCATGCAGGATAGAATTCTCATAGGCCAGACAGTTGTTAAGGGTCATGGAGTGGGAACCGATAACAGGCTCGGAGCAAAAATCGCTCAAGATGAAATCGAGACAATTTTGAGTGAAATCGATAACCGTGGAACGCATGAAATCGATGCCTTCCTCATAATATCCGGCCTTGGTGGCGGAACCGGAAGTGGAGGTTCGCCAGTTCTTGCGAAGTATCTGTCTGAGATGTACTCAGAGCCTGTTTATGCGGCCGGTATTCTCCCTGCTCCCGAAGAGGGCAAACTTTACTCCCTCAATGCAGCAAGAAGCATGATTTCTCTGATGAAATACGTTGATAACCTCATCCTCATTGATAACGGGGCATGGAAATTTGAAGGACTAAGTTTGAGAGAGAGCTTTGCAAGAATAAACGAGGAAATCATAAGAAGGCTTGCCATCCTTGCAAGAGCCGGAGAGCCTCTGGAGGAAGGTATGGTCGGAGAGATGGTAGTTGACAGCTCTGAGGTTATAAATACTCTAAAAGGAGGGGGCATAACCTCTATAGGCTATGCAACCTCTCTCGCTGAACCGGAATCCAAGAAAAAGCTTTTGCCCTTCTTAAGGCCAAAGAAAGAAGAGCCGATAATGGAGAGCGATAAAGCGATGAAAATATCATCTCTTGTCAGAAGGGCTGCACTTGGCAGACTTACGATTCCCTGCAATATCAAGAGTGCTGAAAGAGCACTTGTACTCGTTGCAGGCCCGCCAGAGCACCTCGATAGAAAAGGGCTTGAGAAGGCGAAGATATGGCTCGAAGAGCAGATTGCAGGTGTCGAAGTAAGAGCAGGTGACTATCCTACAAGAAGGACCAAGCATGTAGCTGCTCTTGTAGTTCTTGCAAATGTCACAGATGTCCCGAGGGTCAGGGAGTTGCAGCATATGGCCGCTGAGGCAAAGGAAGGTGTAGAGGATGCAGAAAGGGCACGGATAGAGAAAACCCTCGAGCTGTTCGATGAGGATATAGAACCTCTCATATAGGTGGTGGAATGAGAAGGTTAGCAATTGCACTGATTGTCCTGTTCGTCCTGATTCATCCCGTTCTGGCCATTGAAAAGCTTAATACAAGTGACTTCAAGGAGCCTGATGTCACGCTTAAGATAAACGGCGAAGATTATAAGCCGATCCTGTCGGGCGGCAAATTTGTTGTAGACAAGGTGTGTGAAAAAGGAGATCAGATAGTAGCAAGTTATACTGTTGAGCCGGTAGACAGCAGTGCAGCCAAAATTGTGGGTGGCAGAACATATACAATAAGAACAGAGCTCGCACTGCCGTCCAGTGAGCCGGCTATAAGAGGAAGTGTATACTATCTTCCAAGTGGCGGCGGTATAAGCTTTTCGAGCCCGGTAGGGCAATCATTTATTGATGTGAAAGTTGTGCAGTACGATGAAGCATCAAATGCTTATGCCCTCGATCAGATCAAGGTTAACGTTACCGGAACAACACCGCCCCCATCCTCAAGACTTCAGGAAGTTAAGGTGGTGTGGTTTGATGTTCAGGATGCTGACGAGAACTGCCTTCCACCAGTTGTTTTGTTTGTTGTGGATTATGCAAAATTTCAGAGCGATATGAACTCTGTAAAGGAGAGATACAGTAATCTTTCAGCCGTTCTCGATAAGTATATAGGTAAGGTGGATACTTCAACACTCAGCAGCTATCTTGACAGTGCCAGCAAGAATGAATCGCTTGCAGAAACTTACTACAGTGATAAAGATTATGTAAAGGCAGATGAGAGGCTGAAGTTCGCTTCAGAGTGGCTTGAAAAGGCTGATACGGAGGCAAAGAAGGTAAAGGCAGAGTATGCGTGCGATCAGGCAGATAAAAAACTGAGGGAAATCGGGGGTATTCTTGATAAAATAGATCTCTATCTTGCTCAGATTGAAAGCAACAAACTCGTTAATACAACCACTCTGCTCAACTACAAAGCCAGCTTCAAGAGCATGCAGGATGAAAGCAGCAGCCTTACAGAGGAGCTTACTACAGCAAACGCCTATTTAACCAATGGAAAATACTCAGAGGCGGAAATAAAAGCAAACAACATCCTGAATAATGCAGAAGAGCTCAAAAATTCTGCAAACGGACTGCTTGACCAGCTAAAGAAGGTTATATCACCTGAGGCAACACCCAAAACCACATCCCAGCCATTCAAGATGCCAAACATAGATTTTAGGCTCACCGGACTTGTGATCGGAGGAGTAATCGCACTGGCAGCCGTTACTATAGGTATCAGAAGGTATATGAGGCGCAGGAAATGGGATGAGCTGAAGTAACCGCTGGAGTGAGTGGCTTGATTGCTCTCGTTCCTGTCGGTCATGTGAACAGTAAACTTCTTAGAATTTTTCATAGAATTAAGCCATTCGAATTCTATACTTTTGATACATTTAAGCCATTTGATGCTTATGACGACCTGAGGAGGCAATACGATGCACTCAGGGTAATGTCCTGCCTGAAAGAGTTTGCTTCCAGCCATGGATTCCAGAAGGTTCTGGGTATAACTCCAGAGGACATGTACTACCGAAATTCAACCTCCGTTTTCGGATGTGCTGAGCTGAACGGGGTTGCGGCAGTCCTCTCAACTTACAGATTGAGTTGTGTCAGCGAGGAGGTTTTTCTGCTCAGAGTGATAAAAGAAGTGCTGCATGAGCTCGGGCATCTCTTCGGCTTGGAGCACTGCGCAAACGATTGCGTTATGCGATTCTGTGAGAGAACAGACCTCATAGACTCAAAAAGATTAGGATACTGTAAAGACTGCTCTAAAAAGCTAAAAAATGCTATAAGAAACGTGAGGCAAACGTCACAGGCTCGTTACTGCACTCCCGGCGATAATCGCATCTTGTGCACCTCGAATCGCTGACTCCCTCGGGTATAAAACCCTTCTTCAACTTGCACACTCTCTCTACAAGCCTCATAACTGTATACTTATCCTTTCGCCCTATCTCCACCTCCCTCAACTCTCCATCGAAGCAGTGATAGATGAGGCCAGAAGATGTATCGACAATACCGGCATCCTTTAGAAGCATGCAGAAAGCTGCAGTCTTTATCCTGTCCCTATACCATACACCCTCTTCTGGGGCTTTTGAGGAGAGAATAAGAGGGTATCTCACTCCTTTTAGCTGGATGAGTTCGTCAAGTTTTCCTTTAAGTCTTAAACGGCTTGATTCGAGAACAATGCCGTAGTCAAGCTGCTCAAGCTGCTCAAGAGATTTGCTGTAAATAAACTTCCCGGCTGCTATTTCAAAAATTTCCTGATTTTCCTCTCCATAAAGGCTGAGAAATTTTCTCTTTGCCCATTCATCATCAAACCCTGCTCTCCTGCTTGTATATATCTCCTTCGCAGCGTGAACTTCGTTAATCTTACCTCCAAACTTCAACCTGAAGTAACATATCCGAGGGCAGTAAAGGTAACCAGAAATGTCACTCACCAGAACTTCACTCAAGCCTCACAACCTCCACAACTTCAAGAGGTGTTTTTTGCAGTCTTTTCCCTATTTCATACTTTGCTATTCTTGCGGCATGTTCTTCATTCTGGGCGTTAAAAACCTTCATCTCAAATATAAGTCCCACAAGGGTCATTCCAGCAACCATGAATGCACTTTTAAGTGACTCCCCACATCTCGGGCATTCAACAACTCCGACATCAATATTGACGAAGTCAAGATCCGGATTAAGCATTTTCCCCGCCTCAGCCACCGCTATGTTCATAGCGTCCTCTACACTCCTTGCTTTCCTGACAATCCACGCACCCTGAAGAACCACAAGATAGTTCATCCCCCTCACCCAAACATCTTCTCAAAGAAGCTTTTTTCCCTCTTCTTTAATCCTCTATCCTTCTTTTTATCTTTCTTTCCAGCCTTGAAAAAACCCCTCTTTTTCTCGATGATATTCACCGCCTGCCCACCATGCATACTCTTTCTAACTCTCACGCTCACAATTACCGGTCTCTCAAGCTCCGGACTTACAACAATTGCCGTTCCCGGCGGTAAACGCCTTACCTCATCGACCATTTCAGCAGTTAACCCCTCAACCCCTCTTTTTATCGCATTGATGTCATTGGGGTTTGTAACTCTGAGGATTATCTGAGTGTTGCACTGACTTATAACGTTCTTGTCCACCCTTGCCGGCCTCTGGCTGATAACCATCAGACCGAGCCCAAATTTTCTGCCCTCGCTTGCAATGGTTCGCAATACTGGTGTTGAAACAGCCTTACCCATCCCCCTCTCCGGGATAAAGTTATGTGCTTCTTCAAGCACAATCATGCCCGCCGGCACGTCATCACGCTTTCTCAGCTCGAAAAGTTTGTGGCATATCCTTGAAACTATCAGATCCTGATGTTCAGGCGGGATACCCCGCATATCAAGAACTATCGCCTTTCCTTTCTGAAGGAGAGCGTTTACAGGTGTTGGATTCTCATTAAAGAGGCCTGCTTCAACTATTTTTTCCAGATGGCCGAGAAGTGCCCACTTTGCGTTGTGCTTTATCGACTCAACCTCCTGAATGACGTCTTCTATCGTGTAATTCCTGTCCTTCAGGTTCTTTATAGCCTGATAGAGCAATGCCTGAGAGGTTGAACTGGTAATTCCCGCAAGTTCAACTATCTCTTCAGCAGTAAGATTCGTACCGTCAAGTTTCAGTACTCCATCAGCTCTGTCAACGAAGGGAGAGTTTGGAGGGACGTAGATCATCACGTTGGAGTACCCTTTTGGCTTAACTCCAAAGATTTCCATTCTTTCCAGCTCTCCTTCATTCCTGTTCGGCTCTTTCAGCGTTGCATATTCACCATGCGGGTCAATTATAAAGAGGGGGGCGCCTTTTTCAATTAACTCCTCTATGATAACCCCTGCAGTATAACTCTTCCCACTTCCGGTTTTTGCGAGGATGCAGCAGTGCTTCTGAACAAACGAGTTCAGATCAAGGTTGACTTTTATTTGAGTATCATCAAGCAATCCCAGATAAATGCCATCTTTTTCCAGCCCGAGAACGTCAACCACCAGATCCTCCTCAGCTTTGAAAACGTTCTCTCCCGGAACAAAAGGTGTTTTTGGAATTCTCAGCATCCCTCTTTCATCCCTCTTTCCTATAACAACCGCTTTGGCAAGATAAAGCTCTTTTTCCACATTTCTTCCCTGAAGTATCTCACTCTCGCTGATGTCTGATGTTGCTTTTATATCAACAACTTGGGCCATAACCCACCCATCGACATCGTTCCATGCTTTGATGTAATCGGTATGCCTGACACTCTTGGGATCGAAAACAATGAAGCTGAATTCTGTAGGTGAAGCATCACCGCATATCCTTCCAACCGCCCCTTTCATAGGTAAAAAAGATTGGAGGTGGTTAAAATCCTTGTGCCTTCACAAACTTTACGATGTGGCAGCCAGGATCGGGGGCAAGCACGTCTCCACTGTAGGCATAGGCTCTCGCCCTGCAACCTCCACAGATGTAGCGGTACTCACAATCCCTGCATGCGTATTTTTCTGCATCTCTGTTCCTCAACTTCTCAAGCAGCTCACTTTCCTGCCAGACGTTGAGAAAACCGTCCTTTATAACATTGCCAACAACTATTGGCATGAAAACACAGGGTGTAACATCCCCATTTGGTTCTATCCCGCAGTACAGCCTTCCCGCTCCACATCCTCCAATGAACTCGGAAAGCACTATTGTCGCATTTCCATACTTCTCCATGTTCGTAAGTTCGACATTTGCAAAGTGAGTGGGTGTTATCCTTTTTCCCTTTCTGGCCGCAATTCTCTGCATCGCAACCGCAGCATATGTCGGTGAGGTCGAAAATACCTGGATTTTTCCCTCCTCGAGTCTGTCGTAGAGGTACTCAAGAAGCTTTCCTCTCTCCTCTGGACTCAAATCGAGCTGTGCGTTCTCCTTTCCCCTGCCAGTCGGTATGAAATTAAAAACGATAACTCTCCCTGCACCGAGTTCGGTTGCGAAATCTATAACCTCTGGAATGTTCTCAAGATTTAACTTGGTTGCAGTTGTGGCAATTCCCACAAACAGTCCTTCATTCACGCACGATTTTATGCCTTTAACAGCTTTATCAAATGCTCCTTTAACACCTCTGAAGTGATCATGTATCTCCGGCCTGGTTGCATCGAGGCTTATCTCAACGTACCCGAAGTTCAATCTGGCAAGCTTTCTCGCCACCTCTCTATCTATCAGCGTTCCATTTGTTGCAACACTCAGATGAAATCCTTTCTGAGATGCATGAGTTGCCACCTTCCAGAAGTCTCTGTGTATCAGCGGCTCTCCTCCAGAGAAAGAGATGGCCACCACTCCAGCATCATCGAGCTGGTTAACCACTTCAAGCTTTTCATCAAGACTTAACTCGTTTACGGCCTTTCCAGCATTTGCATAACAGTGCTTGCACCTCAGATTGCACTTCTTTGTAAAGTTCCAGACCACAAGAAATGGTGCATACAGCTTCTGGGGCATTGTAATTCCATATTCTGCAATGCTTCTCAAAACACCTGCAAGCCCCCTCCTGTAGTACGGATCTTTGAGTCCCTCCTTAAGCAAAGTCTCATCGATTCCAAACTTCTCCGCAGCTTTTTTAACAGCCCTTGATATTATTGCGTAATAGCTTTTTTCAGTAATGCCTTTGGCCTGCCTCAGGCCGGCATATGCTGCAAGAACGGAGTCTATTCTCTTTGGAGAAGAAAGTCTCTTTATAACAGACTTTGCTGCAGGGTTCTCGACTATTCGCTTCAGCCAGACTATATACTCATGCAGCATACTGATTTTGTTTATTTATTGCCCTATATACATCTTTCTCAATTGATTAATTTATTAAATTCTATTATCAATAATGCAGCAACAATTAAGTCACTCTACAAGCCCTTCAATTTCTGGCGGAGCGGAAGCAAATGTTTTCAGGCATTCATACTCCATAAAGTGAAGAGCTGCAAGAACGACCAGAACATGCAGACCTCCTCCAAAATCGTATTTTCCAAGTTTCTCAAGGGTGTCGCATTTAACAACAGGTTCATCGCTACCGGCTCTTGCAACTCCAACTGCATAGCAGTTGTCGAGTCCTGCCTCTCTTAAAATCTCCACGGCAGTTGGTATGAGCATCGGTTCAGGATGTAAATCAAGAAAGAGTAAAGTATGGGCATCTATGCTCCAGTTCTGCTTTACAACATTGACAGGTGTTCTTGAGGGCTTTCCGTATGGATATGCAACGCTCGCAGACTTTCCAAACCTGTAGTTGTGTAAACCCGTAAGTCCGCAAACTGCAGAGATTATACTTGCTCCATGAATGATTTTTGTTCTCACCCCCATGCGCTCCGCCTCAATTCTCATTGCAGAGTGAGTGGTAGCAACCATCGGGTCGCCGGGTACCAGAACAGCAATATTCTTCTTCTTTGCCTCCTCTATCAGAGACTTTGAGTTATCCTCAAGATCGCCCCTGTCAAGAACCCTGATTTCTCTCCCTATCAACTCCTCTATTTTTTTGATCTCAGTTCCCACCAGCTTTGAGGTATAGAACTCAACGCAAACAACGTCCGCACTTCTTGCAGCCTCTACTCCTTTGAGAGAGATATCCTTCTCATCCCACAGGCCCATGCCTATGAAGGTCAGCATGTATGACTGCCTGCAGCGGGGTTAAAAGTAAGTTGCTAAGTCAAAACGGGATAGCCTTATAAACCCCCCAGTATACTGCCGGCCAATGGAGTTGCTCCGGGAAATAAGCCACGAATTGAGGAGCTCATATATTGATTACGCAATGAGTGTAATAGCCGGAAGGGCTCTGCCCGATGTCCGGGATGGTTTAAAGCCAGTACAGCGCAGGATTTTATATGCAATGCATGAGATGGGGCTCACGAGCAACAGGCCATACAGAAAGTGTGCCCGAATAGTTGGAGACGTTCTTGGTAAATACCACCCTCATGGCGATGCTGCTGTTTACGATGCGCTGGTTAGAATGGCTCAGGATTTTGCAATGCGTTACCCGCTTGTGGATGGACAGGGGAACTTCGGCAGTATTGATGGCGATGAACCGGCAGCAATGCGATATACAGAAGCGAGGCTCGCAAAAATAGCCGAAGAGATGCTTACGGATCTGAACAAAGATACAGTTGATTTTATACCTAACTTCGATGCCACTCTTAAAGAGCCTGTCGTTCTGCCCGCAAAAATTCCAAACCTGCTCATAAATGGTTGCAGTGGAATAGCTGTCGGTATGGCTACAAATATCCCTCCACACAACCTTCGTGAGGTCTGCAATGCTGTAATAGCCTGCATAAAAAATCCGGACATAACAGTAAGGGAGCTTACCGGATATATCAGGGCTCCAGATTTTCCCACAGGTGGCATCATCGTTGGTAGAGAGGGCCTTATAGAAGCCTACGAAACTGGAAAGGGTAAGATAACGGTCAGAGGGAGAGTTGAAGTTGAGGACACAACAATCGTGATAAAAGAAGTTCCCTACATGGTTAACAAGTCACGTCTGGTTGAAAAAATAGCCAAGCTGATCAGCGAGGGGCGACTCAGTGCAAGGACTGTTAGGGACGAATCAGATAGGGAAGGTATAAGAATAGTTGTAGAGGTCAGAGAAGACATAAACACAGCTCTCAAAAAGCTTTACGCTTACACCAGCCTTCAGACGACCTTTGGAATAACCCTTCTCGCACTTGTAGATAACGAGCCACGAATTCTCAACCTCAAAGAACTCATAGAGTGCTACATCGAGCACAGAAGGACTGTCATCAAAAGGAGAACGCAATATGAGCTCAAAAAAGCAAGAGAGAGACTGCACATAGTAGAGGGTTTAAAAAGAGCAGTGGAGGATATAGACAATGTGATTCAGCTCATAAAATCTTCAAGCTCTCCTGAAGAGGCAAAAAAAGCTCTTACAGAGAAATACAGACTTAGTGAGGTGCAGGCAGTTGCAATTCTTCAGACACGACTTCAGAAACTCACAGCAATGGAGATAAGTGCCTTAATAAGAGAGTACGAAGAACTTACCATGAAAATAAAGGAGTATACAGAAATACTCGCTTCTTCACATAGAATCGATGAAATTGTGGTCTCAGAGCTGAAAGAGATAGAAGAAAAGTACGGTGATGGTAGAAGGACGGAGATAGCTGCAGGAGAGTACGAAATATCCGAAGAAGAACTTATTGCCTCGGAAGATAACCTGCTACTCTTTACGAAGAACGGTTATGTAAAGAGAATGGGTCTGGAGTTCAAGCTCCAGCAGAGAGGTGGTGTGGGCGTACTTGCCGGGAGAAACAATAGTGTACCATTCCTCGTCATCAGATGCAACTCAAAAGATAAGCTCCTCATCTTTACAGAATCTAAGGCGTACTGGTTACATGCGTATGAGATTCCAAAACAGGACAGGCTTGGAAAGGGTACAAGTATCAGGATGCATCTGTCTATTCCGGAAGAAGAGAGAATAACTGCGGCTGTACCATTTCAAGATTTTACCGGAGAACTGCTCATACTCACCGAGGACGGGTACATAAAGAGAACTCCTCTTTCAGAATTTGAAAATGCAAAAAGAGCCGGGATTATCGCCTCCTCTGGCGTTATATCATTTGCAAGGCTCCTTAATGGAGAGGAGGTCTTCATAGCAACAAAGAATGGATACGCAGTGAGGTTTAAGGCTGAAGACATTCCAACTTATGGAAGGGGTGCAAAAGGAGTAAAAGCAATCTCTCTCAGAAATAATGACTCTATAGCCTGGCTCACGTGCATACGGGGCAGTGGAGATATACTGACATTGATGGAAGATGGATACGGAAAGAGGAGTGCAGTTAAAGGGTACAGACTTGTTTCAAGAGGGGCAAGGGGCGTCATAAACGCAAAAGGCAATGTTGTATTTGCGGAGTATGTGGAAGGTACTGAAGAGCTGCTGACAGTAAGCAGAGACGGGTATGCTCTCAGAACTGAAGTCAAGTCGATACCGAGGCAGGGAAGAAGTGCCAGAGGAGTTATAGTGAGTAGAAAGGGTATTTCCTGTGCTACTCTTCTCTGAGAGAGCCAGTCAGTATTTTTCTGGATGTCTCCCATCTGTACGGTTCATTACAGTTATTGTTTCTTTTAAGTTTCCCATTGAAGAGATTCATCATCCAGACGGAAGATAAAGAATTAATACGCCACATCATACATCAGATATGGAAAATATTGTCAGGTTCCTCTTCGAAGCCGGGTCGCTCAAACTCGTTCCCCGCTCTGGCTGGCTCAAAGCAGGAATAAAGAATCCGGAAAGCGTTGCAGAGCACTCCTTTAGAACTGCCCTCATAGCATTTATTCTCACATACCTTGAAACCGAAGATGAAGCAAAGGCTGGCAGAGCAGCTTTTCTTGCGTTACTTCATGATCTTCAGGAGAGCAGAACACTTGACCTCCACAGACTATCTAAGAAGTACGTGAGTGTTGATAAAAAAGCAATCAGGGAGCAGCTTGAGCTTCTGCCTGAGGAAATTCAGAACGTGATTAAAACAGAAGAACTGCAAAAGTTTGTTAAGGATGCAGACAGACTCGAGCTTCTCCTCCAGGCCAGAGAGTACTCTGAATCTCATCCTTCTGTCATGGCGTATGTTGAAAGACTTGAATTCAAAACTGAAACTGCAAAAAAGCTTGCAGAGGTTATAAGAAAAACAGACCCGAGGTGGTGGCTGAGACTTGAAGGCTAAGTTCATATGCGATCGTATGCTGGGCAAGCTCGCAACCTGGTTGAGAATTTCGGGATACGATACTCTCTACGCTGGCGATCTAAATGTTGAGAACGAAGACAGCTACATGGTTCACAACCACAAAGACAGAATTTTGCTTACAAAAGACAGAGAACTGTACAGAAGAGCCATATCAGCAGGTAGAGAAGCTTATCTTATCAAATCAAACAGCGTCGAGGGGCAGATGAAAGAAGTCATGGCATTGGGTGTGAAATTCGAGCCAGTGATGAGAAGGTGCAGTGTCTGCAATACCCTGCTTAGAAAAGCAAGCATAGAGGAGGCAAAAGAGGTCATTGAAAGAGAGAAGCTGGGAAGCGATATCCTTGAGAGGTACGAGCTCTGGTACTGCGAGAAATGTAGAAAGCTCTACTGGATGGGGAGCCACTGGAGAAACATGCTTCGCTTTCTTAAAGAATCTGGTATTAAAAAGTAACACTCTACGGAAGATATTTATATCGCCAATAACGCCCGTTTCTCATGTCCGAACATGAGAAGCTCAGGCATCTGCTCGAACACTGGATAGAGCACAGCAGAGAACATACAGAAAAATATGCAGAGTGGGCTGAAAAGATTAAAAACATAAACCCTGAAGCCTCAGAGCTGCTTGCTAAAGCTGTAAAGAGATTTGAGGAGGGAGAAAATCTTCTCGAGAGAGCAAAAGACCTGCTTTAGATGTTCTTTTTTTCAAGAGCTTCTTTAACGAGTTTTATTGCACACAGATCTCCACACATGCTGCATGCTTCACTCTTCGATTTTCTGTTTTTCCATATCTTTCTCGCCTTATCTGGGTCTATTGCAAGCCTGAATTGTTTTTCCCAGTCGAGGTTCTTCCTTGCGAGGGACATCTCGTAGTCTATGCTCCTTGCCCTCTCCCTCTGCCCCTCTTTAACGAGGTCTGCTGCATGGGCGGCAATCTTTGCAGCTATAACTCCTTCCTTTACTTCATCAACCCCCGGCAGAGCAAGATGTTCTGACGGAGTTACGTAGCATATCAGGTCAGCTCCATACATTCCCGCAACTGCAGCACCTATCGCTGCTGCAATATGATCATAACCAGCTGCGATGTCAGTAACGAGCGGGCCAAGAAGGTAAAGCGGCGCATTTCTTGTTACATATTTCATCGCCTTAACTGAAGTCTCGATTTCATCTACTGGCACGTGTCCCGGCCCCTCAACCATTGCCTGGACTCCAGCATTTCTGCACTTCTCAACAAGCTCTCCGAGAACTATAAACTCCATGAACTTCACTCTGTCGCTTGCATCGTGAATGCATCCTGGCCTGAACGCATCTCCAAGGCTAATCGTTATGTCATACTCCTTCAAAATCTCGAGAAGGTAGTCGAAGTTCTCGTAGTACGGATTCTCTTTTTCGTTGTGGAGCATCCAGCCGATGGTTATTGCCCCGCCTCTGCTGACCACACCAAGCAGCCTGTTGCTCCTCTTGAGCCTTTCAACACTCGTCCAATTAACGCCAGCATGAATTGTCATGAAATCAACGCCGTCCTTTGCCTGCTTTTCTACAGCTTTAAAGAAGTCGTCTTCGTCCATTTCCACAACAACACCCGCACTTCGGGCAGCCTGATAGATTGGCACGGTTCCAAAAGGCACATTTACTTCCCTCATTATTCTCTTCCTGATTTCGTCGATGCTACCTCCTGTTGATAAATCCATTACAGCATCTGCCCCGTACTTCTCTGCTGTTTTTGCCTTCTCCACTTCTTCATCCACATTCACATAATCTATTGAAGTTCCGACGTTGGCATTGATTTTTGTTCTCACGAATCTACCTATTGCCTTGGGAACACATTCCCTTCTCACGTTTCTGGGGATGACCACCTCTCCTTTGGAGATAAGCCTGAGAAGAGTATTAACATCTATTTCTTCAAACCGGGCAACATCCTCAATCCAGCCCGGATATTTTCCCTTCCTTGCCTGCTCTATTAAAGTTTCCATGAAACAGTGTGTTTATGTATGATTATAAATGCTTTGCTTGCTAAGCCAAGCTCAGCGGAAGACCCCCCTTCATTTTGTATTTTTATCAGTATTCAAATATTAAAGGCTTTGTTTCAACGTGAAAGCCCTTATCTTCAAGGGTCTTTACAAAAAGCTCTGTTTCCCTTTTATCCTTCAAAAACAGTCTTGCTTCTATGAGCCATACGACCTCTTCTTTTCCCCCCTCAAGTTCATTAGGTCTTGCCAGCATCTCTCGCATTTCCATGATTCTATTCTTCAATTCGACATATTTAAATCTATGGTTAGACGTTAGACGAATTAAAATAAAATTCGACCGATTCTGTAATTATTTATTTCCAGAATTTTTTCGAACGACGAAAACTTTAATTTTTAATCATTTTATTTTATCGGACAAAGCTATGACAAAGCTATGAAGTGAAATAAAAGTAGCAGTATATAAAGCAGATGGGCAACTGCATTTGAGTTAAAAAGTCAGGAAAGATTAAAAAAGTGAAGAAGAAGTAAGAAAAATATAAATTGAGGGGGTAAAAAATGTTCTGGATCGTCGAAGAAGCGGCAGAGAAAATAAGGAGTATGGAGATAAGAGGGGCGGCGAGAATAGCAAGGTTTGCTGCGGAAACACTAAGGAATTTCGCAGAATCTGTTGATAGCGAATTTGATGAAAAGATGAAGAGAGCTGCGGAAATTCTTTTAAACACCCGTCCCACAGCCGTAAGCCTGTATAATGCCGTTAATTACGTGATGCGCTACGAAGGGGAAAGCGATGAAGAAAAAAGAAGGAGTGCTGTAAAAAGAGGCGAGGAATTCATAAGATGGGTTGAAACGGCTCATGAAAAGATAGGAGAGATAGGAGCAAGGAGGATAAGGAAAGGTTCTGTGGTAATGACTCACTGTAATTCTTCAGCGGCTCTTTCCGTGATAAAGGAGGCATTCAGACAGGGTAAGATTGAGGAGGTTTTTGCAACCGAATCGAGGCCCAGACTTCAGGGTCATTTGACCGTAAGAGAGCTCAGCAAAGCTGGCATTCCTGCCACACTGATAGTTGACTCTGCAGCGAGATACTTCATGAAGGAGGTTGACTGCATCGTTGTGGGAGCCGACACGATAACTGCCAATGGTGCCTTGGTAAACAAGATAGGGACTTCCCAGATCGCCCTATCTGCGAAAGAGGCAAAAGTCCCGTTCATGGTAGCTGCTGAAACCTACAAGTTCAGCCCGAAGACGCTCTTCGGTGAACTTGTCACAATAGAAGAGAGAGAAGCGAGCGAAGTTGCACCGGAAGAAATCCTGAAGCTTAAAGGTGTTAATGTGAGAAACCCCGCATTCGACGTAACGCCAAGGGACTATATAGACGTAATAATCACCGAGATGGGGGCGATTCCTCCGGAGATGGCTTACTTAGTAATAAAAGAGAGGCTTGGCTATGCTGTGTTCGAGGAGGGAGAGCTGAAGATCTCTCCAAAACACTTTGACTAAAACTCTGGAATTATCTCCTTTCCCATCAGCTTTATGGATTTTGCCTTGTCTGGCCCGAGAGGACTTCCGGCAACAACCTGCGTTACCCCAACCTTCTTTAATTCTTCTATCCTCTCCTTAACATCATCCGGTGTTCCACTTATCGAGAAAATGTCCACCATCTCGTCCGTAACCGCTTCATGGACGGACTTCCAGTCGCCGGTTGCGAATGCATTGTTTAGGGCATTTCTCACATTTTCAACACTACCTGTATCAACTCCGTGCCTCTCGAAAACCAAATCCGGGCTTCCGGCAACTATAAAAGCAACAACGATTTTTGCTGCATTTCTCGCTTTCTCTCTGTTCTTGTCAATACTCAGCGATGCATATGCTACAACATCAAAATTTTCCCTGATTTCCATGTTTTTCATCGCAACCTCAAAATCCTTTGGATGAGAGGCGTTTATCAGCACACCATCGCCTATTTCTGCTGCAAGCTTCAGCATTTTAGGCCCCTGCGCTCCGATGTATATAGGTATACTTCCCGTCTTAAAATCGAGCTTCGCACCCTTTAAGTTGAAGAATTCACCTTCATAACTGAGGGGTTTGCCAGTGTGTAGGGCTCTTATCACCTCAACTGCCTCTTTTATCCTGCTGAGTGGTTTCTCCCACTTCACACCTATTCTTTCAAACGTTACCTTATCCCCCGCAGCAATCCCGAGTATGGCCCTTCCCCCACTTACCTCATTAACTGTTGCAATTGCAGATGCAATAACGGCCGGATGGGCAAGATACGGGTTTGCCACTCCCGCACCAATTTTCATTTCCCGCGTTCTCATTGCCAGAAGAGTTAACGTTGCATAAACATTCCTGTTGTTGTAGTGATCGGTAATCCACATATAACCAAAGCCGTTATCCTCCGCAAGTTTGGCATAGTACTCAAGCTCATAGTACTTGACATTGGGAACGAACTCAACACCGAACCTCATCTGCTCACCCGCTTTATGCCTTACTTTTTAACCTTTAAGTCTTTCGATTTTTAATGTTTAAATATGAGGGTGAACTTAAATATCCGTAAATCGAGCCTGATACATGAAGTATCGATTCATTGACCACACAGCCGACATAGCCTTTGAGATTTTCGGCAGAACACTGGAAGAACTCATGGAGAATGCAACGCTCGCTTTCTGTGATGCGTTCGTTTATACTGAAAAACTTGAAAATGGCCTCGAGAAGGAAATAGAAGTGAAAGGTGAGGCTGAAGACATGCTCCTGTATCACTGGCTGAACGAGTTACTTTTTCTGTTTGGCACAGAATTCTTCGTTGCTTTGCGAGCGGAAGTGGAAATTGAAAGAGAGGGCACTTTAAAGGCCAGAGGAAAGCTTTACGGTGGAAAGCTGAAAGCAGGAGCGGTTAAAGTTGAACCAAAGGCAATAACTCTCCATAACTTCAAGGTTGAGAGGAACGATGAATGGCATGCGTTTGTTGTTGTTGATATATGATTGATGATGGATGCTCTGCAGATGATAAGTTAAACAAAAGTATTATAACTACCATTGCCAATGACGGGACAATGAACTACTACAGCGAAACCAGGTTCAACAACTGGGTCAACAGGATAAGGGAGGCAGAGTTGGACTTAGACGATGCTGATTCGCTTGCAGTTTTCGACCAGATGATGGAGGACTTCGTAGTTGCATGTCTCAATGTCATAAGGGCTGTGAAGGAAAGAGAGATAACAAAGAAGAATGCGATTTCAGAACTGGAGGGGATGGAAGGGATACTCAACACAGAGGTGAACTTCGAGGACCCTCTAAAAAGTGATTTCTTCGAGTTTGTGAGAGAGGGGCTTAAAACAGTTGTAAGGGCAGCAAAGTACTGTATAGAGGGAAAAATCAGCAAAAAGGATGTGCAGACCCTTGTAAAGGAGGCTGTAGAGAAAGAGAGGAGGGGTGATTTTGAGGGAGCGTTCGATGCAGTTGCAAGAGCGGGTGCAAAGGTTTTCAAGGGTGAAAAGCTGCCCGAAAACATAGAAGTGCCGGAAGATGGCATGGTTCTCAACTGGATTGATGGAGTTGATGCGATAAACACGGTGATGCTTCTCCTCGAGATAGATTCCTCAGATGAAGAGTTTTAAGCTACCGGAAAGTGTTGTAAAAGCTGCAAAAAAAATTGACTACAAGCTTTACAAAGCACTTCTGCTCGAATACGGAAAGAGGGGTGAGAAGGCATTTTTCTACCTGAGAGACAGGAACATTAAGAAGTACAGGGACTTCTTTGTTGTAATTGGCAAACACGAGTATATAGTTGATAACAACTTTTGTACATGTCGGGATTTCCAGTTCAACCTCAAAGCAAAAAAGCCATGTGCCCACATCATAGCCGTCAAAACGGCAAAGCTTATGCACTGTTATGATGAATACGATACATATTATATCGATTACATGGTGGGAGAATGGAGGAAGCGAAAGTAAGACCCGTGGGATACGTTGTTGACGAGAACACGATAGAAATACTTCCCGAATTTGTGGGTGGACTTAAGGGTCTCAAAAGCCAGTACCTCTGGATTCTCTACTTTCTCCATCTTGCTGAGGAGAAACTTCTTGTGCACCCAAAAGGTGATGTTACACGTCCTTTAAGGGGCGTATTTTCCACCCGCTCCCCAAACAGGCCAAACAGGATAGGTCTCACAGCAGTAAGGCTGCTTTCCATTGAGGGAAATGTCCTGAAGGTCAGGGGGCTTGATGCGCTTCCCAACACACCTGTACTCGATATAAAACCCTATGCGGAGGTGTATGACCTGCCGTACGGTAGCGTTCTGAGCAAAAAGGAGATAGAAAGGAGGATAAGGGATAACAGGCTTATAGAAAATTACACAGACCTCAAAACCCAGTTGCAGCCGAATGGATTTGATTGTACGTTACAAAGCGTAGCAAGGCTGAAAGGGCAGGGAAAGCTCGATTTCGATAACATGGAAAGGCAATTGCCGGAAATTGAAGAAATACCCTTCGAGAACGGCTGGATTTTTCTGCCAAAAGGTTTTTACAGAGTGAGAATAAACGAGATTGTCAATCTGGGCAATGACCTGATGGCGTTCGGAAGGCCAAGGAGCTCGCTGGTTCGCTGTGGAGCAAATCTGCTCACGGCAGTATGGGATGCCGGCTACAGGGGCAGAAGTGAGGTTGGATTAGTTATTTACAGCGATGGAATATGGCTCAAGAAAAATGCCAGAATTCTCCAGCTTGTGTTCGTAAAGCTGACAGAAGAAACTACACCCTACGATGGAGACTATCAGATGGAGAACATCTCTTAGATATTTATTCTATCGGCAAAAAATTACATTTCCAAATTGATAATATAACCAAATAAGTGTGAGAAAGCTTATAAGACGTGAAGAGGTAAAAATATCATGCACAAAAAAGTATCCACAGGTGTTCCGGGTCTCGATGAGGTTTTGAGGGGTGGTCTGGAGGGGGGCTGGGCTTATCTGCTCAAAGGCGGGCCTGGGAGTGGAAAAACAATTTTTGGTCTGCAGTTTCTGCTCGAAGGAGCTAAGAGAGGAGAAAAAGTCGTTTACATCTCCTTTGATGAACCAAAGGAAGAGATAGTAATGCAAGCGGAGTCCTTTGGCTGGAACATCGATTCTCCGAACTTTCACCTCATAGACAAAGTATCGGAGATGGATATACTGTCCTCAGACCTGCTTTTCATTGGCTTCGACTCAGTTAATGAGATATACAGCTTCGTGGAGTCAATAACAAAGCTCAAGGAGCTTGAAGATGCGAGCAGAGTTTTCATAGATGGAATGAGTATATTAAAGGATGCTTCCAGAGACCCATCGATATACCGGAGGATAGTCTCCTCAATAATACAGTTCCTCAACAGGAAAAACATAACGTCAATCATAGCGGAAGAGCTGACGGCGGAAGTGGGAAGAGAGATTGTGAGCTATCTCACCAGTGGCGAGTTCATTCTGGAAAGGGTCGTCAGAAACGACGGAGAAGTTTTCAGAACCATAAATGTATTGAAGTACAGGGGTGGCAACGCATGGCTCGGAAGGCATTATTTCGATATAACACCTCAGGGAATGGTCGTCCATCCAATCATTCCTCTAAGTGTCGGGGAGGCAAAGAAAGCCCAGAGAATTGTATCCACTGGAAGTCCAGAACTCGATGCAATGCTTGGCGGTGGCATATACGAGGGTTCTGACGTGCTCATAGCCGGAAAGAGTGGTGTCGGAAAGACCAACATGTGCCTCCAGATGCTAATAGAGAACGATGGAAGAGGTGAGGTGGGGATACTTTACTCCTTCGAAGAGACTGAAGAAGTGATTGCCCACAGATTAAGAACGCTTTTCAACTACACACCTTCAAAGCTGATAGTGAGGCATATCTCCCCGTATGGCATGAACCTCGGAAGGTTCTACAGAATGGTGATGAACGATGTGGAAGCATACGATCCAAGTATAGTAGCTATAGACCCCATCAACAGCCTGCAGCGCATGGCATTAACTTCGGAGGAGCTGACGAGAGCTTTACAGTTGCTATGCCCGTATCTTTCCGCAAGAGGAGCTTTCATGCTACAAACGTACGAGGTCAGTGAGGCCACTGACGTCTTCCAGTTCACAGGCGGCGGTATAAGTTACTTCTGCGACTATCTCATCCTCGGAAGATTCATGGAGACGAATGGGGAACTCCTGAAGGTAATAGCGGTGATGAAGAACCGGTTCGGTGATCACGAGCGTACATTGAGAGTGCTCCACATGAAGAGCGGAGAGGGGTTAAAGATTGGAGAACCGCTCAGGAACTATACCGGATTAATGGGAGGTGTGCTAAAGGAAGTGTAGCCTACAAATATTCTGATCTAATCGGTACCAGACATCATAAGCAAAAAATTAAAATATTACAAGTTGCATAATGATTATAATGACTAAAATAGCCTTTAGCCGTCCAACTGCAAGGCTGGAGAGTGTTGCGTTCATTGA